>BTQE01000019.1:0-35647 GCA_036985715.1 Rhodothermia bacterium
CCGTCGGTATCGTTTCAAACTGGTCAATAGAAATGCTCGTCGGACTTTCTGTTTGATTCGATGTAGGGAGGCAGATTATTTACCATGAAGACGGCTGTCTCCCGCAGTTTAATTTTCTCTTTCTGTCGATGTTCACACAATCTATGGCGGAGTCACGCACGGGCACGATCGTACTCAACTTCCCGGCTATTGCACTTCCGCCCTGGACCCCGTTTCTTTAAGATTACATTCCCTTCGCGCTCATGATCGGCAAGACCCTTTCACACTACAAGATCCTCGAAGAACTCGGCCGTGGCGGCATGGGGATCGTCTACAAGGCCGAGGATCTGAAGCTCAATCGCACGATCGCGATCAAGGTGTTGCCGTCAGCGTCCTTGGCAAGTGAAGATGACGGCGCACGATTCTACCGCGAAGCTCGCGCTGCAGCCTCGCTCACTCACCCAAACATCGCGGTCGTTCACGAGATAGATGAAGCCGTTCCGGAGGGTGCGAAAGACGACGATCTGCGCCCCTTCATCGCCATGGAGTTCATCGAGGGCGAAACGCTCCACGAACGCATCCAGAAAGGGCCGCTCAAGCTGGATGAAGCAGTAGGAATTGCGTCCCAGATCGCTTCCGGACTCGAAGCCGCCCACGCGAAAAATATCGTTCACCGCGATATCAAAAGCGGCAACGTGATGCTCACGGCCAAGGGCGAAGCGAAGATTCTCGACTTTGGGCTCGCCAAAACGGATGCGTCTACGATTCTCACGCGAGCGGGGTCTACACTGGGTACGATTACTTACATGAGTCCGGAGCAATCGCGGGGAGAAGATGTCGATTTCCGATCGGATCTCTGGTCTCTGGGAGTGGTGCTCTATGAGATGATCACCGGAAAATACCCATTTGAAGGTGAGTACGAGCAGGCCATCGTCTACTCGATTTTGAACGAATCGCCGGAGCCGCTGACGGCAATCCGTACCGGAGTCCCCATGGCGCTCGAATGGATGGTGAAAAAGTGCCTGGCCAAGAAGCCTGACGATCGATACCAGTCGGCGACGGACCTTCTTGTGGATCTCCGTAACGTGGATCTTACAGCTACCGGCTCATCCGACTCTAGGCCCAGTCCTGATACACTCGGCACAATGTCCAAAGAGAGTCCGGTCGAAGAACGGCCAACATTCAAGGCTGCTATTCGGACCACATGGCCACTTATAGCAGCTTCAATCCTTTTCTCGCTCGTGGCGGGCTACATCCTTTTCTCCCGAAATGCTTCGAGTCCTGGTTCTGAAACATTGAGGACATTACCGCTCTTCCTGGACGGAATTCGCAACGTAAAATATCCGACCATCTCACCTGCATCCGAATATATAGCCTTCACCGGTACTGACAGCCTGGGGCAAGATGGCATTTTCCTGCTGGATACGCGCCGCGGTAAGATCGATTATATGACTGGCACGGATGGCGCTTTATTCCCCAGTTTTTCTCCGGACGGAAGCTGGTTGGCCTACCATGCATCCAATACCGTGTATCGGGTCTCCGTACCCAAAGGTGTTCCAGAAGAGATTGCCTCAGGTGGAAGATTTGCGCTGTGGCAAGACCGGCACAACGTGCTCATTAGCGGATCCAACGGTGTCTATCGCGTCAATCTAGACGACCGGTCACCCACCATAGTTTTTAAGGCAGATACGTCATTTGGCCCGGGTACGTATTCCTATTTGTGGAGTATCGATCGGGATTCGGGCCTGATGACCGGCGCTGTGCTCTCAAACGGTTACACGGTATCGAATCCGTTGTTTGTCGGCCGTGAAACCGGGACCGCGAGCTACGGAGAACCCGGTATTTTCAGTCCTATGTATGTCCCCGGTGGTTTTCTTATATACCAACTGGAAGATCAAACGAGTCAGCCAATCGTTCGTCCATTCGATGCACGAACACGTCAGTTTACGGGGCCTCCGCTGGCCGAGTTGCCGACAATGCGCTGGGATTCCTACTCGGTCGGTCCGGAGGGCAGTTTACTTTCAGTACTGTCGAATACGTCGCCTCTTGCATCTCGAGTTCAATTATTCGTCGTTGACATTGCTGAGCATACAGTGGAGAAAAAAAAGGCCTATTTTTTTCCAAAGTATTCTCCTTCTCTGCCGTCATTTTCGCACGAATTCGAAAAAGTCGTCCTCGAATACGTGTCGTCTGCGACAGGCGAAAGCATCATTGCCGAGTATGATCTGGATACGGAATTTGCGTCTCAGCTTACGTTCGGAGATTCTCGCAGCGATCCTAAGTGGTCCGCCGACGGTTCGACCCTGTATTTCTCTTCATTAGGATCGGGGTCGGACGGAGTTTATCAACGCCAGGCTGCAGGTAGTGGGAAAGAGCGCCTGATTGTGCCAGACGGCCTACAACCGAATCCATCGCCCGACGGCAAATGGCTGGCATTCGTTCGATTGTCTGCACGAAGTGGAGCTGATATTCTCGCAATTAATTTGGAGACTGGTGACGAGATCGCATTAGACACGACGCAGGCGAACACGATGTACCCGGATTTTTCTCCCGGCGGCCGATATGTCGCATTCTCATATTATCCTGATCCCGGCATTGCCGTCAGATCAGTGGGCGGTAACGGCTACCAGATCATTACCGACCTGACGGCGCTTTATCCAAAGTGGTCGGAAGACGGAAAGTATATATACTACGCTGTTCTGGAAGACGGGATCTACCGCGTGCCGGTTGCGCTCAAACCCGGTCTTCAACTCCTTGGAGGCCCCGAGCGCATTGTGTCGGTTCGGGGCCAGTCGGCCTCTTTCGATATAGACCCGACCGGTAATTATTTGATAGTGACGGCCAATGAGGTCGATTTTCGTCAGCCAAACGTGAAATCGTTCTCAACGCTTGTTTGGACTCAGAACTGGGCGCAGTCGCTTTCTGAAAGGTGATCCGGCTCGAATCATAGCCTGTCCAGCAAGGGCTACGTCAGTATTTCGGATCCGGCACGCATTTTCGACAACCCGGACGTTATGGGACCTATTGGTTGCTAGCGCAAGCTGATCTTGCGAAGCACCTCCTGAGATCGAGGATCGTCCTGGTACTGATGTAATAAGGGATCCGCACCGACTGATCGCAGTCTCGGGAGGTACATGTCGTGCGCATATTCGATCCACCGGATCACGTTCTCCCCATCCCCGAGCACGGGTGGGTCATAGTGGATTTTTTCGCGCTTTCAGCACTCACCAGTCGGAACGCTTCGCGCTCCTCGTGTGAACCGCTTCTATCGCGGTTCGAGGCCTCTACAAACGTATACCGCCCCTATGCGGCGGATGCCGCGTCGGGGCGGTATGTGGGTCATAGTGGATTCGAACCGCTGACCTCTACGATGTCACCGTAGCGCTCTAGCCAACTGAGCTAATGACCCATTACGCAGCTCTTTTCTAAGCGGATTTGGAAGATAGACCTCCTTTCCTACGCGTGTCAAGTCCGCCTCTTGCGGGTATATTGGCAGGCCTTCTTCGAGCCACCCAATCCGATTATTCTGCCCATCCGATGAACGATCTCTTTCCAACTGCCGTTGAACGGGAATCCGTTGTTCGAGCAATACGAACGCGTAGATCCATTCAGCTTTTTCACCCGGAAAAACCGGACTCGGCCCTCATCAGGCAGGCCGTGGACCTGGCCCGATGGGCGCCTAATCATAAGTTGACCGAGCCGTGGCGATTTTATGTCCTCGGAGAGGAGTCAAGCAGAAGGATTGCCGAACGAAACGCAGAATTGGTTCAGGCAGATCGTGGGGATGTCGCGGCCGAAAACAAACTGAAAAGATGGCTTGGAATTCCGGGATGGCTTGCGCTCACGTGTATAAAATCTGACGACTCGTTCCGAGATAAAGAGGACTATGCCGCGTGCTGCTGTGCCGCTCAGAACATGATGCTGTTTCTCTGGGCTCACGGAGTGGGTATGAAATGGACGACCGGTCCGGTAACAAGGGACTCCGGGTTTTACAACATTCTGGGCATTTCAGAAAAGAAAGAGTTTGTTGTCAGCCTTTTCGTGTACGGTTTTCCGGCCGAAACGCCCGCGACCGAGAGGGCGGTGGTAGACGAGCACTTCAAATTGCTGCCGTGATCTCAGAATCGAATCTTGATCTTGGTATTTGGAAGCGATGCGAACTGAGGCGGCGGGCCCAACTGAATCGTCAATGATTCTGCTTTTATTCGACTGGCTCTCCAGGCAGCCATAATTCCTGAAACGATTCGGTTGGCAATGAGTGAGGCGATGAGAATTCCGCGCCGACGTCTTAGTGATTCGGCATCTTCTCTAAGACCCCGGAATCGAACGAAATCCGTATCGCTGGTCCAGTTCCACTGAAACGAAGGGCTGTTCACGTAGTCGATCTGATCCCAGGCTCTATTTCTCAAAACGGTCTCAAGAAACTCGTCGGAGGATTTGTAGGTAGCCAGGTTCAGGAAAAAGGTCCGATCCTTGCCAACCACATCGGCACCCGCACTACCTGCAGCAAGTGACGTGTAGCTCTCGACGAGCTGATCTTGATGCCACTCGCCCCCAAACAGTGCGATCCAGAGACTCGCATCGGTAATCGCGAATGTCGTTCCCCATCCGCCCCAGTCACCGCCATTCACGTATCGCTGGCCGAGGCCGGGAAGGATCAGGCTCAGTCCAAGAGCCTTTGTAGCGGAGACGGTTGCAATTGTTGTGTAGTCTGGCGGATAAATCGTGTTTGTTCCAGCAAAATCGAGTTTGGGGAGCAACTCCCTGACGGGTCGTGCAGATTGGGCGAATCCATCGACTCCTGAAAACACCGCCAATTGAAAAAGGAACAGGGTGCAGCAAATCCTTCTTGAACCTACTTTTATTCGCGAGGCGTTTGGATGTGTTTTAATTAACGACGTACGTGGCATTCCCATTTCTGAACCCAAGATGTCTGAACCCGAGATGTGCGACCGAGATTGGCGTGGGCATCTACGACGTGCACCCTCCGTGGATCCGAATGTATTCGATTAGATGATTAAGACCACTTTTAACCACGATTGGGATGTATCACCGAAGGAAGCGGTGGCCATTCAGCATTCCCTTCGCGAGCGTGTCGTTATTGAACCACTGATAATAGAGGTTCAACTGATCGCCGGAATCGACGTTTCAGTCAAGAATAATCGCGTGCGAACAGCAATCGTAGTTCTAGATCTGGACAACTTGAGCCAGGTCGATTCAGTAACGTGGGAGGGACCTGCGGTATTTCCATACGTGCCGGGTTTGCTAAGCTTTCGTGAGATTCCCGCGATCTTGCCGGCTCTTGAGCTTTTGTCCGTGACCCCAGACGCCATCATGCTCGACGGGCAGGGTCTGGCGCACCCGCGACGCTTTGGTCTGGCCTGTCATCTTGGGGTGCTGTTGGACATACCATCTCTCGGGGTAGCGAAATCCAGGCTGACCGGTACCTATAAAGAGCCGGGCGAAACGAAAGGGGAGTCATCGACTCTTACGAAGAAAGATGAAATCCTCGGGGCCGTTCTTCGTACCCGGACGAATGTGAATCCGGTATTCGTGAGCGTTGGCCACAAAATGGAACTCGCTGACGCGCTGAAATTGACACTTGCGTCCACGGGTCGGTATAGAATTCCTGAGCCCACCCGGCTGGCGCATCACCTTTCCAGGAGGGGCACGACGGCGATCAAGTCTTAGTACCGAGCCAGCCTCTTCAGGCGTCTTAATGAGATGCGGTCAACGACTTCTTCAATGATGTCGCGATCCAGATCACGACCCTCGGCTTCGATGGCGATCATGAAGCGATCCGCTACCATGATAAGCGCGCTGTATCGCTGGCCTCGTCCCCGGTCTTCCACTTCTACAAATGCGGGATATCCGTTGATCTCTGTAGTTTTTTCGAATCGGCCCCTGTACTCGCGATCGATCCTGGCGTCGATGAAGTCCATTCCGAGTGCGGCCACTCCGCTTATCGAGCCGAGGTCCATTATGGCGATGGACATATCATTGCGATCCCCTTCGTACTTGCCTTCGATTTTCGAAACGCGAATACCGAGCACGCTGCTTGACGAACCATCCGTGTCGTACCGCGCCATACCCGCAACCTTATGTGGGAGAAGATCGCGCAGCTTGCGATAGGGAACCGGCTCGATATCGGCGTCCTCCTTCAGCGCGTTCCCGATTTGCTCTAGAGCAGACCCCAGATCCTGCATGGCCAGTTCGAAGTCTTCTTCGCTGTCTTTGAGTTCGTCGCGAATTCGTCGTGCCGATTCATGCATGCGATCTTGAAGCTCTTCCAACTCCTCCTTCGTAATCGTCTCGTCGCCTTCAAATTCTTCAAGTTCTTCCCGAATGGTTTCTTCCGCCTCTTCCAGTCTTTCCTGGAGCTTCTCCCGTTTCCGTTCGAGAGTTTCTCCAACGTCTTCAATCTGGTCATGAATTTCCTCGGATATATACTCGCCGTCATTGTCGCGCTCGTAATCGCGCGAGTCGTCGCAGGCACTTACAATGAATACGAGGAAAAGAACGGACAGAAGTGCTGTTCCTTGTCGCATGATATTCTTCTTTCGGGAAATCCCGAGCTTGGGCTAAAGTAGTTTTTCGGGTATTGGCACACTACGAGCCAAATTCCAAAAGGTGACGCTACCGGACGAGACAGCGCAGTTACATATTGCGTCGATACTGGCCACCGACATCAAACAACGCGTGCGTAATCTGGCCGAGAGTACAAACACAGACGGCATCCATCAGCGATTCAAACGTGTTCTCACCAGACCTGGCCGCGGCTTGCAACCGGGCGAGTGCCGCATCGCTCTCATCGCCGTGAGCAGCTTGGAATTCCTCAACATGTCGGATTTGGCGCTCTTTTTCGTCTGTTGTCGACCGCATAAGGGCAACCGGCCCATCACCCTCTGATTCAGACTCCGGACCCATAAACGTATTCACACCGATCACCGGGAGTTCACCTGAATGCTTTTTCCGTTCGTAAACCAGGCTCTCTTCCTGGATTTTTCCACGCTGATACATGGTCTCCATCGCGCCAAGGACTCCACCCCGGTCATTCAGGCGATCGAATTCCATCAAAACGGCTTCTTCAACCAGGTCCGTCAAATCGTCTATGACATAGGAGCCCTGAAGTGGATTTTCATTCTTGGCCAGCCCCAGTTCCCGATTGATGATCAGCTGAATCGCAATTGCTCGCCGTACGCTCTCTTCTGTCGGCGTCGTGATGGCTTCGTCATATGCGTTGGTGTGCAACGAGTTGCAATTGTCATTGACGGCAAGTAGGGCCTGGAGCGTCGTTCGAATATCATTGAACTGAATTTCCTTGGCATGAAGACTGCGCCCTGAAGTCTGGATGTGATACTTGAGCTTTTGGCTCCTTTCGTTCGCGCCATATCGATCTCGCATAGCGATCGACCAGATTCTTCTTGCAACCCGCCCTATCACGCTGTATTCCGGGTCCATTCCGTTCGAGAAGAAGAACGAGAGGTTGGGCGCGAAGTCGTCGATATCCATACCTCGAGCCAGGTAGTACTCTACATAGGTAAAGCCGTTTGAGAGGGTGAACGCCAGTTGGGTGATTGGATTGGCTCCGGCCTCCGCGATGTGGTATCCAGAGATGGATACCGAATAGAAATTCCGGACGCTGTTGTCGACAAAATACTGCTGAACATCGCCCATCATTCGGAGAGCGAATTCCGTCGAAAAAATGCAGGTGTTCTGCGCTTGATCTTCTTTGAGAATATCGGCCTGCACGGTTCCCCTTACCGCTGTCAGCGCGGTACGACGAATCCGTTCGTAATCCTTGCTGCTCAAGAGGCCCCATTCGACCAGTTGCCGAGCGTGTGTTCCCATGAGTCCCAGTCCTGAGCCATCGTGGGTGGGCGGGAGCGCGTCTTCCGGTCCGTTCGGGCCATAAGGTTCGTAGCGTGGCTGGCTCGGGCCTAATTTCTTATCGAGTTCGGACGAAACGCTCTCCCAATCCCCGGCGTTTCGGAGGTGTTTTTCCACCTGCTGATCGATGGCGGTGTTGAGAAACATGGCCAGGATCATTGGCGCTGGTCCGTTGATCGTCATGGAAACGCTGGTGGCCGGATCGCAGAGATCAAACCCGGAATACAGTCGCTTCATGTCGTCCAGCGTGCAGATGGAAACACCCGCATTTCCTACTTTGCCATATATATCAGGTCGTCTATGCGGATCGAATCCGTAGAGGGTTACCGAATCGAAGGCAGTGGACAGACGCTTTGCCGGCGTCCCTTCAGAAACCAGGTGGAAGCGCAAGTTGGTTCGCTCGGCGCTTCCTTCACCGGCGAACATTCGAGTCGGGTCTTCGCCTTCTCGTTTGAAGGGGAATACACCAGCCGTAAACGGGAATTTGCCGGGGACATTTTCGATGAGGCCGAATCGAAGACGGTCGGCCGCGCTTTTTGTGAGCGGTAGTGACACTCGTGGGATCTGTAGCCCTGACAGCGACTCCGAGACCAACGGGACGGTAAAATTTCTGCCCCGAACAACATAGGTGAAGGATTCGTCACCGTACTGCTGCATCATGGCGTCCCACGAATCCAGGATGGCCTTTGAGTCCGGCTGCAGCTCCTCCCAGCGCTCATTCTGGAGCCCGGTGAGTATCTCGGCCGTTTTATCAGCGCCTTCTTCGTGTTCGACCTGTTCCAGTGAGATGCTGAGCGCATCCCATTTTCTAGCGATTTCGATCTGCTCTTCCGCCTTCTCCCGGTAGTCTCTACAGATCGAAGAAATTGCGCCCAGATAATCCTGTCGTTGCGCCGGGATAAGCGCCTCGTCCCGAGCAGACGTTGCCGAATCGTCTGTGTCGACTTTTAGATTCGATGTGCATCCAAACTCAAAATCCTGATTCAGTCGATCCAGAAGACCCATATAAAGCTTGGTCACTCCTGGATCATTAAAATGGGACGCCATGGTCGGATAAACGGGCATATCAACGGGGCTCGCCTCGAATTCTTCCCGATTCCGCTGCATCTGCTTTCGAACGTCACGGAGTGCGTCTTCACTTCCTCTTTTTTCGAACTTGTTCAGCGCAACGAAGTCCGCGACATCCAACATACCGATCTTTTCGAGCTGAGTCGGAGCCCCGAATTCCTGTGTCATGACATAGATCGATAGATCCGTCAGGTCCGCAATTTCCGTATCGCTCTGGCCAATTCCGGCAGTCTCAAGGATGATCAAGTCAAATCCGGCGATACGACAGACGTCAATGCTATCGCGAAGTGCTCTTGATGTAGCGCGGTTGGCCTCGCGCGTAGCGAACGAGCGCATGAAGACTCGGTCGCCCTCTTCTCCGAAAATCGCGTTCATACGGATCCGATCTCCGAGGAGAGCACCACCGGTTTTTGGGCGCGTCGGATCGACCGAGAGAACGGCGATGTGAATGTCATCAAAGTCTAAAAGGAATCGACGGACCAGCTCGTCCGTGAGAGTTGATTTTCCCGCGCCTCCAGTACCGGTTACCCCGATTGCAGGAATGGTTTTGCGAGTGCGTCTTTTGCGAGCGCTTCTCTTAGGAGTACCTCGCCCGGAAGCACCGTCCCCTCCGGTTGACGTCGCGACTCCGTTCGACGCTGCTTCCACCTGGGTCAGTTCGCGGGCCAGCTCTCCAACCGTGGCCGTTGTGACGGATGCCGGCTTCTCGACTGTAGCGGTGTCGGTTGTCGCGAAATCACACGCTCGAAGCATCACTTCAATCATCCCCTTCAGGCCCAGGTCCATGCCGTCGTCCGGTGAAAAGATCCGCGTGATACCGTACTGCTGGAGTTCATCGATCTCTTCACGCACGATTACACCGCCACCGCCACCGAATACCTTAATGTGTCCGGCACCCCGTTCTTCCAGCAAGTCATGCATGTACTTGAAGAACTCCATGTGTCCGCCCTGATAGGACGAGACAGCGATTCCCTGAGCGTCTTCCTGAATGGCTGTATCGACGATTTCCTTGACAGATCGATTGTGTCCAAGATGGATGACCTCGGCCCCGCCGGCTTGCAGGATGCGCCGCATAATATTGATCGCGGCGTCATGCCCGTCAAAAAGACTGGCTGCCGTTACAAAGCGTATCTCGTTTTTTAGCTTGTAGGCCGTCTCTTCCATACAAATTCAGGATAATTCCTGGACGATTTCTTGGCGACACGAATAGAACGCTACTCTTGTTGACAGGTTTACCGGGAGACCCGTTTTCCTCTACCGGCTACTTCACTGGTTCGACGGCAACAGCGAGCATATAGTCATCTTGTTGTTCGAAGAGCACCTCCCACGAAAACCCTTCGACCTCCTTTACATTCGCTTTCCCCTCCTCGTACGAGACGTGCAGCCGCACTGTTTTTGGTGAACGCAGAAGCCCTGTACCGATCGCTTTCAATACGGCTTCTTTCATCGTCCAGCACAGGAAAAGTCGATGATCGTTCGGTACCGGCAGAGCGTTCACATGTTCGAGTTCGTCTTCGTGAAGAACGAACCTAAGGAGCGACTCCGGTTTTTCGACGATCTGTTCGATATCGACTCCGACTCGGCGTTCGGAAGCGATGGCAACGGCTCGATCTCCGCTGTGGGCTATCGATACATGATATGGGGTTTTCGGGGCGACTACGCGACCGTCATTCAGTACAGTGAGCTCAATTTCGGCGGGGGTGGCTCCGGTCAATTCTCCCAACAACGATCGAAGAGCAGCACGACCCATAAGAAAAGACCGTTTCCTTGACTCGGCCTTCATTAAGCCACGGCGCTCGACTTCCTCCGTCGACAGGTAGCTGCCCCAGCGAGCCACTTCTCCCAGTTCATACGTGAGCTGATAGAAGTGAATATCGTCGGGCAATCGCACGAGCAGTCTAATCGTCTAAGTTGTATCCATCCGTCCGCCGAATTCAGGATTAACCGGCTTGGTCGAAATTATTCGCTACCTCTTCCCAACTGACAATACTCCAGAACGCCGAAATATAGTCCGGACGTCTGTTCTGGTAGTTCAGATAGTAGGCATGCTCCCAAACGTCGAGTCCCATCAGCGGCGTATCCCCCTGCATATACGGATTGTCCTGGTTGGCCGTCGAATACACCTGCAAGTCTCCACTCGCGGTTCGTACGAGCCATGCCCACCCGCTTCCAAATCGTGTACCCGCTGCGGATGAAAACGAACTCCTGAAGTCGTCGAACGAGCCAAAAGCCGCATCGATAGCACCGGCCAAGTCGCCCGAGGGTGAACCACCGCCACTTGGAGACATAATGTTCCAGAACAGACTGTGATTGGCGTGCCCTCCGCCGTTGTTTCTGACAGCCGTTCTGATGGTTTCTGGAACACTGTTAATCTCGCGTAGCACCTTTTCGATTTTTTCTGCTGCCAGGTCTTCCTGGTCGGCAAGTGCAGCATTGAGTTTGTTTACATATCCTTGATGATGTTTTCCATGGTGAATTTCCATAGTCCGCGCATCAATGTGCGGCTCCA
This sequence comes from Rhodothermia bacterium, assembly GCA_036985715.1. Taxonomy (GTDB): domain Bacteria; phylum Bacteroidota; class Rhodothermia; order Rhodothermales; family UBA10348; genus SMXL01. The sequence goes on from BTQE01000019.1 coordinate 11,447, forward strand.
GCGCATCATGGGCATAGGGCAAGTCAGGTAATGTGTGTGACATGAAATCCGGGTTTTAATGGTGTCGGTTGGTTTGCTCAGACCATCTGGTTCTTGTCGCGCGACTCCTATAGCGGGGAGGTCATTCTATGGGATTGTTGCCAGCATGTTGCCGTCAAAAAAAGAAGCAGTCACGTCGAGGAATGTAGGAACGACACCCAGCGCGATCAGCAGAACAACACAGAGTACGATCACGGCTGCTGACATTCCAGGTACGTCGAACGTTGTGTTGTAGGTGGCTACATCCGGGTCGGACTCTTTCATGAAAAAGACGACCAGGACCCTCAAGTAATAATATGCTGAAACCGCGCTCGTAAGCACACCCACGATGGCCAGCCACGTGAGTCCAGAATGTATCGCAGGGCCGAAGACAGCAACTTTTCCTAAGAAACCTCCCAGTGGGGGAAAGCCAGCCAGGCCAAACATGAAGAACACCATGCTCCAGGCCAGAAGCGGCTTTTTATACCCGATTCCCGAGAGCGAATCGAGGGATTGTTCACTTCCTTCGGTCCCGTCCCATTCGAGGAGCGCAATCACGCCAAACGCACCAATGTTCATAACCGTGTAGACCAGTAGATAGAAGAGTGCGCCGGAGTATCCTTCCGGGCTTCCGGCGGCCAGGCCGACGAGCACATATCCGGCATGAGCGATTGATGAATACGCCAACATTCGCTTTACGTTTGTCTGCGCCAGGGCGATCAGGTTTCCGAAAATCATGGTGAGGAGAGAGACGATCGCGAGTACTACACTCCACTGCGTTGAGGGAAGGGCCAGGTACAGCACCAGGATCAGCGAGGCAAAGGCAGCAGACTTCGAGGCCGTCGACATGTAGCCAACGATGGGAGTGGGCGCGCCCTGATAGACGTCTGGTGTCCACATGTGAAATGGTACAGCGCTCACCTTGAACAGGAAGCCCACCAGTAACAACGCAACGCCCGACCAGAACATAATCTGATTGTCGCCAACGGCGTTCTGCATTTCAGGCAAATACATCGTTCCGGTAGCGCCATAGAGCAGGGCGATTCCGTACAGCAAAAAACCGGTTGCAAATGCCCCCAGAATGAAGTACTTCAACGCGCTTTCCGTGGCTCCCCTGTGGGTTCGAACGAGTCCGGTAAGGATGTAGAGACAGATCGACATGGTCTCCAATCCAATAAAAATGGTGACCAGGCTATTGCCGGAGCCAAGGACAATCATACCCGTCGTAGCGAACAGAATCAGGGCGTACACTTCTCCAAGATGGTGTTCGATGCGCTCCAGATACGGTCGAGCCAGAATGACAGTCAGAACTCCGCTCCCGAAAATCAACGCATTGACGAACGAGGCCATTCCGCCCACTCTGAGTAAGTCGTAGTACGCGGTAGTGGACGCAGCACCGATCTGAGCAATCTCCGCGACGAGTCCAAAAGCCAGCGTAAGCCCCGTAATCCACGGAATAGCAGGGTGGTTTCTCCAAAAAGCATCCAGGACGACGATTACGAGGCCCATCACCATCGTTAGAACGAGTGGTGAAGTGGCTACGAGATCGGCACCGAGAGAAGAGAAGGACTGCGTTAGATCCATGAAACGAACAATGAATAAAAAATTTGGTTGGTCAGGTCCAGGAGAAATGTTCGATGGCGCGAGCCAGCTCAAAATCTGTCTCGGTGACTCGATTGCCCGCGTTATGAGTGGTTAAGACTACATCGACTCGATTATATACGTTTGTGAGTTCCGGGTGATGGTCCAACGATTCCGCCTCAAATGATACACGAACAAGGAAACTGATCGCTTCTTTGAAAGACGAAAATTGGAATCGCTTTCTAATTGTATCACTTTCCCAGGCCCACCCTGAAAGTTCGGCGAGGGCGAGTTCGATTTTTTCTGAATTAAGTGGTTCGCGTCCAGGCATATCGGTTACAGAATCCAACCACTAAAAAAGACGGCGTAAATGACAAAATAGATCGGAAGCAGAATCGGAATCGAGTACTTGAAAATGTACCCCATAAAAGAAGGTGTCTCCAATCCGTTTGCCTCTGCGATCGCTTTTACCATGAAATTTGGTGCATTCCCGATGTAGGAAAGCGCTCCGAAGAAGACGGCTGCTACCGAAATGGCTTGCAGCACGAGGGTGGACGTTGATCCTCCTTGCACAACGCCTTCTGCAAACGTGGCCACATCCGCTGGTGCATTGACGTCCATACTAAATTTACCCATTGCCGCAGCCAGGAAATTGAGGTAGGTCGGTGCATTGTCCAGTATTCCCGAGAGTGCGCCAGTTCCCCAATAAAACATTCCTACCGTCAAGGATTCTGAATTCTGTTGCGCGAAATTCGCGATGAGCTCCAGTGCCGGTTGCATCGTAGCAAATATACCCAGAAACAGCCAGCCAACTTCACGAATGGGCTCAAAGTTAAAATCGTTTTTGGCGAGAGCCTCTTTGTCTGCGGTAACGAACGACAGAAAAGCGACGGCGAACATGATGATCTCGCGGATGCCGAACGGAATACCGAACATCTCACCGAGATCCGGGACCCACTCGAATACATTGGGATCGATGAACACGGAAGCGATAATAATCGCGACCCAGATGAAACTCTTCGTGCCCTGAAAACGGATCATCGGCTCGCTGGGATTCACTTCTCTACCCGGATCCGTATTTCGTTTATCGAAGAAGTAGAAGACGGTGAGTATCATGACGGTCGTCGGTAGCCAGATGTACCAGACATGGGCCAGTGTCCAGATGAACGGAACGCCGCGCAAGAACCCGAGGAACAGGGGAGGGTCACCGATGGGCGTGAGCGCACCGCCTACGTTGGCGACAAGGAAAATGAAAAAGATGATGTGGTAGGCTTTCAATCGGCCCTGATTCAAACGCATAAAGGAGCGAATGAAGAGCATGGCCGCGCCCGTCGTTGCAATTATATTGGCGACGATCGAAGCGATGAACAGCAGGATGATATTGTTGCGCGGCGTTCCTTTCAGGTTCATAGACAGGAAAACACCGCTCGCTGCAACGAAGAGAGAAGCGACCAGGGCGATGAATGAGAGGTATTCGCTCACTGCGTGTTCAATCGGGACAATGGTATCCAGCACAAAGACGTAATAAGCTGCAACGAAGAGCCCGAAGCCTACTGCGTATTTCGGATAGTGGTGATGCCAATGGTGCGCATAAAACAGAGGTCCTGTCGCGATCATCAAAAGGATGGCCACGAACGGCAGCACCAGCCAAATTGGTGGAAGGGGTTCGCGCTCGTCATGATCCTGCGCAGCTTCGGTGTGACTGGCATCCCCCACCTGGACGTCTGCATCTTGAGCCTCGTCTGAGATCTGCTCGGTCGAATCAGTTTGAGTCGGATCCTGGGCAAGCACAGGTCGAACCAGCACAAACGCGGCGATCAAGATAATCGCGCTAAATCTGAGCGATAATAGCGACGCTGCCTTCATGGGGAGTGGTTCTGGCCTCAGTTAGTCGAGCTCGCTGCCCGATTCGAATTCATCCGCTGACGCTCCGGTAATCTTCCTCGCGGCTGTAAAAGCCGCTTCGTCGAGTTCGGAAACGCGGAACTCTGGAGTGTCTGCATATCGATACTCGCACTCCAGATACGATTCGGACTCTGCCGCGGCTCTCTTCGTTTCAATCATCTCCAGGAGATCGCGTACGGCGGGTTCGCTTTTCTTGAGAAATGGATTCGGGGCGAACCCAAGTATAACCATTAGGAGCACCAGAGGCACCAAAAGTCCAATTTCTCTTCCATTCAGATCAGCCATTGATTCGTTGTCTTCGTTATCGATCGTACCCCAGAACATCCGATAAACCATCCAGAGAAGGTACACGGCGGCCAAGATGACACCGCTTGTTGCGACCGCGATCAACAATGGACTGTCTAAAACGGTTGATTTGAAGGCACCGATGAGAATCATAAACTCTCCTACGAACCCATTCAAACCCGGAAGCCCCACGGACGCCAGGACCGAAAAAATCATAAAGAACGAGAGTATCGGGACAGACTTGGCGATACCGCCATAGTCCTTCATCAGTCGCGTGTGACGTCGTTCGTACATCATCCCGACAATCAGGAACATGGCGCCCGTCGAAATGCCATGATTAACCATCTGTATGAGCGCCCCCTGCATGGCTTCGACATTGAACGCAAAGATTCCCAGCACGACGAATCCGAGATGGCTGACCGACGAATAGGCCACCAGCTTTTTAGCGTCGGTCTGCGCACGAGATACCAGGGCGCCGTAGAGAATTCCAATGACGGCCAAGACGGCGAACATCATGGCGTATTTCTGCGAAGCAACGGGAAAGAGCGGGAGGCCGAATCGCAGGAGTCCGTACGTACCCATTTTAAGTAACACACCCGCCAGCACTACGCTGCCGCCGGTGGGTGCCTGCACGTGAGCGTCCGGGAGCCACGTGTGGAGAGGAAACAGTGGTATCTTAATGGCGAACGCCAACGCAAACAGCAGGAACAACCAGTCCTGAGAACTTACGGGAATGTTGTAGGAAAGAAGTTTGTACCAGTCCGTAGTGAACACGCCACCGTTAATCGCATCTCCGGCCATGAATCCTAGCGCCAGCAGTGCTACCAGCATCAGAAGCGAACCGATCAGGGTGTAGATGACAAACTTGAACGCTGCATAGATCCGATTCTCGCCGCCCCAGATACCGATGATGAAATACATGGGGATGAGCGTGAGCTCAAAAAACATGTAAAAGAGGAAGAGGTCGTAGGAAGTAAAGACACCCGTAACGCCAGTTTGAAGTACGAGAAGCAGTGTGTAATAGGCTTTTTGGTGCTCCTTGATGTAGGTCCACGATGACAGAATGACGATGGGCCCGAGAAGCGTCGTCAGCATTACGAGGAGCAGGTTCAGCCCGTCAATACCGACGAAATACTTGATATCGAATGCTACGGGGAACCACAATGCCACGTCGGACAATTGTGGGGCGGACGCCGTAGAGATACTGGGATCAAATCCACCATAAAGACCCAGTGAAGCCAGAAACGTGACCGACGTAACGATAAGCGCAACCCACTTCACCTGCTCCGTCCGACGCGCGAGTATCGTCAGTATCGCACCCACCATGGGAAGGAAAATGACGATCGATGTCAGGTGAGGAATGTTCATGTTTGAATCGTTTTCGGTCTTCGGGTGTTTTCTTGATGGGCTCGAGCTATCCGAATAACATCAGCACGAGTACTAAAATGACTCCGATCACAATCGCCATGGCGTACGTCTGGACGATTCCGGTCTGAATGTATTTCAACACGAAACTCAGACCCCGAGTGATGAAGGCCACCGCGTTCACGAGACCATCCACCACGTAATTGTCGAACGGCCCGAAACCTTTCTCGGCACTTCCAATCAGCGGCTTGACGATGACTCTCTCATAGGCCTCATCGACGAAGTATTTTCTTTCGGCCACCCGGTACAGCCAACCAAATCGAGCTCGAAGCGTCTCGTCAAACGCAAGTCCGTGTTTTGAATACCAACGCCACGCAATAGCGACGCCGACGATAGCGATTGTCGCTCCCAGCGCTAACAGAATCCACTCGGTGGAAAGTGCGACGTTGGCTTCCCCTTGTACCTCGGCCACCGGGCCTCCGAATGAATCACCCAGATAGTGATGGATCAGATTCCAGTCACCATGAGCGAAGACGGTCGGTAATCCGATGTAACCGCCCACGATGGAAAGAATTCCAAGCACCCAGAGAGGTAGGGTCATGGTCCAGGGCGATTCACGGGGCATAATTTTTTTGGCCTGTGGCCAGCGAGGTTCGCCCTCGAACGTCAGTACGTACGACCTTGTCATATAGACCGCGGTGAGAAAGGCTGTGACAATTCCAATACCCCACACGAACAGCCCGTAGTTATTCGTTGACGCTGATTCGAATGCTCGAAATAGGATTTCATCCTTCGAGAAAAAGCCGGAAAGCAGAGGGATTCCAGAAAGGGCGAACCCCGCGATCAAAAACGTTATGCGCGTGGATGGCATGAATTTCTTCAACCCGCCCATGGTGCGCATGTCCTGTGCATCAAACTCACCCGAGTCGCCACTCGACTGTAGTTGGTGTTCTACGTCGTGCATCCCGTGAATTACGCTTCCGGACCCGAGGAATAGACATCCTTTGAAAAACGCGTGGGTCACCAGGTGGAAGATGGCGACGGAAAACGCCCCGACTCCAGTCGCCAGGAACATGTAACCCAGTTGAGAGATGGTCGAATAGGCAAGGACTTTCTTGATGTCATTTTGCGTGATCGCAATCGTTGCCGCCATAATGGCCGTTAGCGCGCCAACGATGGCTATTAATGCCATGATGCCCTCTGCGGCAAGTACAAGTGGTGATAGGCGCGCAAGCAGATACAGACCGCTCGTCACCATGGTGGCGGCGTGAATGAGTGCCGAGACGGGTGTCGGACCTGCCATGGCGTCGGGCAGCCACGTGAACAGAGGAATCTGTGCACTTTTTCCGGTAGCTCCAATAAATAGGAGGAAGACAATCAGGTAAAGGACGCCTTTATTCAGAGATGGACCTTGAATGAGCAGGACATCAAAGTCCAGGCTTCCCAACTCCCGGAAAAGCAGAAACATCGCGAGAAGGAAACAAAAGTCTCCTACGCGGTTCATGATGAACGCTTTGTTTGCAGCCGCGCTGTTCTTCAGATCGGTATACCAGAATCCAATCAGCAGATACGAAGAAAGTCCGACCCCTTCCCAACCCAGAAAAAGGACGACGAGATTGTCGCCGAGTACCAGATTGAGCATCGCGAAAATGAACAGATTCAGGTAGGCGAAGAATCGCCAAAACCCGGGGTCTCCGTGCATATATCCGACCGAATAAAGGTGGATGAGTCCACCCACGCCTGTCACCACAAGCGTCATGACCAGAGAAAGTTGATCGATCCGATAGGCAAACGAGATGCTCAGATCACCCGCTGCCATCCATGTGTAGAAACTGACGACGATCGCATCGCCATCAAAATTCAGAAAGAGGTAGAGAACGGCGAGAAACGGCACGATTACCATGGACGTACCCACAAAGCCAATCAGCCCTTCACGCTGGCGTAGGGCTGGCACAAAAAGGCCCACGAGTCCGCAGAACAGCGCCCCCGCAAGCGGGAGAAGCAGAATGACAAGTATGAGCGTGCTTGCGTTCATGGATTCAGAATGAGACCAGGTTGGTTACCGGCTCGGGCGAGATGCTTCTCGACGCATCAGTATTTGAAAAGATTTATTTCGGTGACGTCTACGGTCAACCTATTCCGGAAAATGGCGATAATGATCGCGAGCCCGACTGCAGCTTCCGCAGCTGCCACTGCGATCACAAAAAAGACCAGGATCTGGCCGGCTGGATCACCCATATTCTGAGCCAGGGCCACCAGTGTCAGATTAACCGCGTTGAGCATGAGCTCGACCGACATCAAGATGACGATCACATTTCGCCGGAATAGAACACCTAGCACTCCAATCACAAAGAGGAGCGCACTGAGCATCAGATACCAGTTCAGAGTGACTTCCATTCGGGCTACAGCGTCGTATTACTGGTGGGTTCAGACGGGTTTTCTCTTGGCGATCATCACGGCTCCAATCGTTGCCGCCAACAACAGGATACCTATGACCTCAAGAGGCATGGCGTACTGTGTAAAGAGCACCTCGCCCAGTGACGTGGCAGATCCAACTTCGGCGGCCCTCCCTGCCGAGATCTTGTAAGGAAGGATATCCAGACTGGATGCCACCGCGAACCACAAAAGAGCCAGAACGCCCATTCCAAGAGTGAATCCAAAAACTCTCTTCCACTCAATATTGTTGACGTCGGGAAGGGCGTCCAGATTCAAAAGCATAATCACGAAGAGGAACAGCACCATTATGGCGCCGGCGTACACGAGTATCTGTACGACCGCGATAAACTCGGCGTTCAGTGTCAGGTAAAGACCTGCGATGCAAAACAAATTCAGTATGAGCCAGAGCGCACTACTGACTGGACTCTTTGAAAGAAGCATCCCAAGTCCTGCTGCGATGGCAACCGTCGCAAGCAAGAAGAACAAAATCTGAGCAGCCATTCAAGTGAAGGGTGGGCTTTCGCTCGCGGCGCACAAGATGAGCGCCGATCTCCTGATAATCGGCGCGCAAATTAGCCACTGGCCATTCGCGCAGCAAGAAAAGATCCGGTAAAGACAGACCATCGCGTGTTCACGTCCTCCGAGAACACGTGCGGCTGGATCTGGACATCCTGAAACGCCTTCTCTGGATATGTACTGCTCTAGATGCGATATTTTTGGGTATCCTGGGCGCGGTCTTCTGGCTCGCTGCTCGTCCGATCCTCGGCGTTTTTTCAACAGATCCGGAGGTGGTCCGAGTAGGCGTTCGCTGTTTACGCATATTGGCGCTCTTTTTTCCGATCTGGGCGGTGGGCATGGTGACTGTACAGGCATTCAACGGAGCGGGAGACACAAAAACCCCGACATGGATCAATCTTTTTGCATACTGGGTTCTGCAGATTCCCCTGGCATGGACGTTCGCATGGCCTATGGGAATGGGTGAAGACGGTATATTCTGGGCGATTGCAGCTGCCCAGGCGGCTTTGGCACTCATTGCGGCGATCGCATTCCGAAGAGGACGATGGAAGTCCGTCGTCGTGTAGCAGAATTGTATGAGATCCGAATGGACAGCACTTAAGGAGCTAACGCATCGACAGAGCGTCCAGTCGTTGCTCGGTGAGATGCTTGATGAGCGGCTCAATAAGAAGCTCGAGGAACTGCCGACGAAAGGGCTCGACGCCGTTTCATCCCGGAATATTTCCGATCGGATTGCGGAAGCAGCGAACCATCTTTCGGGCGGAGCTGATTCGTCCGCGCGCGCCGTAGCCGTCTACTGCCCAGCGCGGATCGAAGTGGTCGGCAAGCATACAGACTACGCCGGCGGAAGCAGTCTTACCTGTGCAAGCCAGCGGTCTTTCTGCATGGTTGCGACGAATTCGCGGGAGCCAGGACTTCGCCTGGAAGATCTGGTATCAGGTACTTCAGCCTTGATTCCTTTCGAGGATGACCCCGGCGACCCGGGTCCACTCTGGACGGCCTATCCGAGGACCGTGTTGAAAAGGTATTGTGCCAATTTTGGTGTACCTCAGACGGGGATCTCCCTCGTGTTCAGCAGCGATATTCCGAGGGCCTCAGGAATGAGTAGCTCCAGCGCGTTTGTGATTGGAACGTGGATATGCATCGCAGCTCTTTCTGAAGTCACGCAATTCGATTCCTTTCAACAGAACATTCAAACGGGAGCGGATCTCGCTGCCTACATGGCGTGCGTCGAGAACGGTTTCGCATTCAAAGATCTACGTGGCGACGCAGGTGTTGGGACGATGGGGGGCGCCCAGGATCACGCCGCCATTCTGTTTTCCGAGCCGCGAACGCTCGGCCTCTTTCAGTATCGGCCTCTGAGGCGACTCGAGACCGTTTCCCTCCCCACGGACCTCACTTTCGTGATCGCGTCCAGCGGAATGCGGGCTCAGAAGACGACGGGTGCTAAAGGGGATTACAACAGTGTGGTGCGCTTGGCAGCGCAGTCCGTCGATATCTGGTCCAAGGCAATGGGAGAAAAGAGAGCGACGCTTCGCGACGTGGTCACATCCTGTGATTTTTCGCTGGATGCCTTCGAGTCGTGTGTCAACAAAAAGGAATCGGACGTAGATATCCGGTACGCCCTTTTGAACCGGGTCAGGCAATTCATCGAGGAAACCCAGATTGTGATTCCAGGAGTGATTGAGTCGCTTCAGACCGGGGATTACGAATCGCTCCAGCGCCATGTCTTCCGTTCTCAGCAGATGGCTGACGAGTGGCTGGGAAACCAGGTTACCGAAACCCGACATCTGGTTGACGCTGCACGCGACAACGGAGCGCTTGCTTCTTCAGCATTCGGTGCCGGTTTTGGTGGTTCCGTCTGGGCACTGGTCCCGTCGAAGGACTCGCTTCGATTTCTGGAGCAATGGTTTGCCGCGTATGGCCGGTCTTTTCAGCACCGCCTGAGGAAGGCCTATTTCTTTCAGGAAAAAACGGGGCCGGGGGCTTTCGTTCTTGGTGCAGATGTGGAAAGACTCTTATTCAAATCGAATTTTTGACCACAATCGGTACAGGGCGAAAAGCGAAACAGCTGCGACCACTCCTGAGCGATGAATGAGCGTGGAAGAAGAAGTTCGCATCTTGACTTTAGCCTGGGTGCCTACGTATTTGCGGCGGGTACCCACTCAATTCGGACTTCTCATTCAAATAAATCTCATCTGATGATTGATATTCTCCAGTGCCTGGAGCAACCGGGCACCGTGCTTCTCGACGGATCGGCCGAGCCAGGGCAGCGCAGTCTACTTTTTACAGCGCCGGAGCGAGTTCTATCTGCTTCTCGACCTGCCGATGTTCCAGAGCTTCTTCAATCCGTCGACAAGGCGCTGGAAGAGGGATGGCATATAGCGGGATATCAAGCCTATGAGGCCGGGTATGGGTTCGAACCGGATCGTTTCAGTCACGTTGTGGATATAGACTATGAACGAAAACTAGGGTACCCGGTAGCATGGTTCGGACTCTACAAAGAGCCCGAAGAGATTGAGTCGGCTGAAATCGAAGAGGTATTCACAGACTCTGGTACCTGGCCGCATTTGGATGAATTGGTACTTCAGGAATCGGAAGACGAATACCGGGCCAAGGTGGATCGGATTCGCGTTCTCATCCGAGATGGCGACGTTTATCAGATTAACCTGACGGGTCGATTCGAAGCGGATTCGGATCTGGGAATCCTCGAGTTGTATGGGCTGATGCGCCGCCGGCAGCCGGTTTCCTATGGTGCGTTTATCCAACTGGTAGACGTTCAGATCCTGTCGGCTTCCCCGGAACGATTTATCGCCTGGAAAAGGGGAAAGATTCGCGCGCGGCCTATGAAAGGCACAGCTCCAAGAGGTGACACACCCGAACTGGACGACTACTTGTCCTCGTGGCTTCGGACCGATTACAAAAGCCGGGCAGAGAACCTGATGATCGTAGATCTCCTCCGCAACGACCTCTCTATGGTGAGTGTACCGGGGTCCGTTCGCGTTCCACGGCTTTTCGAGATAGAAAAGTACGAGACCCTGCTTCAGATGACATCCACCATCGAGGGTCAACTTCGACCGGAAGTAAAATCATCTGAACTGATGTCGGCGCTCTTTCCCTGTGGATCGGTCACGGGGGCGCCCAAAATTCGGGCGATGCGACGGATTCTGGAGCTCGAATCGCAGCCACGGGGCGTGTACTGTGGAGCGATTGGCCATATATCACCGGAATCAGAGGGAATGTTCAGTGTGGCCATTCGAACCCTTACGAACCGAAATGGACACCTTACGCTTGGCTCGGGCGGCGGCATTGTCTGGGATTCGGATTCTGCCGACGAACACGAAGAAGCGATACTCAAAACACGATTCCTGTCGCCCACGGTCAATATCACAGCGGCTCCGATTGAGATCATTGAGACAATGAAATGGCAGGGCGGCATCGATCTTCTGGACCGTCACATGGCCCGTCTCCAGCAAACTGCCTACCTCCTGGGCTACGTCGTGCCGTCCGCTAAAATCTCGAACGAACTCGAGCTCCTCGAAAACAAACTCGATCCTGGATCGGCTCATGTCATTCGTCTTCTTCTCGGTCCGTGTGGAAGGCTCACGGTAGAAGTCAAACCTTTTAATCATAGCAGAAATCATTACAGCAAGCCGGCATACCGGATTGGGATTTCTCAGAACCCGGTGCATTCCGACAATCCTTTCCTGCACGTCAAAACAACGTTCCGGAGTATTTACGAGGCCGGTCGAAAGGAGGCTGGAGACCGTGGACTGGATGAAGTTCTCTTTCTAAATGAAAAAGGAGAGCTCACGGAAGGCACGATCATGAATGTGTTTCTTCACCTGGATGGAAAATGGGTAACTCCGCCACAATCTTGCGGATTGTTAGCGGGCATCGGAAGGGAGATCGAGCTGGGTTCGGACCGATCTCCCGAAGAACGCATTCTCACCAGGGACGATTATCTCAGGGCTGACGAAATTGTCCTTACCAACGCTGTTCGAGGCCGAATGCAAGCGGTTCGTGAGGAAGACGAGCCGGTAGTAACCCCGCTCTGACATTATGATTCGTCGGAAAAGAGGGTTGGATTTTTGCGCCCTTCGAACTCATCCATCGACCGGGATATCCCAAAGAACGACACGAGTCCATCAAACCACGCAACCGGGAGAACACGCAGAAGAAAAATGGAAAAAACGAACCGGGGCATGATCAGCCTCTTTTTTCCTTTGTAGATCGCTCGGACAGTCTTTTTGACCACGAACTCGGGGGACAGAATCGGAAGGAGCCAACTGAATCGAGTTTTGACCCCGGTAAACATCCCCGTATCTACATAAAACGGGCAAACGAGGGTCGTTTTGATGGAATATCCGAGGTGTTTCATTTCGAGTCGCAGCGACTCGTCGAAGGCAATTGCTGCCGATTTACTGGCGCAGTAGTCTGCCAGCTTAGGGGTTCCAACAAAGCCGCCTGCAGACGCCATCGTCACGATGTGTCCCTTGCCGCGTGAAATCATTTCAGGAAGAAAGGCTCTCGTAATTCTGAACGGCGCCAGCGCATTCACCGCAAACGTCTTTTCGATGTCCTCGTCTGAGAGTTCAGAAATCCAATTCCCTTTCACCACGCCGGCATTATTGAGCAAAACGTCTACGTGCTTCAGATCTCGCAGCGTCTCCCCGGCTGCACGGCCGATCGAATTCTGATCCGTAACGTCACAGACATAAGTGTGAAGGCGACTTCCCAACGGATATGAATCCACAAGGGTACTCTCCGCCAGACGATCGAGTCCGTCAGCGTCGACGTCCCAGGCCGCGACGCGGGCACCAAGCCCTAGAAACACGAGACTGAATAGTCGCCCCATTCCACTCGCTGCGCCGGTGACGACAATATTTTGGTTGGCGAAATCGATGATGGACGGCGCATTGTGTCTGTCTCAAGGGTCAATCTGAAGATACGTGTCTCGTTCAGATTCCAAATCCAATTCACGTGCCGATCCGGAATTCTTTCTAATCTGTTGTTATCCTATAACCGACCTTAGACAACGGGGGTTAGACGATGAGCAGTTTCAGAATGCAGCTCAGATTCAGAAATTATTAGTGCGACGGGAATAAGAAAAAATATTATGGACGAGCGGTTTACAGCTTCAGACGAATTCAGCAGCGGTGCGCACATCAAGTCCTTTGACGACTACGAGGCGCTCTACAAACAGTCTGTTGAAGACAACGAGTCGTTCTGGGCTGAACAGGCAACGCGGATCGACTGGTTCGAGCCATTTCACACCGTCAAAGATGTTTCGTACGCCTCTGATGATGTACATATTTCGTGGTATCTGGGTGGCAAGACGAATGCTGCCTACAACTGCATTGACCGTCATCTGGAGACCCGGGCAGACCAGACGGCACTTATTTACGAACCGGATAATCCGGCAGACGAAGCACGTCATATCACCTATTCCGAACTGCACGCGTCAGTTTGTCGATTGGCCAATGTCTTAAAGAGCCATGGAGTCAAGAAAGGCGACTGTGTCACGATTTATCTGCCCATGATCCCGGAAGCTGCCTATGCCATGTTGGCCTGCGCCCGAATCGGTGCGGTTCATTCTGTCGTGTTCGCCGGGTTTTCTCCCGATTCGCTCGCCGACCGGGTGCTCGACGGTCATTCACGGATTGTGTTAACCTCTGATCAAAGCCTTCGGGGCGGAAAGCGAATTCCTTTGAAAGGCAACACGGACAAAGCACTCGAACGGTGTCCGGACGTCCGGACGGTTATCGTTGTCAGGAGAACGGGTGGCGATATAGACTGGAAAGAGGGTCGCGACCACTGGTACCACGAAGAGGTTGCCAAGGCCTCAGACGACTGCGTTGTTGAGCACATGGATGCGGAAGACCCTCTCTTCATGTTATACACGAGTGGTTCTACCGGTAAACCAAAGGGACTGGTGCACTCCACGGGCGGGTATCAGGTCTTCGCTTCCCATACGCACCAACTCATTTTTGATTATCACGACGGAGACGTGTTCTGGTGCACGGCGGATGTAGGCTGGATTACGGGACACAGTTATATCGTTTATGGACCGCTCCTGAATGGGGCTACGCAGGTCTTTTTTGAAGGGATTCCAACGTATCCGGACGCGGCCCGGTTTTGGGAAGTCGTCGATCGACATGGAGTAAATCAGTTTTATACAGCTCCAACCGCCATTCGTGCACTGATGGCGCAAGGCGATGAGTACGTTACCCGTACCGACCGTTCTTCGTTGAAGGTTCTTGGCACAGTGGGAGAACCGATTAATCCGGAAGCATGGCTCTGGTATTACAATGTCGTCGGAGAGGGGAGGTGTCCCATCGTTGATACCTGGTGGCAGACTGAAACCGGCGGAATCATGATTACTCCTCTTCCCGGCGCGGTACCACAGAAACCCGGCGCCGCGACGGTTCCATTTTTCGGTATTGATCCTCAGATACTCGATACGGAGGGCAATGTGCTGGACGGCGCGACCGAGGGAGTTCTCGCGATCGCGGACTCATGGCCAGGACAGTCTCGGACTATTTTCGGCGATCACGATCGCTTTGTTCAGACCTATTTTTCTACGTTTGAAGGGAAATATTTCACAGGAGACGGTTGCCGTCGGGACGAGGACGGGTACTACTGGATCACCGGGCGAGTCGATGACGTCATCAATATTTCAGGTCATCGAATGGGAACCGCTGAAGTGGAAAGTGCCCTGGTCGCCCATACGAGCATCTCGGAAGCGGCTGTTGTTGGGGTGCCCCATGAAATCAAGGGACAGGGTATCTACTGCTACGTGTCGCTGAATGCCGGGAAAGAAGCAACGGAAGAATTGCGTCAAGAACTGAGGCAACAGGTCCGCAATTCAATTGGGCCGATAGCGACCCCTGATTTTGTACAGTTTGCACGGGGACTTCCAAAAACGAGAAGCGGAAAGATCATGCGGAGAATCCTGAGAAAGATCGCTGCAGACGACTACGATAATCTCGGCGATACGTCGACGCTCGCAGATGAATCCGTCGTCTCCGACTTGATAGAAAATCGTCAAAACAGGCTCAGTTAGTAAACTAATCGATTCATTCAATCCAAGGTGAGAAAATGGCCGATTCGTTCAATCTGAAACAATACGGAATAGACGTAGCCACCATCGTTCGCAACGCATCACCAGCGCGACTTTACGAAGAGGCCATCCTTTACGACGAAGGCGCCGCGGTTTCAAACACCGGAGCCATCATGCTCAGATCGGGCCACAAGACCGGACGATCGCCGAGCGACAAGCGGATCGTGGATTCACCGGAGAGCCGCCGCAACATCTGGTGGGGCGACATCAACATCAAGATGGACCTCGACATCTTCGAGATCAATCTGGAGCGCGCCATCGACTATTTCGATATATGCGAACGCGTGTATGTCTTTGATGGTTTTGCCGGGTGGGACCCCGCCTATCAGATTAAGGTGCGCATCATCTGCACTCGTCCGTATCACGCCCTCTTCATGCACAATATGTTGATACGGCCTTCGGCGGAAGAACTTGCAGACTTCGGGGAGCCCGACTATGTGATCTTCAACGCGGGAAGATTTCCTGCCAACCGCAACACCCCACAGGTCACGTCCAAGACGTGTGTCACACTTTGTTTTGAGAAAAGGCAGTTTGTCATCCTCGGAACCGAGTACGCGGGTGAAATGAAGAAAGGTGTGTTCACGGTCATGAATTACATCATGCCCAAGCAGGGAGTCCTTTCCATGCATTGCTCCGCCAACGAAGGCCCCGATGGACACGTATCGCTATTTTTTGGTCTCTCGGGAACGGGGAAAACCACCTTATCCGCGGACCCTGCAAGGTCTCTTATCGGAGATGACGAGCACTGTTGGACCGACGATGGGATTTTCAATATCGAAGGGGGGTGTTACGCCAAAGCCATTGGTCTCTCGGCAGAGAAAGAGCCGGAAATCCATGGGGCCATTCGGTTCGGCTCCGTCCTTGAAAACGTAGTCTACGATCCGGAGACGCGAGAGGTGGACTACGATGATGTCTCCATCACACAGAACACGCGGGCATCTTATCCCATCGAGTTTATTGACAATGCCAAGATTCCAGGCCTTGCGGGGCATCCGGATCATATCATTTTTCTCACCTACGATGCATTTGGGGTGCTTCCTCCTGTGTCCAGGCTCTCTCCGGCACAGGCCATGTATCATTTCATGAGCGGCTATACGGCGAAGGTGGCGGGAACAGAAGTTGGTGTAACCGAACCGGAGGCGACATTTTCCGCCTGCTTTGGTGCAGCGTTCATCGTGTGGCATCCGGCCAAGTATGCCGAACTCCTGGCGGAGAAGATGCGATCGCATAGCGCCAAAGCGTGGCTGATCAACACCGGTCTAACGGGCGGTCCGTACGGCGTGGGAGAGAGAATGTCGCTTAAGTACACACGCGCCATCATTGATGCCATCCATGATGGATCACTCGATAACGCGGACTCGATCCAGGATGCCGTTTTTCGATTTGATGTGGTAACCTCGGTTCCGAACGTGCCTTCAGAAGTGCTGATTCCGAGGGAAACGTGGAACAACCAGGACGACTATGACGCGATGGCCGAAAAACTGGCCGGGTTATTCAGGAAAAATTTCACCCAATTTGAGGAAGGGTCGTCTGACGAGGTGCTTCAGGCTGCGCCAAAGGGGTAACTTTCTATGTTAAAAATTCCTTCTATCGCTTTCTCCGCCTAGTTTTCGCTGTCCGAAAGTTCCTCAGCGAGCCTAAGCGCACCGATTTCCGGCAAATCGTCGGGCACGGTAAATTCGACGCCGGGAATTGCGGCCGTCACTGCGTCTTCGAGCAGGTGGCGGTAGACTGTGTTCTGAATAAGCCCACCCATGAGCGCAACTCGCGGCGTGTCGAGTTGCTCTAGAACCAGTCGGGCTTCGTTCGCCAACTCGTAGGCTTCCGTTTGAAGGATTTCATGGGCCACTTCATCTCCTTTCGCTGCAGCTTCAAGTACAAACGGGGCCAGCGTCGATAATTCCAGATTCTCATCGTACACGGCTCTGATGATTCGATCTCTGTCGCTGAGATCCAGTTCCGTTGCCAGCACTTCTGACATGCGTGTACGTTTTCCCCCGTCCCACGCGCGAGAAACGGCGCTGAGCGCACGCCGTCCAACTTGTTCACCACTGCCGGGATCGCCCAGGCGGGCTCCCCACCCTCCCGCGCGCAGTCGATTCCCAGATTCACTTTTGGCATAGACCCCTGATCCCGTTCCGGCGATGACGATCGCACCCGCCCTACCCGAGAATGCGCCTTCTACGGCGATGTGTGCGTCCGAGTGAGCTTCAAATCGATCGAGCGGATTCGTGCGGACGGTTGCAAATCCCTGATTCAGCTCATCCAGGATATCCTTACGCCCTGCTCCAGCGATACCAGCGACCGCGTAAATGATCGTCTCCCCTTGGGTTTCCTCCCGGATCCGAAAGAGTGAGGCCGCAACAAGACCAATTATATGGGCGGTTCCGGCTCGATGATAGTTGTATCCATGCGAAGAAAACCGCACCGTGCTGTCTGTTTCTGCACCTCTGTTTCGATAGGCGATGGATGTCTTGGTCCCACCGACGTCAATTCCTACACACAATATGGATTGAGATTCCGTCATCTGGCTGGAATGAGCTCAGTTCGTTCATTATCGATCGAATCGCTCGTAAAACTGACCTGAACGGGTGTTCGATTTTCAGGAAGGAATCGTCCAAGGACTTTTGCGTATCTGACGATAGGTCTTTCGAATTCAAATGTGGTGCCGGGTTGACTTCCGAACAATCCTTCCCAGGCAGTCGCAGCTTTCATACGTGAAGGGTCAAGATTGGGGCCCCACGAAAGTGATGTCGGATGACCTCGACCGGCCAACGACACCGGCTCAAACTCGCTCTGAAACTTACGCACGCGCCGATCGGTGTTCGTGGACGCGCTCATCCAGCCTGGAAAGTAGACTCGTAGATCTTGCACGCTCTCCCAGCGCCACTCTCTCATGTCCGTACTGAACTGACTTGTGAGGGCATCAACGGCTTCTCTCAGTGCAATCCCTGCACTTTCGGCACGAACGGGATCCCCGGACGAATTTCTCATCTCCTGCACCGCATATTCTGCAATCGAAGCAGCTATCGAAGACCCGCGATAACTCAGGTCCCAATTTCGCAGATACTCGACCGCCTCATCCTCTCGAACCGTTCGTGAGGGAAGGGAATCCAGCGCCGACAGAAAATCGTCGGTCCAATTCTTTGCCGACTTGCTGAACGTATCGTGTAGCAAATCCCAATCAGATTGAGCTTCGGCCTGCCCAGAGATGATTTCCTTTAACCGTTCTACCAGATCGTCTCCAGAATCCGAATTACTGATAAACAGGACGCCGTTCGGGTGTCGATAGGAAGTCGATGGGGAGCCGGTGATTGCTGCGCCCACGCCGGACTTGTTTACAATCCCATCGTCTCGAAAAAGCGCAAACGGGCGGAGCGTTCCATCCGCCAGGCCGATCCAAGACTCGCTGTCTGTAGCATGGTCCATGCCCGACCATGACAAAAGCGTCCGAAGGCTGTCGGTGGCTGAGCCCTCGTCTATCGCAAGGGCCCCGTTAACGCGTTCAATCTGGATTACCTCTTCGAATCCGTTCACATCTTGCAGGCGGTCGTAGTACGTCTCCGATGTCACCAGATCCAACACCGGCTCCTGCGCAACGGATACGTCTGCCGCCATTAAAAATGTCCAGGAAAACGTCTCGGTTCGGCCTGCTGGAAATATGATCGTCCCCGGAATCGATAGGCCGTCCATTCGAGTTCCCGCCGTTGACTGAAACACAAATTCCTGGAGGATGGGTTGACCTGAATTTCCCATCAGATAACGGAGTAAATGTCGCATCTGCTGTCCGCCACCAATGAGGACATTCATGTTCTCACGCATGCCGAAAATATGGAGTCGAGAACGAAGGGATCGATCCGCCAAGAGCAAGTCTCGAACCCCTGGGACGCTGGTATCGAGTTGTTGGACGGGCGCGCCGAGCCAGGCCCACAATCTTTCCACTGCGATCGAATGCCAGGGCTCCCAACGGCCTGGATCAATCTCGAGCAGTACGAGGGCCGCTTTTCGTTGAACCCGCTTCGTCATGAGTGCTGCGTTCATTCCGTTGGCATAGCGTTCAAGCCGGGTACGGATTCCTGGTGAAAGTGCTTCATAAGAGCGTTGCGCCTCCCTTGCGATTCCCAGACGCCGGACGAGCCGATCTTCGTTCCACGCTTCCTGACCAAACCACTCGCTCATCTTTCCGAGCGAGGCCTGCCGCATCAGGAGGGAAATCCACGTACGATTCATTCCGTGGGCATATCCCAGGGCGGTGTAAAAATCTCTACGGTCTTCAACCTGAATATGAATGGGTCCTTTTTCAGCCCAGCGAATCGAAGCTGCTTCCTCAAGGCCGGAAATCTTGTCCCGGGTCGGAGGAACTGTCTCAAGCCCGTAGGAGAGGAAAAGCAGAAGACCGATCGACACACTGACAAATGTCAGTAGAATTCCGACTATGACAACAGGTTTTGACATGCGCCTAAATTCGTGAATACGTAGTCATGCAGGTAGCGCGGTCTTGCGGGTCTGGATCCAGGTGTCAAAATTTTCCAGACTCATCGCGTTCAGGCACTGGTCCGCGGTCAGAAATCCTTTCCGTGCGACCGCCACGCCCCATCGGGTGTAGGCGAGTTGATCCACCGAGTGGGCATCCGGATTAATTGAAATCATAATTCCTCTACGCGTTGCTTCTCGGATCCAACGCCAGTCCAAGTCGAGGCGATAGGGATTGGCATTCAGTTCGACAGCCACACCAAACTCCGCGCATGCGTCCAGAACGGCATTATGGTTTAGCGGATATCCTTCACGCCTGAGCAGGAGTCTTCCAGTGGGATGGCCCAGAACAGACGTATGGGGATTGGACACAGCGGTAACCACGCGTGCGGTGGCTTCTTCTTCCGTCATGTTAAATCCCGTATGCACACTCGCAACAATAAAGTCGAAGGATGCCAGGACTTCATCCGGATAATCCAGACTGCCGTCTGCGAGGATGTCGCTTTCAATCCCGGAAAAAATCCGAAAATCCATGCCACCATCTTCTGAGAACTCGCGGT
This sequence comes from Rhodothermia bacterium, assembly GCA_036985715.1. Classification (GTDB taxonomy): domain Bacteria; phylum Bacteroidota; class Rhodothermia; order Rhodothermales; family UBA10348; genus SMXL01. The sequence goes on from BTQE01000019.1 coordinate 31,709, forward strand.
TTAAGGCTTCTATTTCTTCTTGCTGTCGGATTACTTCTTCTGCACTCAATCCGTGGGCGATCTTCAGAGACTGGCTATGATCACAGATCCCGAAATACGACAACCCCATCTCACGAGTAGCTTCCGCCATTTCACGAAGGGTATGTGCGCCATCACTATACGTCGAATGATTATGTAATGTACCTCGGAGGTCGGCGTCACGGACCAAGTCGGGAAGTCCGCCACCTTCCGCGATCGAAATGACTACTCTGGACTCTCTCAACTCCGGAGGAATGAAGGGTATACCGGCTCGTGCGAAAATATCGGTCTCCGACTGTGCCTCCTTTTCCACAGAGAACTTCTCAAGCCACGCATCAACAAATTCATCACTCCCGGTCTGACGGAAAAGAACCTCTCCCGACTCGCCGCCGCCAACCACGTAAAGTTTTAGTGGGAGCCCATCCTGAAGGTGCGAAGTGATGACTCCCTTGTTGATCGGACCGAATCGGTCGACCAGATACGAGTTATCGCTACCGTCCTCCAGTCCGACGATCAGTTCGACTTCGGAAACGGTTTCCATACAGCGCCGGAGCTCGCCTGTAATTTCTACGGACGTCACGCGAGGGGCTTCTTGAAGCTCCTCAACCAGCGCACTCGTTCGAACAAAGGCATTGGCGTAGTGACGTTTCTTTCGATATGTGCGTAACGCCGATATATTGTCCAAAATGGAGGTCTCGCTCCTTTTTCCAAACCCTTCCAACTGAGAGACATAACCTGATTCTGCGGCAGCTTCAAGCTCGTCAAGCGTTTGAATACCAAGGTTTTTCCAGAGTGCGCGAACCTTTTTGGCACCGAGTCCCTTGACTGAAAGAATATCCAGAAGCCCGGGAGGAATCGCACCGAGCAGGTCATCGCGAACATCGAAGGATCCGGATTCGAGAATTTGACCGATCTGATCCGCCAGGCCGGCACCGATTCCCTTAATGTCAGTCAGCGTACCGGCCGCCAGCAGGTCACCAACTCCATCTTCCAGGCGCTCAATGGTTCGAGCCGCATTTGCTATTGCGCGGCTGCGGAATGGATTCCCGCCAGTCAGATCGATGAGCGCTGATGTTTCTTTGAGTACACCAGCGACTGCTTTATTGGTCATTTCGTAGCCGTATGAGACGTCGTTTCGTTGAAAGCAAGGTACATACGCCCTCGATTTGTCGAAAGGAACGAATTTTGAATCTGACGGATGAGAAAAATTGTAGTCAGACGGACAAGCAGGACCATAATTGATGTCCGGGTGGGATCATTCGGATTATCGTCCAAGTTAGCTCTCATCTCAGGGTGCACGGCTCATCCAAGGCTACCCGACAAATACCAAATCTGATTTTTAGGAGTATGAAATTTTACAGGTCCTTTATTTATACTGGTGTCACCGTCGTGGTGATCGCACTGTTCATCGGCCTGAAACTTGGTACCAGCGTCTCAACCGTTGATACCGCCGAGGCCCTGAAAAAGCTAGAGCAGGCTTTCCTGTTGCTGAACCGGCAGTACGTTGAAGAAGTCGATGCCGACAAGATGGCTGAGACCGCGATTCGGGCCATGCTGGCGGATCTGGACCCTCATTCTCTATATATCGACGCCGATGAGCTTAAAGGTGTTGACGAGAATTTCAATGCAGAATTCGAAGGAATCGGGATCGGATATGAGCTGCTCAAAGGGCCCGACGGCCAGGATACGCTGGCCGTGTTGAATGTTCTTCCCGGCGGCCCGAGTGAAGAAGTAGGGCTCCAGTCTGGTGACCGAATTATCGAAGTCAACAAGGTGACTTCGATCGGTTACACGAATGCGGACGTTCAGAAAAACTTGAAAGGGCCCAAAGGATCCGAAGTGAATATCACCGTTCGACGCCCGAGTGTACCAAACATGCTTTCTTTCGACATTATCAGGGATAAAATTCCCCTCTATACACTTGATGTTGCCTATATGTTGGACGATGACACGGGTCTCATCCGTCTGAATCGATTTGCCAGCAATACGGACAAAGAGTTTCGTGAGAGTCTGAAGGATCTCAAAAAAAGGGGAATGAAAAGGTTGATTCTGGACCTTCGAGGTAATTCGGGTGGATACATGAACATGGCCGTCCGAGTCGCAGACGAATTTTTGACTATTCGCGAGTTGATTGTCTCGCAAGGCGGCCGGACTCGTGATTCCAATGATAGTTTCCGAGCAAGTTCAGGCGGCCTGTGGGAATCTGGACCAGTCATTGTTCTGGTCGATGGCGGTTCTGCCTCGGCCAGTGAAATCGTAGCCGGAGCCCTTCAGGATCATGATCGAGCTCTGATTGTGGGACGAAGAACATTTGGTAAAGGATTGGTTCAGAAGCAGTGGCGCCTGAATGACGGGAGCGCTCTTCGCGTAACGGTTGCTCGCTATTATACTCCTTCGGGAAGATTGATTCAGACGCACTATGAGAATGGAGATCGAAACGACTACTATAGCAGCAAGATGTCGCTTCGTCTTCAGGATGGTCCGAAGACAGCCATAGAGCTCTTGAATGAAGCCCCGGATTCACTCCGTTATCGAACTGACGCGGGACGACTGGTGATCGCGGGTGGTGGAATCATCCCCGACTATATCGTGCCAGTGGACAGCCTGTCTGATCTTGCGCAGACGGTTCTCAGTCGCAATCTGGAAAATCAGTTTGTCCGATCGTGGATTGATACGCATTCTGAGGCGCTGCAAAAGACCTGGGTAGAAACAGAAAATCGGGCTGGTTTTATCGCAGACTTTTCTGTCGACGATCAAATGATGAATGCATTTCTTGATTTCGTGGCGGAAAGCGGTGTCGTGGTCGGAGACCGCGTACCAGGCGATGTAGACGAATCCGCAATCAAACGGTTTTCTTTGTCTGATCTGGAAGCGAACACAGAATTCCTTGAGACTATTCTGAAGGCCAGATTGGGCACGAGACTTTTCGACCGGAGTTTATTTTATCCGATCTTCCGGACGGTTGATCATGAACTCAACGAAGCAGTCAAACTCTGGCAGGCTGCCGAAAATCTCGCACAAGACTACGCGCACGCAAATTAGGACATCGTTAAGTTGGGGGGAATTCCCCAGCAACTTCGCCCATCTGGCTGTGTCTTGAGGGTGTCCAGGCGTAATCGCGTACTTGCTTGGCGTCGTGCATTGACAAAATACGCTAGAATGGATATCATTGAGCCTCGTTTTTACGGCCGATTTTGGTTAAAGACTAATTCGTCCGTTTTCAACAAGGAGGGTTTACTAGAATTTGGAAAGGGTTCCCACCGTTAACCCGGTACTCTTTGAGTGAACTAACCTGTCCCATAGGAGGGATGTAATCCATGAAGCTTTATAGCTTGCTTCTCATGCTGCCCCAGGAGGTAGCGGCCGACGACGGCCTCGTCAACGTGCTCGTACAGCGTTTCAACGAAGGCGGCGAGTTTATGTGGCCCGTTCTCGTATCGCTGATCATCGGTCTTGCTATCGCTTTTGAGCGGATCATCACGCTGAACCGAGCAGATATTAACACACGTAAATTCATCGTTTCCGTTAAGGGAGCGTTGGAAGAAGGTGGAGTCTCCTCGGCTGAAGAAGTCTGCGCAAATACTCGCGGCCCAGTTGCCTCCGTCTTCCAGGCAGGACTTCTTCGTCACGACGAAGGAATCGAGGCCGTCGAAAAGGCTATAGTATCCTACGGCTCTATTGAAATGAGCTTTCTGGAGAGAGGCCTTGTATGGCTGTCATTGTTTATTTCGTTGGCTCCGATGTTTGGATTTCTCGGAACGGTTGTCGGAATGGTCGCGGCGTTTGACGCGATTGAGAAAGCCGGCGATATTTCGCCGAGTCTAGTTGCCAACGGTATCAAGATTGCTCTCCTCACGACGGTGGTTGGCTTGATCACGGCGATCATTCTTCCGTTCTTTTACAATTACGTCGTTTCAAAAC
>BTQE01000020.1:0-35645 GCA_036985715.1 Rhodothermia bacterium
GATCGAACAGTAGAGGCGTGTACGGATATCCTGATGCATACTGACCGATGAACGATATACCCCAGTTGTTCGCTTTAGTCAGCGTAACGGTACTCGAGATAACGTGTCGCTGATCGAACGGAAGCGGAACCAATTCCAGCACCGTCTCCTTTCCAGACAATGCATTGAAGAAGAATGCGTTGGTGTCCGTGTTATTTCCCTCGGCAATCTGAAATGTGTAGTCTATTGTTGCCGAAAGAATTCCGTTCCGGCTCCGTCGTTTCGTCAGTCCCAAAATGATTCCCTTGATGTTTGCGTAATCTTTGTTTCGCCATATACGGTACGTATCCTCGCCGGCGATCGTGCTGAATCGTATCGTCTCAAGGGCTTTATAATCGCGTATATCTCTGAAAAACCCCGTAAGTTCAAAGGCAACATTATCGGTGAGCTGTTGCTGCAGGCCTATCTCGTATGAAGCCGTTCGCTCGGGGCGTAAGGATGCATTCCCAAATGTGGGTACCGCACCTCGCGAAAATTCAAAGTCAGGATTTGAGAAGAGCGTCCTCAGCGTCGGCATCTGTGCGAAATGTCCGAACGAGAAGTGTATGATTCCACGTTCCGTGATCGGAAATGAGACTCCCAACCTTGGCATCACAACAATTGAGGGTTTGGCGTCCACGAGGCCAACGACGTCGGCTTCTTCGGTGATCTCAAGATTAAGCAGATCAGGTATGGCCCGGCCATTCGGGTCAAACCGTTCGACGCGAATTCCTGCATTAATGATGAGGTCTTCAAACTCCAGTTTGTCCTGCGCATAGAAGGCAATATTGGTTACTGACTGGCTTTCATATCGATCGTGGAGCGGGGTGTCGACACCCGGAACGGTAGGTACACGGTACGTATCCCCATCAAACAGCGTCGAGAAATTGACGCGATCCAGTTCATGACTCTCGAACTCAAAACCTGTTTTTACTTCATGGACAATCCCTATCTGTTTCGTCAGGTCGCCCTTTATTCGAAGTGAGCGTGACTCCTCACGGACACTGCCCTTTTGGTTTCCGCCGAACAGGAACTGGTTGCCCGGGAAGCCGACAATTGCGCCCGAAGAGACATAGCGTGGATCCAGTGGATCGTCGTACAATCTGCGCTTCGCGATATTGTTTGCCAACGATGCCCGGATGATGTAGAACGTCCGATCGTCGAGCGTATGCGTCCAACTGATAGTCTGATTGATGCTTCGATCTCTGAATGTCGAGACACCGTCGGGATTGAAGCGATACGAGAAATTAAAAGGTTTTCTTTTTGCGCCGTCCATGAGGATCGAATACTCAAGCTTTGTCCCACGGGCCGGTCTGGTGCTCAGCTTAGCAATAAAATTGCCGCTCGAACGAGGATTCATCGCCACCACTTCTCCGGGTATTTCTTCACCTTCACCGTATTCGTACCACGGTTTTCCCTGGAGTTCGTAGTACCAGATCGGGCCATCATATCCCGGAATGAATTCCCGAATGGTCTCCAGGAGCTCGGGCGTACCGTTGAAGTTGGCAGAATCCGATGGGAGATGTTCACGAATTCCGTAGATGGTTCCGTCGTTATTGTCGAAGCGCCCCGAGAGAAAAAACCTGATCTTTTTGGCGAATGGAACTGAACCGCTGAGCGTAGCCTCCATGGTGTACACGTTCAGGCCAAAGCCGGAAGGCGTACCAAATATATCTCCGTTGTTGGTGGCGTTGTCTCCACCATAGAAACTGAGAGAGCCGTTCATGCGCTCGCCTCCTTCCTTCGTAACCAGGTTAACGATCCCCGCCATCGCCTTTCCATACTCTGCATTGAAGGCGCCTGAGATCACCGTCATTTCCTGAATGGCGTCTGTCGCGACAGTTGTAGCCAGACCATTTGTTTCGAACGGGTTCCCAACCGACATACCGTCAACGAGGTAAGAGATTTCGTTGCTGCGCCCGCCTCGAATATGAATCTCACCCCCCGGGCCTTGATTTACTCCTGCCTGGGTGACAAGGACGCCGAAGAATCCTTCGACCGGCAGGGCGTCAATTTCAGCGGCGACGACTGTTCGTTTTGACGAAGTAAGGTCTTTTTGGATTAGAGGTCGTTCCGCGATAACGACAATTTCCTCACCCTGGATGGCTTCCTGTCTTAACGTAATGTTGTAGCGGGTTGTTTGACCTGTAGTAACCAGAATGTCGGATAAGAGCTGCGTAGTGAATCCGATATAAGAGAATCGAAGCGTGTAGACGCCTGGGCGTACGTTCAGAATGATGTAGTTGCCATCGATATCCGTGACTGTACCCTGAGTTGTGCCATCAATGAGTACGTTTACTCCGATTAAGGACTCGCCCGTTTCTTGATCCGTTACCCGCCCGGCGATTTTTCCCTGCGCATGGGCGTCAGCAATTCCAAAGACAAAGAGAAAAAGAAAGACGATCGCGAGGCGGGACAGAAAAAGACGGTTACCCGGCATTATGGGATCTTGCATATTCGACTGCGCTTTGAGCCCGTTAAGGGGAAGTGGTATCTGAAATCGCGTGAATTTCTATTATTAACGTCACACAAATGGAAAGGCGGTGGCGTCATTGTCTGAACTGATCAACTAGACACGGGCCAGAAATATCCGACTCTAAGATATAAAAAAGGGGAGACCCACACGGGCCTCCCCTTAGGGCATTTTCCAGAGTACTACTTCAGCAAGACCATCCGCTTGGTCTGACGGAAATTGCCATACTCGAGTGTGTACAGATAGGTACCGCTGGCAGCAGGAATGCCACCCAGGTTGGTTCCATCCCACACCACTTCGTACACGCCCTGTGCGAAGTACTGATTATTGACCACCGACTTTACCAATCGTCCGGCTACATCGTAGATCTTGACGGAGATGGTCTTGTCGAGCGGAAGCGTGAATCGAATCGTCGTCGACGGGTTAAATGGATTCGGATAGTTCTGCTCCAGTACATATTCCGACGGCATTACAACCCGATCTTCTTCGATGGAGATATTTGTTCCATCAGACGCAAGGACGCGCATGAACGCGCGACGCGGATTGGGAGTGCCTGAGACAAGAACTCGTGTATAGGTAGAGTCTGCAGGATTAAACGTCTCGTTAAAGACAAATGTACTGTCATCAATTCCCTGGAATGCCAGGGCTACCTCGGTAAATCCATCGTTGTCAGGATCACCAAGGAAGGCCAGTTTAGATACGAACTCACCACCCTGATCTCCTGATTCACGGAATTCGGTGATAACGCCCGCTGAGTCTCTTACTACCAAGTCAAAAGAGTCTAGCTGATCTTCGGGGAACAGAACATTAATGACATCTGAGTAACTCGCCGGGTCTTCAGGATCACCGCCGTTGTACTCAACGATATCAATCCAGTTTGGCGCCCGGTTATCGTTAAACGCACTCGCTGTATAGGTCGAACCGGTGCCGATAAAATCCATGAAACCATCACCATCTAGGTCTCCGATGGTTAATCCGAGACTAGAGAGGCCTGGAATCAAATCCAGCGTGAAATTGTCGTCCGTGATGCCCGAGATATTTTCACCGGGGTTGTAATTGATGATATACACGTTGCCGGTCTGCAGGACAGATCCATATACCTCATCGTTTCCATCTCCGTCAACATCGACAACATCCAGGCCGAAGAACGAAACGTGATCAGGAGAACCGCATGGGGCACCGGGAGCGAGAGTAAGTCGTCTGAAACCATTGGGTGTACTCGCACTTGGTGCCAAATAGGCATCTGGAGCCAGCACTCTCACGATCGTCGTATTTAAGCAATTCCAAGAGCTCATTACGATTTCATTTCTTCCGTTTCCGTCCAGGTCTGCGGCAACCATGCCATATGGACTTCCACCGCCGCGATCAACGAGGTCGGGAGCTATGCTGCGGCTGGTCCAGACCGCCTCTTCAATCCAGGTCTCGAATCCTGAACCAATGTCTCCGTCTACGCCGAGCACATACCAGCGATCGAAGGTGTTACTTCCGTTATTTCCAAACAGAAGCTCATCCGATCCGTCCTGATCCACATCTGTAATGGTCAACTGTTCCGAGCGCCAGCGATTTGGAGTGTCTAAGAATTGATAAATGCTCGCAGGGGCGTCGCCGTAATCATTGTCGACACCCGTATGCTCAAACACGTACAACCCCTTGGGATAGTCCGGGTTGTCAAATGGAGGACAAACGAAGGCAGTACTAGAGCAGCCCGAGAAGAAGTAAATTTCTCCGTGGCCGTCTCCGTCTACATCTCCGCCTGCACTGGTGCGTGCGTTCGCGGTTCCTGGATAGGGGTCGAGAACAGGCGTTGAATAGACGAGCTCCCACGTATCGGGACCGGCATTCTCAAGAACGTGGACGCGGCCTCCACCTGTATAATCTGAAACGAGTACTTCGATCAGGCCGTCTCCATCCAGGTCGTACGGGCCACTCACCTGACGCGCGCCAGAGTGGTTAAGGCTATAGGGGGCGGCCGGATCGGTGGAAAGCTCGTTAAGCCACGTAAAATCCGTCACCTGCGAAAATGAGTTTCCGACCAGTACAAACATGCCGGCCAGAAGAAGAACAGTAACTCTACGCATAGGTCATCGATGTGATGGTGAGAGGAATGCTAATTCTAGTAAATCTGATGCCCATGTGGCAGGGCGTACATAAATTTACGAATGAACATACAACGTATGAAAACGACAAAGATGAATCAATTAGTTGGCCCTATCTTTTTACGCAGAGTATTTTTCTATTTGAGAATTCTTTTACTGCCAGCCAAGCGCGAAACTTCACTCGAAATGAGGACTAGCGGTATTCAAATCAACTGTTGGGTTCGGCGCACCATCGTCCTGTTTTCGCTCGCAGTCCTTGTACCCCTTTCGGTAAATGGTCAATCGGAAGGACTGAAACACGAGTTTCGTGGGGCCTGGATAGCCACGGTGATCAATCTGGATTGGCCCACCTCGCCGTTTCTCTCCACGTCTGCACAGAAGACAGAACTCAACAATATGTTGCGCAAACTCCGCGACGTCGGGATCAACACTGTTTTTTTTCAGATACGGTCTGAGTCGGATGCGATGTATGATTCTCCGTTAGAGCCGTGGTCGTACTATCTGACCGGGCAGCAGGGACGGGCACCGGATCCGTACTACGATCCACTGGAGTATGCCATTCGGACCGCTCACGATTACGGTATGGAACTCCACGCCTGGATGAATCCGTTTCGAGTCGAACGTGCTATCGGCAACTATACACTTCATGACACCAATGTGGCCGTTGAGCATCCGGAATGGCTGATCCGGGTCAATTCGTTCTCCATATTGAATCCTGGTATTCCAGAGGCGCGGGATTATATCGTAGATGTCATTTCAGATGTCGTAACCCGGTACGACGTTGACGGTATCCATTTCGACGATTTCTTCTATCCTTATCCCCCAAATCAAATTAATCTGGAAGATCTGGATACATTCAATACGTATGGGGGTGCATTGAATCTTTTCGATTGGCGCCGAGACAACATCAATCAGTTCGTTCGTGCCGTTTCCGAGAGAATCAAAGAAATCAATCCGGACGTAAAATTCGGAATCAGTCCATTCGGAATCTGGAGGAGCGGCGTACCGGTGGGGATCGTGGGATTGTCTGCCGTAGACGTGATTTTCGGCGACGCCGTCAAGTGGATGGAAGAAGGTTGGGTTGACTACGTCGCCCCTCAGCTGTACTGGCCTTTCGGAGGTGGACAGGATTTTGGAACGCTGGCTCCCTGGTGGGTCTCCGTTTCGAATAGACGGCATATCTATCCGGGACTGGGGGTTTATCGATCGGAAAGGAAGACCTTTTCCGGCACGCTTTACGCGCCCACAGAAATTCCCAATCAAATTCGCTTCAGTAGAGCCACGGACGGAGTCGAAGGGAATGTTCTTTTTCGAGCCGAAAACATAACCAGATTCCCTTCCCAGGGTCTGGCCGACAGCTTGAGTTTCGATTTGTACCGGAATCTGGCTCTGACGCCGATCATGGCATGGCGTGATCTTTTCAATCCTGATCCGCCGCGTGATCTAGGCTTTATATTTCCCACGAAGAAGGGAGGGGTGAGTATGACGTGGTCGCCTCCGATTGCGGGATTTGTGGAACCGCGCCGGTATGCGCTCTACCGGACCCAGTCTCTTGAGCGACCGGATCCGAGAGATGTAACAAACGACTCGGCAAATCTCCTTGCCGTGTCATACTCAACATTTTACAACGATGAACCCCCCGTTGACGTAACCCCTTACTGGTACGTCGTCACGTCTCTCAGCGCCAATTCAGTCGAATCTACGGAGAGCGAAATGATCATGTGGGTGAATACGGGTGCATCAACGGAATCAACGCCTGATGTTGCCTTCCAATTCGAATCCGTCTCGCCAAATCCGATGTACGCTTCAGCCACTATTCGATACTCGCTGGATCGACCCGATCGGGTTTCGATCTCCGTATATGATATAATCGGAAGAGAAGTCGCAGTAGTCAGTAAGGACCCGGCTGCATCTCGAGGGAATCATATCACCCGATGGAACGGGTCCGATGCATCCGGACGACCGCTTCCGTCGGGAACGTATTTTATCGTTCTCAGAGTCGGGTTGCGCACGCAAACGAAGCCGATCGCAATCGTTCGGTAGATCTGATCTGCACCCCCAGAACAGTCCATTAAGGCGGGTGAACTCCAGACTTTATTTGATCAGGAGAAGTTTGATTGACTGGCTACCCAACGCTGTGTTCAGGCGGGCGAAGTAGACGCCGCTCGTCAACCCTGAAGCATCCCACGTAAGTGTATGGATGCCTGAGTAGTATTCCTGATCCGTCAACGTAACCACCTCAGCTCCCAGGACATTGTATATCTTCAGCGAAACGAGACCCGGTGTCACCAGGTCGAATCGTAGTGTTGTGGTCGGATTGAACGGATTGGGATAGTTCTGGTAGAGTCTAAACTGCGCCGGTACTTCGGCAGCGGACAAGCTGGCCGTGTTTATAGCTACTTTCGCGAGGTGCAAGTCGTCAACATAAAGCGTACCGAAGGCAGGACTTCCCGGTGTGTGAGAAAGTTGGATGCTGTCGAAGCGAAGCGTGCCGTCGAGGCTACCGTTGCCGATCCAGGCGCCCACACCATCGCGGGACGAAAGCCAGGAGACGAGCCGCCAGCCATACCAGTCGATCGTAAACCAGGGGCTCACCTCATGGAACGATGCAGACGCGGCAGGAACATTGTCGTCGACGGCGAAACGAAACAAGTTTCCGCTACCGTCGCCGAAGACGTAGGCCTGGAGGGCGTAGGTACTGTCGAACAAAACGTTGCGGGGCGCCCCACCGCTCAGAAACGTTCGGATGAGCCATGCGGGGGCTGAAGTGTCCCAACCGTAGTCGATTCGCATCGCTCCCGTGCTTCTCGTTAGAAGGTTGACAAAAGTGCTGTCGGGTGCCCGGCCGGTCGAATCCGTGATGATACCCGTGGTCGAACCACTCTGTTGCGGCTCCCACCACGGATTCAGAGCGTTGTCAAAAGAATCAATCGAAGTCCGGTCATATACCGAATAGCCCGTCTTGAAGATGATCTGCTTGATGGAGGTCTCTTCATTGCCGAATACATCGCGCACGCCGGGAGCAATCGTAAATCGGTAGAAGGTACCTGCTTCGAGAAGCGTTTCCGGGAAATACGTGAGCAGACTTCGTTCATCAACTATATAATGTTCAAGGATACCGGGAACGGCAGCACCCCCCACCGTGGGTTCCAGGTGCGCCAGATTGTCGACGATCGAAGCAGGGTCAATTGGTTCGTCGTAGGTAAAGGTTATGATCGGATCGCGCTCAACTTCCCGGGCATTGAACCGGGGATAGCTGGCCCGGATAGCAGGCGCCAACACGTCCGGAAATCCGGTTCGGAATGTCAGGACGAAGTCTCCGCCCGAATTGCCGTCACCGTCACCGTCAAGTTCGTCACCGAAGATCCCCTCGGCGCTCTCCGATATCGTGAGCGTATATTCGGTAAGGGGATCGAGTGCATCAGGGTTGAAAATCATCTGAAAATCATTCTGTTTCCACGAAAACGATCCTATGGTCGCTGGTTGCAGGCTGAATGCAGCTTCGACCGAGTTGCGGTCCATGACTCGGCTGAAATCGATGATGATGTTGTCAACGACACGATGGGTACTGTCGGGAAGCGGAGACGTATCCACGACCTGAGGGGGGAAGGCCGGGATAAGCTGAACATCCTGGAAGGTGAAAAAGGTATCTACGGGAGAGAAGTCGACGTCATACTGCCGAAATCCATTAGCCGTAACCGAAATGGACAGCAGGCCATCGGGAAGATCTTCAAAGAAAAAGAAACCGTTTCGAAGTTGATCGGGATCGGTGCTATACAGATTGAAAAGGGATTCGTACGTATCGGTCGTGTAGGTTCTGTCGTTCAGTGTGACTAAGGCGCCATTAAGTGGTAGCCCGGTTTCGATGTTCGTCACAAAGCCGGTGACGATGCGTTCGCTGGGCCGGGGAAGATTGTGAAACCCCAGAATCGACCAGTAAAACGCTCTGGCTTCCAGTCTTTTCCAATCCGCGTTCATATTACGCGGGTTCTGGAGAGGGCTTGTATGAAAACCCGCTTCGCTCAACTCCGATGGCATCGTCGTCCGGCGATTGACGCTCAAATATGGACCTCCGGTACTGCAAGCCTGGGGAATAAATGAGCGATAGAAACCACAGTCGCCCCTGGAGCCGCTGCTTGTGGTCCGCATCCCGCGCGTGAGCAGATCTATCATGATATTGCTCATCGCTTTTCCTCCCGGCGGGCTCTTTTCAACTCCACTCAAAAGCTGTCCCCAGAGCATCAGAGTACTGTTGAAGTTTGGCGACCCCGCATTACTGTGAATCGAGTGAAACCAGGAAGCACCAAGCGAATTGGCGTGATCGGATCGCTGACTGAGTGACACCGACTGCTGGTCGTTTGTCCGCGAAACGTAGACCGTATCTATGTCCGTTGTCTCGAGCAGCATCTCCTGTAGGGCCAATCCTACACGCAGATTCTTCTCAGCCTCCGAATAGCCAAAGACGCCCTTGTTTTCCGTCCGGCTGTGGCCCTGGTCGATGTAGATGTCCCAACCGCTGAGACCGACCACCTGGGCGGTCGCGGTTGCAGCGACGAACACGGCACTGAAAACAAAAAGGGAGGAAGCAAGGAAAAAATCCCGGAAGTGTTTCATCGTATGCCCGGCTCGCGAAAAAATATTGATATTCAGGGAATGGGAACGGTTACTTCTGACTGAGAATCTCTGGACTAAAAAAAGTGCGAAGAACCGACCATCCACTATCTCTCCTTTTGCGATCGCCGGTGTTCAGTCCAGCGACAGAAGGTTGCTGTCATAGAGCCTGCACCCCTGCCTATTCTTTGCTTATCGGTAACAGGTAAATGAAGCCCCGGTCATCGTACGCAATGAACCGGCTATCGGGAGACCAGTCGGGGTTCATTTCCAGAGCATCCGGTGTTCTGGTCAGGCGGACGCGGACCTTACCGTCGGCGCGCGCGACAAAAAGATCCGACGACGTGAACTGATGCCCGTCATCTTCCGTCACCATGTAAACGACCCACTGGCCGTCGGGGGACCATCTGGGCCGATGACCATGTCCGAGGGCGACTCGATTCGTGCCGTTGGAATCCATCACAATCAAATCGTCTCCCATGACCTCAAAAGCCACCCGCGACCCGTCCGGCGACTCAACAAGGTTCAGCACCGCTCCGGCTTCCGCAGGCGCAACGGATTCCATTTCACCGGTGCGCACATCGACACTGGCAACCCGGTCATTTCGCGCAATGAAGATGGGGACCACCTTCTCGGCCACTTTGCCTGGAAGAACCGATCGGCCACTGTCAAGCACCTCAAACGTGTCTTCGCCGGGAAGAACAACCTTTCTTACGTCCGCAGTCCAGCGAGGAAGGGCCGACATCCTCTTCCGATATTCGGTTATTCGATTCGCCTCTCCCGTCTCCACATCGAATACCGTAACAGCATTGTCTCGACGGAAACCGTCGAAGCGAGCCACCCGTGTCAGCAATGCTCCTCCATCCCCGGACCAGGAGAATCCGAATCCGGCAGCGGCCTCATCAGTGAGTAGTCGGGGTTCCCAGCTGTCCAAATTTGCTACCCAGAGTCCTTTGTACTTCGACCCGGTAAATGCGAGCCGATCACCGGTTGGGGACCATCGGGGTACCATAAAGGGCGAATCGTTCTGCGCGGACAACAGGATCGGGTCACCGTCCACTCGCACAACGTTCTGTGCAGTTGCCAACGGTGACAGGTAAAAGCACAGCAAGATCAGGAAGCCACCGCGGATGGTCCAACGTAGCCCTCTTTCCTGAACGGATTGGATCGAAATAGTCATGTTGATACGCTCCATCAATACAACGATTTGATTGGACCAGGTTCAAAAGTGAACTCAATTTTCGAGCCAGCTATTATATTGCCGGCAGTATGGATGGTTCTTTTCGTCGGCTGGCAGAAAAAGTGTGGAAGCCTTTCCGGCTGTCTTAATCTCCCATGTGTTCGCGTATAATATTGTGGACTGTATTGTCCTGCAGATATCGGTCCAGGTTTGCGCCGGGGTCGAGGTTGTCTGAAGGCCGAGAACAGCGGTCTCACCATGCCCGTTTTTGGCCCTGATCGCGTTCGGAGCCGTCATGAATAATATTTAAGGAGCCAATATTGATACTTTTCGCACAATATCCTGCAATACATGCTATGGTCATTTGACACTATCTGATAAGAACCATTCCTTTCGATACTCTCAAATTGTCGGCCTCAAGGGTGTAAAAATACGTTCCACTACCGAGCGGCTGTCCCCGCTGGTTGGTACCATCCCAGCGGATTCCGTACGTACCGGGGCTGCTTCGCTTGCCTTCGACCAGGGTGGCAACCGTTTGGCCAAGCACGTTGTAGATGCGAAGCGATACAGCAGCCGGGTGATCTAAAGTGTATCGAATCTCCGTACTCGAACTGAAGGGATTCGGGAAGTTTTGGTATAGCACGAATGCCAGAGGCTGAACGAGTTCGGTGGCAACGGCGCGGCCTTCCAGCGAAACGATATTACTCTGGCGGCTCTCGACAGAATTGGAGCTGACCGAAGTAACAAAATAGTAGTACGGCTCAGGAGCGATTCCCGGATAGTCCTTTGTCGACGTTTCGCCAGTGACAGCGACGATGTTCCGGGCATTCGCGATGGCTCCAGAAAGGTCGAACAGGTCGTCATAATGGACACGATAGATGGCGAAGCGTCGAGGGCTGGGGTTGGACACCTGTGGCGGCAACCAGTTCAGGGTGACCTCATCCGCATCGGTCCATTCAAATGTAAGATCCGTAGGGGCACTCGGGGCCCTGACGTCTTTCCAATCCATAGACGGTGTAAGAGCCGGATAGCGGTACAGGTCCGTTTTCAACGTATCGGCAAAACCCTTCGATGCGAACGTTGTGATATTTTTTGCACGGAAAAAAACACTCCCCTGAATTTTATCATTCTCCCGGTTGAACCGCACCTGACGCGGCACTTCTTCAGCGGCAAACGGTGTGCCTGAGAACGTACCTCTATCGGACCGGTACAGGCCGTGGCCCGGGTAGAGATGGCGGTCGCCAGTTTGCTCGGCCCACCAGGGCGCCAGTTTACCATAATCCTGTCCTCCACCGAACCGCCAGTAGAGTTGTGGCGTGAGGTAATCGATGGTTTTAGCGTCGAGCCAGGCCGTCGCATCACCATAAATGACATTGTAGGCGTCGAGCCCGTTGATGCCTGACGGTACTCCGTTCTTCCAGATGCCGAACGGACTGATGCCAAACTTGACCTCGGCATTGATCGCGTTGATACTATCGGCCACCTGCGCCACGAGGAGGTTGATGTTGTCTCGCCGCCAGTCACCGATAGTGCTAAATCCCCGGCTATCGGCGCTGAAGGTATCCTGATCTTCTGTGGTGATCTGGTTAGGTGGATACGGATAAAAATAATCGTCGAAGTGGACGCCGTCGATGTCGTAGCGCCGCAAGACGTCTGCGATGACGGTAGAAATAAAGTTCCGAACCTCTGACAAGCCGGGATTCAGTGTTCGCAGTTTACCAAAGGATAGTATCCATTCCGGGTGTAAAACGGAGACGTGACCGGGGGCATTTGCGTAGCCCGAACCACGTACTGCCCGATACGGATTAAACCATGCATGCAGCTCCATACCGCGTTTCTGGGCCTCCTCGACAGCGAAACTCAACGGATCATAGAAAGGCTCCGGTGCCTTACCCTGCTCGCCCGTCAGCCAGTAGGACCAGGGCTCGTAGGGTGAATCGTACATGGCATCGCTTTCTGACCGTACCTGAAAAAAGACGGCATTGATGCCCGCCTCCTTGAGCTTGTCGAGCATCCACGTCAACTGGGTCTGCTGGTTGGCCGAAGTCGCCGTACGAGACGACGGCCAGTCGAGATTAAGAACGGTGGCTATCCAGGCTCCCCGGAATTCACGTTTGGGGGCTTCTGTTCCACTCTTCGACTGGGCGAACCCGTGCTGCATGGCGGTGGCCAGAAAAATGAGCCCGAGCCCTATGAGCTTGTACTTCACGTTTCGTCCCTTCTGTCAGCTGTCTCGTCTCAAATAGGAAGAGGCACCCTGTCCGAGACAGGATGCCCCTTCCTGATGAGAAGATTATCTATTGAAGTGATATGATATTTCTATTTGATCAACACCATTCTACCCGTTAGGCGCTGACCGCCTACCTTCAACACGTAGAGGTATTGCCCTGAAGACAGATCTTTCGCATCAAACGACGCAGTATAGCTTCCTGCCTGCAGAAGTTCGTTCACCAACACGTCGACCTCACGACCAAGAACATCATACACACGAAGATCGGCTATCCCGGATTCTTTCAGCGTGAAGTTGATCTGTGTCGATGGATTAAACGGATTCGGGTAATTCTGCGAGAGCGTATAGCTTTCCGGAATCACGGTATCGTTTTGTTCGACAGCTACAGCTCCGAACCTGAACCTCTGAACGGATGGAGCAGGATTGTTGAACTGGCTCACGTAAGCAAATTCTCCGTTCGGGCTGAAGTCGATGCCGCGCGGACGACCATCTCCACCACCGTCCCAGGCGATGCTTCCCAGCGATACGGGAATAGTGTTGATGGCAAGGTTGTCGATGTCAAATGCATAGTGCGTTTGAATTTCCCAGTTGGTCGCGAAACCCGGGTAGTCATTCGGCAGGTCGTTCACCGATCCAGCGCCAACCCACAGATATCCGTCCGGGCCTACATCCATGGATTCGCTATCCATCCCGGGAATGACGACACCTAGAGAGTCGAACGCTGAAAACTCGTCCGCGCGCGCGTACTCGATAACGGCGCTTGTGGTATAGCCAGCCCAGAAAATGCGATTTCCATTCGGTGACACCGCAAAGTCACGTGAGAAGCCATAAACGAAATCAACGGCATTGCCGAGAACATTGAGATCCGTGTCGAGCATGACGATGGGCTGCGGCGGGCACACTGAGCCTACAAAGACATTACCCTGGCCGTCTGTGGCTGCTTCCGCCAGCGCACAGAAGTCGGGGAATCGAACTTTTGCCATCCCTGCTCCTGTCTGGTAATCGATCTTGTAAAGCGTTTTCCACTGTGAGGCAATAATGTTGCCGTCGGCATCCGTCGTGACGCCACGGCCGCTTTTGCCGTCCCAGGCTCCGCCGATTAACGCGCCTCCCAGGGTGTCGACTACTCCTCCTATGGTTAAAAACTTTATGGGGGACATAGCGGCTTCCGAGCCGTCTTCATTAAAGACATAAATGACCCGAACCGCTTGAAAAGTGTTGCCTAGTTCAGCGACCTGCACGCTATCGGTAGCGCTAAAAGGTTGAACCCAAATTTTTCCATCGGGGTCGACTGCGACACCGTGTACGGAGCTAAACTGGCGGTCAACGTTGTCTGGGAATGCGCCGTCAAAAACCCATTGCGCTGAAGCTGCGGCGGGCCAGAGCAATAGAGCTATAATTGGCAGTAGAAGTGGTTTCATTTTTTTCTTCTCCTTCATTGGTGCTATGAATACAGTTAGGTACGATAATCAGGTCGCTGCTCCAAACGAATAAGAGCACGACGGGGATTTTAACGGGCGCCTTCTCGACGCGTGTTAATTCGAATAAGGTTTGGTGTGGTTGTGTCCGTTTTGCCCTGCGTCATGTACAAGGACGGCGTGTTGCCCCAGGCAAAGGAAACTGCAGCCGGATGCAACACTCCCGGATAGAGCGCCTGACCCAGGCGATCCGGGAAGACCACGATAACCGGGTCGGTGGCATCCGTGCCTATAAAGAGTTCGCCGGTGGTCGTAAAAGCCAGCGCAAATGCCTCTGCGCCGAAGTTCCCCGTGACGTCATAGTATTCTTCGGCAGTCCCAATACCGACCGGCGACAGTTGGAAACGCCAGATTTTGCTTGCATCATCCTGCGTGGCGGCGGCATAGAGATAACTCCCGAAAACAGCTAGAGCTCGGATATTCGCCTCAAAAGGAAACGCCAGAATCGTTTTATCGGGGGTCACACGATACAGGTTTTGGTTGTTTCCGCCGGCCCACAAGTTGCCCTGATCGTCAAACGAGATGGCCGTCAGACGGGCCGAGTTGTCGGGAAGGACCGCCCAGACCTGCTGCGATCCTCCTTCTGCAAAACGGAAAATTGCTCGGACCGATCGCACGGTATAGAGCAAGCCATCACTGCCGAACGCCATACTGTCCCACTTGAACGTCGTCTCGATGTAGGAGCTCCGAGTACCGTCCGGCGTCATGCGAACAATGCCCACCGAGCGGTTGTCGGAATTGAGCGAGACGTAGAGGTTCCCGGATGCATCGGAAGCCAGGGCAAACGGCTCCTCAAACGAAGTAATACTTCCAAACTGCTCTGCGGCGGAGTCAAGTCGGTAAGAACGGCTGTTGCTGTAATTTTCCGCTCCCAGGATCGCGACCCGGATTTGGAGCTCTGCACTGGGAGTATTGGGAGCCCGTACCCTGAGTTGCGTCGGACCGGCTTCCAAAACGTCTGCACGCGTATTGTCGAAGTATACCAGGTTTTCGGTCAGATTGGAAGAGAAGTTTTCTCCGGAAATGGTTACGATATCCACACCTGCGAGTGCAGATCCCGAGGGCTCAACACTGGAAATAACGGGATCGGCTTTCGAAGGCCTGTCCGGGTTGTAGAGGCTGGGAGCCGGACCCGTATCGCACGCCGTAATCAGTGTGCCCGTGGTGAGCACCGATATAATTACAAGCAAGACTGTACGTCGGCACAAAACCCTTGTAACCGCCTTTACCATATTGTCTTGATGCAACAAGTGACTCATCTCATTACCAAACAATTCATAGCGCTAAAGCGAAAACCGCAGTGCCAGGCGATGCACTCCGGAGAAAATACCGAATTCCGTGTAGGAATAGTCCGCCGCAAAGCCGATTGAGCCGACCACCTGCCGAATACCGAAGCCCAAACTGATGCGCTGTTCATCGGTTGGAAAGGCGTAGCCGGCACGGACGGCAAATGTCTTCAAAAACGTGTACTCCGTACCGAGTTTTATCTGTTCTGAAAAGTCGCGCGGGTTCTCAGCATCGATGGAAACGAGGAGAGAATGCGTTTCCGATCCAGCAGCCGAAAAGTCCATCACATCCATTGACACGCCAATCTTCAGGGTAAGGGGAATTTGGAAGCTATCCTCCTCGTAGACGAGTTCCTTAGAAAAATTCCGGGCACTAACGGCAAAATTGAGGCTGCGAAAGCCTGTTTTGTAGAAGACGCCAAAGTCGAAGGCATACACGCTCACCTGGTTTTTAGACCGGGAGTATTCGCCTTCTCCCGTAACCTCGTCGACGCTTGAGCCGAGGTCCTCGTTGGCGTATTTAACCTGTGCACCGACCGAGAATCGATCGGTAAGGGCACGAGCATACCCGAAACCTACGGTCCAGGCTGCCGGTTTGAACGTACCCAGATCAAGGAAGCCCTGCTCATTGTCAAATCTAATTGTCTCCTGCAGCTCCCCGAAGTCTACAAATACAAATGAGAACCCGAATACCCCGAGGCGACCTCCAGCGGGCTGAAAAGCAACACTTCCGGCATTGAACTTGATGTCGGCAATCCACTCTGTCGCTCCCAGCGAGAGGCTCATAAAGGAGCGTTGCCAGGCCATGCCGGCAGGGTTGTAGAAAAGCTGTTCGGATCCGCCTTCCATCGCCGTCGTGGCATCTCCCATACCGGCTGCCCGTGGATCGACCGAAAAACTGAGAAACTTCATGCCGGTCTGGGCAAGCTTTTTCTTCTGCGCGCGCGTATCGGGCGCAGACATCAACATCAACGCAAGAAGCCCGAGAACGACAACAGCATTTCTTCTCATTGGAAGTTCCTAGCGGATGATGACAAATTTCTTAATGGCTTTCGCTCCCGTCTCGGTATCCGTGATGACCGCGATATACAGACCGCTGACGACGACTTGACGAGACGATGTCGTGTGGTCCCAGAATTCATCGCCGCTTCCGTCGGTGTGTTCAATCCGAGCTATTCGTTCTCCCAGGGCGGTAAAGATTTCAATGGTAGATTGGCCCGGGATATTGAAGAAGGCCAGTTTATCGGTCTGGTCTGGAAAACGTACAGATGGGCTGGATGAAATATTGAAAGGATTGGGCACGATCCGGATATCGGAGAGAGATTCGCCGGCCGGTCGTTTTAACCGCGTTGGAGTGTATGTCTGTGTAAAGTAGCGGCTGCTGCGCAGTGGTTTTCCGACGGGTGTAAGACCTGTTCCGTCGTTCTGGCCACCACCGTTCACTCCGACCATGTAATAGTAGTAGTCGAGTCCGCGGATGGCGGTTGTGTCAGCGTAACTGGTCTCGCCAGGTGATGCCGTATATCTTAGCGTGTAGGTACTGTCCGGACGGCTGGACGCTCTGTAGATTTCCCATTTCTCCGGCAACGGTTCCGACGCGTAAGGCACCCAGCTCAATGCAATGCGATCCCCTCCTCCGTCTACCAGAAACTGGCTCGGTGGCGCCGGAGGGCGTGGAATATTGTAGCCGGAATTGAAGTTGGCCTGGGCTCGGCGGAACATCTGGAACAATGAGTCCCTGCTCGTGAACACCCATTCGTTCTTGGTTAAGGTGTAAATCTGGTTGTTCACTTCAAATGGAATTGCGAGAGCGTCATTGGCCCCCGAATCGTTGTAAGCTCGACCGATGGCAATATTTGCAGCGCGACTGAGACCTGCCGCACCTTCGGCGATGACGATACGGATGCTCTCGCCAGGGCCAAGAGTGTACGGACCATACCCATTCGCGTTGGAAAATCCACCAGGGGTGCCAAGGGATGGGTTGCCCGTCGGATTCAGGAATCCGTCCATCCCGGATGGTTCCACCACATCGGCGTGACGCGGCGCTTTGTGTCCAGAGGTCATCAGGGCATATTCCGATTCCATCTTGGCTGGATTGAAAGCGTCGTTCTGCGACGTAAACGGTTCGTCCGAGCCTATCCACGACGTTGTCGTCGGCTGATTGATATCATCGTTGGAATCCGTGGCGGATGCGTCGGCATGGAGCGTAACTACTCCGACAAACTGCGATGCCCCCAGACGCCCGAGTGTATCCGTGGGTGCAATATTTGTCGCCGGCAACACCTGGGGCAGAATTGGTCCACCGATGTTGTCATATGCCGAGAACGGTGGAAATTTGCCATGCCAGACAAACTGCGCCCGAAAATTCTCGTCAGGCGGATCCACTTTGACACCGTCACCGCGTGTATCGAGCATGGCATTGAGACCCCAACCCGTTCCGTTTCCGATCACGAAGCGCGTCTCTTTGGCCACCGACAGGCGCCACTGGTAGTAGATCTGGACTCCTTCCAGTGTCTGATTGGGTAATTCGATATCGGCATCGCCGTCGGTATTTCCGGTATTGGTAAACGTGTACTCAATAATGTGATAGTTGTCGTGGAATTCCTGGCTGAACTGCATGATTTTTCGCTCCATCGTGATCCCGAGAAGCGTATTAACCTCATTGATGATCATCACGTCGGCGATCTGGTCCGGATCCACGCTGTCATTCGCCATTTCAGCCGAAGGGATCGAGAACGCGCCATCGACGAACACGGCGGGTGGATCCCGTCGGCTCACCATCTCGAATCTCACCGGGAAAAACTCTCCGCTTCCGGAGACTCGGGGTCCAACATGCACCACGCGTTTAGCGTAGGTTATTCCGAGGTCGTCCGTGACGTTGCTGGCTCCAATCCAGAGCGCCTTGGCAGCCTGCGTGTCGGTATAGTTGTATATGCCCGGCCAGCGCAGCCCGTCCTGCTGGCTTCTGACGAATCCGCATGCCTCGCACTCACTTCCGATTTCGGAGTACCAGTTGTGCATCGAGCCTGCCGAGAGCCACTTATTTGTAAACTGAGCTCTGGCGTCCTGTTGCTCTCCCACCAGGAGCATGGTTACGATGACGGCCAGACCGAAAGCCAGTCGTTTCCGGTTCCAGAAAGTATTCATCATGCTGTGGGGGCGGAAATTCATGGCAGTAGTCTTAGAACGTGATTCGTACGCCGAAGTAGATTTCACGGGGATTAAGGAATGTCAGGAAATTCTGATTGGGCATGTCGATGTAAGCCTTGTCATCAAGTACCTTGTCGACGTTTCCCCGATCGGCAGCCACCCACGTGCCGTCTCGAAATTCGATGTATTGTTTGGTGTCGAATTCGAAGTATATAATGCCCGGGTCAGGTAGCGACACACCGTCGCGCGACGGAATCCGCACCATGGGCTGATACTCTACGCCGTAACTCCGAAACTCACCGATCTTGTCGTCTCCAGGGATATTCGTGGAGTAGTCGTCTGATTCAGGAAGATGCAGAGACCGCAAATAAGCGTTCTGGTCATTCCCATCTACAAAACCAGCAAAAGAGAGTCTCCTGGTATTAAGGAGGTTGAAGACGTCGATAAATAATTGTGCTCTCCTTCCATCTCTCAGTTTGAAAGTTTTCGTAAGGCGGAGATCCATGTTCCAGAAATCTCTGAATGAAACGTTATTGAGGACTCCGGGAACTGACCCACCGCCGGTCCACGTGAACTTGGATCCTTCCCGCCAATCTCCGATGAAGCTTACACGCCAGTCGCCCAACGGAGAGAAGGAACCGATTGTTGGTCCGAAGTCCTCCGGTGAAAGCAGATCCAGGTTGAGTCGTGCGTAAGGTCGGGGGACGGGCCTGAAAGATGCTCGGCGTCGTTCGGAATCACTCGCTTCGAATTCGCGCTGGGCGGTCGGGTTTTCAAAGTTTTGACGAAGCCCAAAGTATCCAGACGTGAACACCTCATATGTGTAATTGATAAATCCGCGCACCCACTTTCCGCGTGACCGGGAAAGTGTTACCTCAAAACCTCGAATGTCTTCGAACGAATTGGGTTCACTTGTTCTATAGCTGACCTGCCCATCCCGACTACTGTATTGGACCAGGAACGGTTGAAGAGCTACGTCTTTGTAATAACCGGCCACCCGGACGAGATACTGATTGAAAAATGACTGTTCGTAACCGAGTTCGTACGCTACGGTCTTGGGCAGGGGATTATTTGGATTCGCCACGCGGCTGATCTGTCCAGTCTCGGTGAAGGGGCGAATCAAATAAAGATTGTTGGGGTTCGGCATGGACCGGAAATGACCGTAGTTGAAGAACAGCTTACTGACGGCGGTTACCGGAAACGACACACCGAGTCGGGGACTCAGCATGAAAATTCGGTCCGTGGATTCTTTTGCCAGTAGCGAGTCGATGCCGCTCGAGAATCGCGCCGAAAAAGCGTTCGTGTACGGATCGTCGTACACGATCCAATCGCCACCGGCGCCGAAATAATCCATGCGAACGCCGAGGTTGGCAATCATTCCCTGAAACTCGAGTTTACTCTGTACATACATCGCGCCGCGCACCGGAGTTTTCTTCCACTCTGAACTCGAGTTACTGCTGGGTAGGAATTCGTCAAACTGGGCGTAATTGACGTGTGTATCAGAAATGTTTAATTCGGCTCCCGTTTTTACTTGAAGAAAACGGTTGACCTGGCTTGTAAAATCAGCCTTGAGATTATAGGCAACCACGCGACTTGAATCGCGGGCGTTGCTCATACCGACACCTGTACGCATCCCACCTACCCCAAAGGAGGGCTTGGGTTGAAATCCAAAAGGTGCTTCGTCAAAGCCGACACCACCAAACGTCACGACCGGGGATTCGTCGCGCAGGCGCCCGGGATTCGTATTGTACTTCGTGGAAAACGTGTTGAATCGGACCTCATAAAACGACTTTTCATTGAGCAGGTGGGTAAATTTTGCGCCGATCATGAATGTGTTCACCGTGGACGGAGTCCAGTAGTCCGTAGAAAAAATGCGGGTGTCGATAAAGCTGACGCGGCTCATCGATCCGGCGATGCCTGATGCAGAGCGAAAAATGCCGGGCTGACCAAAACGGTTGCTTGCAGTACCGGTTGACCTGCCCTTGAGTCCCTCAATCGTCAATTTCAACCCTGGTTTGAGATCCGATGTCAGCTTTACATGCCCGCTCCATGATTGGAACCGGTCGGTGTTAAGCGGAATAACGTACATTTCCTGATCAGATCGAAAAGAAGCATAGAAACGCAGATTTCCCAGCTTTTTGCCGATTGCCGGCACCGGGCCGCCGAATCCCGCATCGATGTTGACGTTCGGCGTTGTAATCTCCATCTTCTTCCGATGCTGCCAGAGAAAGGCTTTCTGCAGGGCATCGGGGGTCAGGTCGTTACTGGGATCTTCGTCTTGCAGCAGTTTCTCAGAAACTGAAACCCAGCCTTCGAATCTCGGATACTGCAGCTGTGTCGCCTGGTCCCATGCCCCGTTCTCGGTACCGGTAAGCGCTACATCCGGATCAAGAAAGGGACGAATCCAATACGCGTTGGGATCGTCTGCACGGGCACCAAAGTGTTTCTGTTGGGGAGCACTGTATCGCACAATCGCCTCAGCCGTATACCGGTTGCGGTCGCCTTCCTTTGTTACAACATTAACGACGCCGGACCGCGCGTTACCATACTCAGCATTAAATCCGCCGGTTTGCACTTGCACCTCCTGGACGGAAGTGATGCTGATGTTTGTGAAAGGTGTGTTATTGCGCTCATCCTGGAGGCTGAGTCCGTTTACCATGAACGAGAGCTCATCAGAACCGCTCCCGCGTACGGACAAACCCCGGATTCCAGCCTGTAAGCCGATAATACTCGACACGCTGGATACGGGCAAAGCTTCGATCTCCGAAGATGTGATATTGAGCTGACTGTTGGAGACGTCAGCCTGAACGACAGGCAGATCTGCTGTAACCACAACCTCTTCCAAATCGACAGCTTCCTGTGGCAGGGAGAAATTTATCGTAGTCGTCTGATCGATATTCACCCTCACACCCTCAACCGTCTGCTGGGTAAAACCGATGTAGGAAGCGCGTACCGAATACGTGCCCGGGCTGACGATAAGAATGGTGTAATATCCATCGAGATCCGTGACGGCACCCTGCACGGTTCCGGAAATCACCACATTTACACCGATAAGAGGTTCTCCGGGCGAGTCGGTAACACGCCCCGCAATTTTCCCAGATTGCGCCAGAGCGAACGTGGTTGGCAGAAGCAAGGCAAAGAGGATAGAGCTTGATGCTCTTCTAAAAGCTCCGTTCATAGCAAACCGAATGGATGTGATCCAGGATCGAGGAGCGGATAATATTGATTCAGTTCAAACGGTGGAGATCAGTTTATCCTTTTCAGTGAACAGGAATTTCGCTGGCACCATAGTAAGATGCAACAGATCATTCAGGAATCGTATACAAGAGCACCCTTGGATGCCGAGTCGAGGCCGCTAAGAGTTTGGTATTCTTAAGTTAGCGATGAACTGGCTTGACAAAAAGGGCCACTTTGAACATTTTCAAGGAGCCAATTTTTCACGTTACCGGTCACCAGATTATGGACCAGTTCGATGCTTTCATCTTGCTGGCTTCCCGGTCTCTGGACGCCAAATCGTCCGTCCCCGGATATCTGCAAATATACGAGATCCAGCGGGGCCGTTCCGGCAGATCGGAGGTTACGTAGACGTTCAGTCGGAATTCGATAACCACTTGCCGACAGCCGCTAGATCATCAGCCGCTCTTTAAGAAGTTTCGAACGCTCCCTGCTTGCGATGACCTCGTGATTGGCTGTCAATATGAGTTTATAGCGCCCAGAGAACCACGGAACGAGTTCTCGGATATGGGCGAACTGTACGATAGCAGATCGATGAACTCGAATAAAGTCGTTTGAGTCCAGGAGTCCACCCAGTTGATCCAATGTATAACTCACGATGTGCTGCTTGAGCTTCGGGCGCGGTGAATCTGATTCGTCTTCCAATATGAATACGCGGGTTATTCCCTCGGATATTTCGACGGAAACAAGCTGCTCGATGGGAATAATCAGAATTCGATCTCTGTAGGGAATGGATAGCTGTTTGAGAGGTCCGTCCGATTCGGCATAGGATTCTGATTCGGCTTCGATGACGGATCGAGCATCCATCCAATCCAGAAGCCGGGCCATTCGCTCGTCCGTTTTGTTTTTGGAGTCCGGCGTGTCACGCAATTTCGCCGCACGTCTGAGCGCTTCTTCGAGCCGGTCCTTCGGTATCGGTTTCAGGAGATAGTCGACGGCGTTGGCCTCGAACGCGCGAATGGCATATTCATCGAAAGCCGTCGTAAATACGACAACAGGTCGAACGTCCGGCTCGATACGATCTAATACCTCAAAACCATCGTACCCGGGCATCTGTACGTCAAGGAACAGCACGTCGATGCCTCCCTTTTTTAACATCTCGACCGCCTCGACGCCATCTGTGGCCTCACCGACGATTTCAATATCAGAGTCGGTAGAGACCTCCATGAGCATCTTCTTGAGTCGTTTCCGTGCTGGCGGTTCGTCATCAACGACGAGTAACCGCAAAGTCTTTGAAGACATGGTGTTGGGATTGGTCCTCTAAAGGTTTTCCGAAGGCAGTATTCGGAGAATGTTACACAATGTACTACGTGAGTGCCGAAAATTCCCTGGATCAATGGTCGCTGTACGGAGCATGGTTTTTTTCTGGAATGAGAAGGGTTACCGTCGTACCGGATTCTGAGTCACTCTCAAATTTTAACAGGTCTCGGCGTCCGTAGTGCTGCTCCAGTCGAGAAGCCACGTTGGTCAGCCCGATTCCGAAGAAGGAAGCGATACCTTCAGCCGGATCCGATTCACCAAAGAGTGCCGGGATCCCCACGCCCGAATCCGACACCACGACAAGAGAATGCCCTTCGTCCAGACGCGTACACGACAGCGAAAGGGTTCCCTTCTTGCGTTGTTTCTCGAGCCCATGCTTGATGGCATTTTCCACGATCGTTTGCACGGCGAAAGCCGGAACCGGTACGTTCGCAATTTCCGGGTCCAGATAACATTCCACACTCAGCCGATCTCCAAATCTCGCCTGCTCGATTTTCAGGTAGCAGTCGACGAGAGTGAACTCCTCTTCGAGACTGACGAAGGGCTGACTCCCTGTGGTCAATGTGTGTCGGAAAATTGCAGCAAGATCCTCTACGACACCTTCTGCTTCATCAGGACGTTCTTCGATAAGCGCAAGAATCGTATTCAATGCGTTGAACAGGAAATGAGGATTGATCTGCGCGCGGAGGGCGACCAGGTGGGCATTCGTACTTTCTTTGGCCAGCTGACGCTCCCGGTCAATCAGGGCCAGGCGCTCAACGGCTAGCGCCAGATGGCTGCTCAAGGAGCGCATCTGTTCCAGGTCGTCAAGATTGTACACCGATCTGCGACGAGACTTTCTACCAAGAACGAGTAGCCCACGGGCTTCGCCTTCCTGTCTTATCGGAATTGCCAGCGCTGCATGGTGATCTTCCAGTAGACCGGACAATTCATCTGGTAGAGTATTCTCATTCAATTCTCGATTCCTTGCCCAGATCGTAGGGTGATCCTTGAAATGAGGCCAGACCGTATGAAAGATACGTTCCGTCAGATACGGGGCTTCCGGGTGGTACCTTCCGGTAACCCACCTGCCTTTGCCCGACGTCGATGGTAAAAAGAGAATCGCAGAATTGGCCTTGAAAACTTTTCCGACAACATTGATAGTGCTCTGGGCTAGCAGTTCCGCATCCAGAATATCCGTCATCTCTGCCTGAAAACGAGTCAACTTCTGTCGTGCCTTATGTCGCTCGGTAGAAAAGAAAGACGATGCAAAGACGCGGAGCCTTCGTGCAAATCGTTCAAAAAGGATCAACAGAAAGACAACGTAGAGTCCCTCAAGTACCACGCGACTATTTCCCGAATTGGCCAACGTGGATTCCATCAACGTTAGGCCTCCGACAAAGGCAAGAAAAATGAGGCCGAGAACGAGTACATAAACGAGTGCCCGCGTTACAACATCGTCCACTTTACCGTGCCGGAGGGTTCCGAAACTGAAAAGCGTTACCGGAGCTACGGCGATGAGCTGCGCACCAACAATGATCCAACCGGCCGTGGCATCTGAAAGACCCGCGAGCACGGGAATCACCCCGGTCACCACCAGTGCGACTACAATTGCGACGAACAAAATGGCCGCACTCCCTGTCCGGCCCCACTCGCCCAATAGCTGACCGGACAATTCATCTTTGGCTACGTAGGAGATAAATACCAGCAATGACGCAGCCGCGATATAGCACGAAGCGTAGAACAGAATGGGAATGAGGAGGTCCTCCAGCGTTACTGGTCCAAGATGTCCGTAAACAGCCGTAATGAGTACGGTGACCAAAAGCAAAAATGGGGTGAAGTAGGCTGCGGTGTGAATTTTCCTGAATGGACCCGTACCGGCTAGATTCCCGTCAACAATCACCTTATGGAGAAGAAGGACAGGAAATCCAATCCACCCGACGAGTCCTATGAATGTGAGTGCCTGGAAGACGTCGTCAAACGCCGTGCCCACGTTTGGAGGGCCCCAAAATTCCACAAGGAGCAAGCGAAGTAGATTTCCTACGATCCAGGCCGACGACACTGCAATCAGTACGAGCTCAAAGCGAGCTTTTTTAAATCGTGAGGCAAGCGGTCCAGCGATGAAAAGTCCGAGGATGTGGAAAAACGAACCCAAAGTGAATCCCCAGAGCGCCAGGCGCCAGAGCCCCAGCGAGCGGGGATATAGAAACGTCGGATGCCTCGCGAACCGAACACGAGCATCCACATATTCATCTCCGCGTACGACGAGAAAATTTCTGACTTCCCCGGGTCTAATACCCGAAATGGCACTTCGTAGACCCTCGGTATCGAAGTACTGTTGGAATTCCAGCATGTAGAACTGATCGCCCTCCTGAATTCCGGCTTTGGCTGCCGGCCCATTTGGGAAAACGTAGCCGGCAACGATTCGGCCGTCAACGTCCTCCCATTCCATCCAGTCATAACTGCTTGCTGAAGACTGAATCCGGGTTCCCAGAAGCTCCTCGAATTGAGACACTTCGTACCAGTCGTTTACCATCTGCCCCAGTGGCACGAGAGCCAGAAGCGTGGTGAACAGGACGACGATTCGAGCGATGTTAGAGCGATACGGCACTACGCAGAATTAAGTTGAACGGTCACGTGAATGGTACACCCTCTTCTTGAAGATTGCTCATTCTCATGAGGAACAGGAGCCGATGTTCCATTGTTTTTTTCCGTCAATTCAAGTGTTTTGCCTCAGAACGCAATATTTTGGATCCCGATGGTAGATTCCTGCGATGTTACAGGACGATGGGAAGATGTCAGATTTTTTGCTGATTGATACGCATGCTCATATTTACCTCGAGCAATTTGCTGAGGATCTGGAAGACGTGATTGTCCGTGCGCGAAACGTCGGCGTCGAAAAGATCGTCATGCCAGCGATCGATATTCCTTCGATCCACCAGGCTCTGGAACTGTGCAATCGATTTCAGGGATTGTATGCGATGGCTGCGATCCACCCGTCCGAAACGAAGTCCGCCTCTGAGGTAGATTTCGATCAGGTTAGATCCCTATGCAGGAATGTCAATATCGTTGCCATCGGGGAGAGCGGACTGGACTACTATTGGGATCGGTCATTCGACGAGACCCAGCAACAATTCCTGCGGCTGCATGCGCGACTGGCCATTTCCGAAAACCTGCCCCTTATTCTCCATAACCGTGAGGCCGCTGATGACATCATTCGAATTCTGAGGGAGGAAAAAGAACAATCTGAACACCCTGAAAAACTCGGGGGAATATTCCACTGTTTTGGTGGTCCGTCACGCGTGGTGTCGGAGATTCTGGACCTGGGATTCCACTTTGGAATAGGAGGGACCCTCACATTTAAGAATGCCGGCGTTCCGGACGCCATCAAAGACATACCGATAGAATCCATTGTACTCGAGACGGATGCGCCCTTTCTTGCTCCGGTTCCGTATCGAGGGAAAAGAAATGAGCCGTCTCATGTGCGATTGGTGGCTGAGCGACTCGCGGAGGTCAGAGGATTGACCCTGGAGGAGGTTGCGGAAATCACGACCCAAAACGCCAAACGATTGTTCGCTCAGGACTAGAGTTCGAACCAATCCGGTTGGAATTCTATGCGCGTGTTGGAAACGACCGCCTCGTTGGCTTTCAAAGCAACGACCGTAGCGTCGAACGACTTCTGGTAATCCATGACCGGTTCGTACGGTCCAAAAAAGTAATTGTCCAGGAACGCTTTTAACGCATGAAAGAGGGGTGTCTCGGCGTCTGGGTCGTCATCCGTAGCACTCTGACCCAGGGCGTCCAATTTCGTGGCATTCGCCAAAAGAGCAATCCCCGTCTCTTTGTAAAACTTGTCCTTTCGGGCATATACTTCCCAGCCCAGCATTGGGGCGTCGACTTCTTTGAACATCCATGCCTTCCCGTCTCGCAGAATGATGGTGCTGTCGCTCCCATAAAACGTATCGTACATAGCGTCAAAACTGCTGACAATCGTGGCGTCGTAGATCATCCGTTCGCCCGTTGGAAATTCCATGACGGTTTGTACCGTGTCGGCTACGTCTCTGCCTTCCCAGTAGTACACCCCGCCGAATCCGGAGACTGCACGTGGAAGACTTCCGAAAATCCAGATGGCCGTATCATATTGCTGAATCCCGATTTCACCGACCAGACCGGGAGAGATTTCTGGATCAAGCCTCCAGTTCAGGGCTTCCGTGCGATCCCGATTTGGAGAAGTCCTATACCAGGATTCTCGAGCATGCCACTGGGCACGCGCCATGACTGCTTTGCCAAGAGCACCGCTCAAAATAAAGCCGTACACGGACCGGTACTGTGGTTCCGTTCGATAAAGGAGTCCGCCCTGAAAGATTTGTCCCTCATGGTCTCTCGCAGCCGTCGCGATTTGTCGAGCGTCGTCCACCGACGCAGCGAGTGGTGCTTCACAATAGACATGTTTTCCTGCCTGTAGCGCGTCCACTGCAATCTGTTTATGTAGATGTGTTGGCGTCGCGATAAAGATGGCCGGGATGTCTCGCCGATCGAGAATCTCCCGGTAGTCGGTGTGCGTAGATATGTTTGGTAAAGATCGTTGTGCGCGTTGAAGCATAACAGGATAGTTATCGCACACAGCGAGAAGATTCGCCTCTTCCAATCGCGAAAGCGTTGCCGATATCTCACGACCCCAGAGGCCGTATCCGATCAAGGCACAATTGACCGCCTCTGTAATTACTGGCCGGGATTCTTTCGATTCGGGCTCAATAAGAATCATTTCGCCCTGTAAAACACTTGCAAGGGTCCCAAGCGAACTCGTCTTGAGAAAATCTCGTCTGTTGATTAAATCCTGTCGCTTTGGCATAGGCCGCCTACTGGTACGCGTTATAACATCGGGCCCAAAACATGATGGGATATCTCGTCTTCACTCACGAGCTGGACACGGATCAAAACTAATTCAGGTTCCGATCAAACGCCGGAAGACCTTCAAGAAAGAGAACGGTATAAGGATCCGCCTTTGCCCAGACACCTATACCCGTTTTAGCGTCATGAAATTGACTGGCTTTTGCCCCCAGGACCAGTGCGGCGGTCGAAAGGGCATCGCATTTTGTCGCTGTACGCGACACGACAGCCGACACGGCTGCTTCGGACGCGGGCCGTCCAGTGCGGGGGTCAAGAATGTGGGAATACGTGCGTTCCCCATACGTGAAATATTTCCCTGACGGGGCAGAAACCGACAGGGCGCAGTCGCGAAGTTCGATCGTACCGAGAACCGTATCGCCATCCTGAATACCGATCCGCCACGGTGCTCCAGAATAGGAATTCCCGATACCGACCACAGTGCTGGTTCCGCCATGAAGCAGTGCACTCTTAATACCATGTTCCCTTACGATTCTAGCAGCCTCGTCCAGGGCGTACCCTTTGGCGACGCCACCCAGGTCAATTTCCACGCCTTCTCTATCGAATCGAACGCACATTGACTTGTCGTCAAGATCTACATGGTGGAAACCAGATATCGCACGGGCCGCAGCAAGACGGGCTTGGTCAGGGACCGATCCAGTTTCCTCCACAAACCCCCAACAACGCATGAGCGGGCCAATCACGGGATCGAACGCACCGTTGGTTTTTTTCACGAACCGTTCTGCTTCGCCCAGTAGGGCAAATAAATCAGGTGCGAGACGGATGGGTTCTAACGCTGCGCCGTGGTTCACCCGCGTTAGCTCGCTAGCATCTGAATAGTAGCTCAGGCGTCGCTCGAGAGACGATATTTCTCGTAGGGCCTCTTCGCCGGCTGCTCGTAGACGAACTTCGTCCTCGCCCAGCAATACGAGTTCGAAACGCGTCGCCATGGCGCTGACCGCCAGTCGTACGGTTTTCACGGGTTAAAGAGTAGCTTCGGTCCGAGGTTCAGGAAAGCTCCAGGGTTCCATATGTGAGTGTCTCCAAAGGTCGACCGCTACCGGTTGACATGGATCGGGTTTCCTCATCGAAGTACACCATTTCTCCCAATCTCTCCGACATTTCAGCCATTGAAATGATCGTTTGCGCGCGAATGGCCACATCAATGTTGCCGTTTGGCGATGTATCATTTCTGATCGAGTCAAACAGGTTGGCTACGTGCGCTGGTATACTCACGCCCGGTTCGATATTGTCTTGTGATTCCGGGTCTACCAGATCGGCGAAAGGCCTCTCAGGTCTTAATTCAACAGTATTTCCACCGAAGTAGAGCGTTGCTTCGTGTCCTCTAATCACCTGTGCCAAGCCTTGTTCGTTCACCGTTGAGCCAAGAATCACCATCGCCAGGCCACTCGGAAACTCTGCTATCACCTGTGTATTGTCCGTAACGGTTCGGTCATCCGGGCCGACTTCCTCCAGCGTGATCCCGTTCGTTCCCAGACAGGCGACTCGCGTCGGGAATTCCGGATCGCCTGTGGCGATGACCAACGGATGAATTCTATGCGCTAGAAGGTCGCCCAGGATTCCAGCACAATATCTGAGGTACTTGCGCCAGCGGTGGTAGTGTTCTCGGTTGAAGGCAACCCGATTACTGACCTTACCCAACCAATGCTCCCAATCCAGGGTAGCCGGTGTTACCCCTTCTTCCAGTTTGTAGTAGTTCCATTCACCCGTTGTAGAGTTTCGGGTATACGAGTCCTGAGCGAGCACAAGGCGTCCGATTTTTCCCGCGCGGATCATATCTGCAGCAACGTGCCATTTTCCTTCGGTGGCGTACTGGGATCCGACCTGAAACTTCATGCCTGTCCGTTTGACGGCATCGTACACCTCGAACGCTTCCGGCAGGTAACGCGTCATCGGCTTCTCGCAGTAGACGTGTTTTCCGCTTTCCAATGCGTCGATAGTAATTTGAGAGTGCCAGTGGTCTACGGACCCGATGAAGACCACGTCAATATCGTCGCGTTCAACGAGTCTGCGATGATCCTCATACGTTTCTACCTTGTAGTCACCCAGACCACGCTCTGTTCGGGCGAGTTCCAGAAGCGCGCCGGCTCGATCCCGCCGAGCGGAATAGAGGTCGCAGGCAGCGACACCCGCCGCATTGTGTTCATAAGTGTGCCACGTTTCATTATCCTCACCGGTCATGTTCGTGATCGTTCGAACGTGTGCATTAAATCCTTGTCCTCCAACTCCTACGAAGCCTACTCGCAGTTGACTATTTGCTCCAAGAACGCTTGAAGGGGTGGTAGTGTATCGTGTTTTCGCGGCGCGGACAGGTTGCGACGTAACACCGGTGACGATGGCGGAAGCAGCCAGGGTTCCTTTCTTGATGAACTCCCGGCGGGACGTATTTTTTGCGTCCATTGATCCAGATTGACTCATGATATTGATCAGTAGTTGATGAGCGCGCGGGCAACTAGAGGATTACAATCTCTAATCGGTGCATCTCGAAATATAATGCCGTGCGGATCAATTGCCAGACGGACTCGCTCGATCTTAATGTGTTTTACTCAATGTGTTTCATCCAACGTATTTCGCTCGGCGGGATCATTCAGCATACGAGCCGAATATTCGATCTCAAAGGTCCATTATTCTACATGATTAGCGCTAATCAGGTTATTCTATGCGTTCTCTGTGTGATCTCTGAGATCCTTACCTTCGCTGGGATCTCAAAATTTAGTGATCCAACAATCATTGTGAGTCGATCATACATGTCTCTTATTCGTCAACTAGGTGTCGTCGCTGTTCTCTTATTATTTGGCGCCGGTTCGTCGTTAGCCCAGGAGCGAATAGTATTTGGAGCGGAAAGCACTCTCGTGATTGAGGGGACGTCGAATAAGAGCGACTGGTCGGTTTCCGCCGACAGTTTAAGCGGCTGGGTTGAACTCAGCATCGATTCCGACGGCGTCCCGTCCATCCATGGGGTGGAGCTAAGGGTCGTGGTTAAGAAAATGTCAGGCGGGCGGGGTCCCATAATGGACCGTTTGATGCTTCGAGCACTCAAGGCCAATGAGTATAAAGAAATTGTCTATGAACTTCTCAGGGCGGAGACGACCCGGGTCGAAGGCGTTTCACCGGATTCGTTCAGTGTTGTGACAAAAGGGAATTTGACCATCGCCGGTGAGACCCGTCAGATCGAGATGATTGTGGGTGTACGTGCATCAGGTGTCGGAACGATGGTGTTTCGAGGTTCACACGCATTGAAAATGTCCGATTTCGGGATGAAGCCTCCGACCGCGCTTTTCGGTGCACTTCACACCAAAGATGATGTTGTCGTGCATTTCGAAATGGTTGTTGAACACGATTAGGAAACGAAGGATGGTTTTCATGGCATTTCCTTTACCATTCGCGCTTGCGGAGTCCATTCAATTTTCGCTCCTGCTTCAATGATGGGAAGCTGCTCATTGAAGAGGTCGACATTTTTCTGGAGTGCGCCACAATTGAAGATCACAACACTTTCGTCTCTCCGAATCCACCCGTTCTCCGATAGCAATTCGATCGCGCCGATGCATGCGGCCGTTTCGGGACAGATTGAAATGCCCGTCAGCGAAGCCCCCGTTCTCATCCAGATCGGAATGCTCTCCTCCTCCACGGCGATCGCTGTTCCTTCACTCTCACGAATGGCATCCAGGATCATGAAGTCGCCGATGGCGGCCGGAACGCGCAGGCCTTTCGCAACCGTCTCTGCATTCTCGAAAAAAGTGCAGAACCGTTCGCCCGCATCAAAGGCCTTAACGACGGGGCAGCACCCGGACGACTGAACGGAAACCATTCGGGGCATTTTGTCGGCATTCAGCCATCCCAATTCTCGTAGTTCGTTGAAGGCCTTCCACATGCCGATTAGGCCCGTGCCACCACCAGTCGGATAAATGATTACATCCGGTAGCCTCCAATCGAATTGTTCAGCGATCTCGAGACCCATCGTCTTTTTACCTTCGATACGGTAGGGTTCTTTCAAGGTCGAGACATCAAACCATCCGGCCGTATCCGTTCCTTGCGAAACGATTTTTCCGCAATCCGTGATGACTCCCTCTACGAGGTACACGTTTGCGCCGAACGAAACAGCTTCAAACTGATTAACTTTCGGTGTGTCTTTCGGCATGAAGATAAAAGACTCCATGCCAGCTCGCGCTGCGTAAGCTGCAAGCGCTCCGCCAGCATTCCCGGCCGTTGGGATGGCAATTCGTTTATGTCCAAAAGCCGCTGCCATGGAAACTGCTGCACACAGCCCTCTTGCTTTGAATGAGCCCGTA
Source organism: Rhodothermia bacterium (assembly GCA_036985715.1). Lineage (GTDB taxonomy): Bacteria > Bacteroidota > Rhodothermia > Rhodothermales > UBA10348 > SMXL01. The sequence continues at coordinate 32,193 of BTQE01000020.1, forward strand.
GGAAGTTGTGACTCGTCCTTGATCCACAAATCGTTTAATCCGAAAGATGCTCCAAGACGCGGCGTCTCGAGAAGCGGTGTCATTCCTTCGCCGAGAGTAACAATGTCGCATTCGTTTTCGATTGGGAGGAGTTCGTGATACCGCCACATGGTCGGCGCGCGGGAGGCAAACTCCTCCTTGCGCACCGCACGACGAATCGCATCCAGATCATAACGTACCCAGATGGGTCGGTCCTCGTGTAGCGTCTGAACAGTCCGAGGTTCGAGCGTTGCGCCATCAATCGCGCCTTCCAGGTGAGAAACAAAAGAGGGCATAGTAAATCGCGCGGAATTGAGTTGACACCAAAACGCCGGAAGATAGCCGCTTCAAAAGAATCATGCAGTACGTGAAACAGCAACCTGTATTCGTTTACCAAAGCTTGAGGGACGATTCCTGATTTATATTCCTCGAACTTCTCACCAATCAGAAACCCACTCGATCCTATGAGACCGATTCGTTTGATTCTGCCGGCCCTGTCAATAGTGATAGTCCTCACCACCGGTTGTTCCGTTGATACTGCCGAGGAAACAACGACTAACCTGTACGACCGTGTAGCTGCCACGGCTGAAGAGGCGCGTCCACTGATGCCGGGGTTGCGCGCGCCATCATTTGAAATTCCTATGCCTGACGGCTCACTGTATACCTTTGATTCAGAAAATCTGGATCAACCCGCTGTCATCATTTTTTACCGGGGCGGCTGGTGTCCATGGTGCAACCGCCAGCTTTCAGGGTTGAGGACAGCGCAACAGGAACTGATCAACCTGGGATATGAGGTACTATTCATTAGCGCTGACCAGGAAGACGTGCTAAAACCCAGTCTCGAGGTAGAGGGGATAGATTATATGCTTCTTTCAGACAATGAGATGGAGGTCGCACGGGACTACGGGTTGGCGTTTAGGGTATCTGAAGAAACGGTCGAAAGATACGCCAAAGCTGGCATCGACCTGGAAGCAGCTTCAGGGTACGATCATCATATCCTTCCCGTACCTGCCACCTTTGTTATCGGTCTGGATGGAATGATCCAATTCGTTTATGCCAATCCGAATTATCGAGTTCGTGTCAATCCTGAACTTCTGGTTATGGCGGCTCGCCTGGCGGTGGAAGATTCCTGAAGAAGATGGCCGAGCTGGAGTCCAAAGAAAAAGCCCCAGCTACCGGCCGGTCTCTGGGGCTTCATTCCAATATCAGTTGATTTTACGTGTCGTCTTTCTCTTCAACGACTTCGTCCACAACGTCGTCCGAAACATCGTTCGAAACGTCGTCTACAACCTCATAGTCAACGTCGGTTACATCCTCGGTGCCGTCTTCTTCTGACGCAGGGGCTTCGCCGTTGTTTTCTGTTTCGCCGGCAGCCTGCTGGGCTGCATATAGATCCTGTCTGGCCTCGCTCCAGGCTTCATTCAACTGCTGCATTGACGATTCAATTTCTGAGAGGTTTTTTTCCTTGTGGGCCTCTTTTAGTCGTTCCAGAGCACCTTCAATTTTTGCTTTCTTATCATCAGGCAGTTTATCACCGAACTCGGATAGGTTCTTCTCACTCGAGAAAATCAATGAGTCCGCGGTGTTGATCTGATCTGCTTCGTCTCGCTTTTTCTTGTCCTCATCGGCGTGTGCTTTCGCATCGGTTCGCATTTTCTCTATCTCTGCCTCCGTGAGTCCGCTTGAGGCCTCGATGCGAATCGACTGCTCTTTTCCGGTCGCGTTGTCCTTTGCGGATACGCTCAGAATACCATTGGCATCCATATCGAAGGCGACTGCGATTTGAGGAGTTCCGCGCTGCGCCGGAGGAATTCCGTCGAGGTGAAAGCGCCCGATGGTTCGATTGTCTCCCGCCATCGATCGGTCGCCCTGAAGAACGTGAATCTCAACCGATGGCTGATTGTCCGACGCGGTGGAAAACGTTTCACTCTTGCGCGTAGGAATGGTCGTATTGGCCGTAATGAGCTGCGTCATCACACCGCCGAGTGTCTCGATACCAAGATTAAGCGGAGTGACATCCAGAAGCAGAACGTCGGAAACGTCTCCCGAAAGAACACCTCCCTGAATGGCCGCACCGACGGCGACGACTTCATCCGGGTTTACTGATTTGTTCGGCTTTTTGCCAAAGAAATCCTCGACCACTTCCTGAATACGTGGGATTCGAGTAGACCCGCCGACTAGAATAATTTCGTCAATCTTTGATTTGTCGATTCCCGCATCTTTGAGCGCCTTCTCCATAGGAGCTACCGTACGATTGACAAGGTCGTCGACCATTTTTTCAAACTGAGCACGGGAAATATCCAGTGTCAGGTGTTTCGGTCCATCCGATGTGGCCGTGATGAAAGGCAGGTTAATCGTAGTCGTGGTACCGCTCGAAAGTTCAATTTTTGCTTTTTCAGCGGCCTCTTTAAGTCGCTGAAGGGCCATCGCGTCTTTTCGAAGATCAATTCCCTCGCTCTTGTTGAACTCATCCGCTATGTAGTCAATCAGGCGCTGATCGAAATCGTCACCGCCGAGGTGTGTATCTCCGTGGGTTGACTTGACTTCAAATACTCCGTCGCCGAGTTCCAGAATGGAAATGTCATACGTACCACCGCCGAGGTCAAAAACAGCGATCGTTTCCTCGTTATCCTTATTGTCCAGACCGTAAGCCAGAGAAGCTGCGGTTGGCTCGTTGATGATGCGCTTTACCTGAAGACCGGCAATCTCTCCGGCTTCTTTCGTAGCAGTTCGTTGTGCGTCATTGAAATAGGCAGGGACCGTAATGACAGCTTCAGTTACTTTTTCACCGAGGTAGTCTTCGGCTGTCTGTTTCAACTTTTGAAGGATCATCGCCGAAATCTCCTGCGGCGTATAAACGCGGTCATCGATCTTGACGCGCGCCGTATTGTTGTCGCCTTTCACGACTTCATACGGGACCGTCTTTAGTTCAGACGATACCTCATCGTGCTTCCGGCCCATGAACCGCTTAATGGAGAATACGGTATGCACCGGGTTGGTTATCGCCTGGCGCTTCGCCGGCGCGCCAACGAGACGCTCTCCATCCTTCTTGAATGCAACGATGGAGGGGGTTGTACGCGCCCCTTCCGTATTAGTAATTACAACCGGCTCGCCGCCCTCCATGACGGATACAACCGAGTTCGTCGTTCCCAAATCAATTCCGATTATCTTGCCCATGCCTTCTTCTAGTCGCTGTATTAAAAATCAGTTGACGATTCTGTCAGGTTGACGCACTTCTTGCATCTAATTCAAGTTTAACAAGAACAATGCCGATTTTGAAATTCAGACAGAATGGCAGGAATCCAGGGGCTTGAACGTCGGGATAATCGGTTTCGCTTCAGTTCTGACGCCCTTGAATCGTGTTTTTGAGAGGATTCAGAACTCAGGATGAAGTCCAGTATCCGTATATTGTCGGGTGCACTCGGCCGGCAGTTA
>BTQE01000021.1:0-35052 GCA_036985715.1 Rhodothermia bacterium
TTGCGGAATTTCTAAAAACTGTCATAAGGCACCGTGTACAGTTCAAAGCTACCGCCGGCTTGCATCATCCGGTCCGGCACGTTGACTGCAAATCCGGTTTCATAATGCACGGATTCCTGAATGTGTTTTTTGCTGCCGCCCTCGACGCCGTTCATGATGTCGATGTGAGCACGATGATTCAGGTACTCGAAGAAATGGATGCAGATGCCTTCGCATTCTCAGATGACGGAATTCGATGGCGAGATTGGGCCATTTCCACGAAGGCCCTTGCTCAGATTCGCGAACGGCTTGCCTCATCAATCGGCAGTTGCAGTTTTGATGAGCCAAGAGCAGATCTGGTCTCTCTTGACTGGCTATCCACCGAGAGCGTTGTCACATCTGAAAACACTTCTGATTAGAGTCATAACCAACCTGGAATACCATGAGCCCACTTCGCTCCTTCATCGATGTACCCGTCGACCACGACTTCCCCATTCAAAACCTCCCATACAGTGTTTTTCGATCGAAAGACGGAAATCGCCCCTGTGTGGCCATTGGAGATTACATCCTCGATCTAGCTACACTTGAGTCAGAGGGTCTCCTTCAGACGGATCAAAACTACTTTGACGGCGATACGCTCAACGCATTTATGGAGGCCGGACCGTCGGTATGGCGAGTCGTAAGAGATCGGCTCCAGGAGTTGCTTTCATCCGAATGCGAAGAACTACGGGAGAACGGTAACCTGAAATCCAGGACACTGCATGATAGGCTGAGGGCCCATCTGGTTTTGCCCGTAACAGTGGGCGACTATACCGATTTTTACTCATCTCGCGAACATGCGACCAACGTGGGTACCATGTTTCGAGGCGCCGACAAAGCCCTGATGGAGAACTGGCTTCACCTTCCGGTCGGTTACCACGGAAGGGCAAGCTCCATCGTGGTTTCGGGTACCGATATTCATCGACCCAAAGGTCAATTGAAACCGGAAAATGAACCTCCCGTGCATGGCCCGTCAATGCTGATGGACTTTGAGCTGGAAATGGGATTCTTCGTGGGTCCGGGCAATCCACTCGGGCATCCGATTGATGTTCAAGACGCCGAGGATCACATTTTTGGTCTCGTCCTCGTGAACGATTGGAGCGCACGCGATATTCAGAAATGGGAATATGTCCCCCTCGGACCTTTCCTGGGAAAGAGTTTTGCCACTACGATTTCACCCTGGATCATTACCCTGGATGCCCTGGCACCCTTCCGATGCGCTGGACCCGCCCAGGATCCGACCCCGCTCCCCTATCTGAACGCTTCCAAAGACGGTGCTTTCGATATTGTTCTGGAGGTTGGAGTTCAGTCGTCATCCATGACAGAACCGTCGACGGTTTGCCGGTCGAACTACAGATACCTCTACTGGTCGGCCGCTCAGCAGCTTGCTCATCATACGGTCAACGGCTGCAATAGTCGACCCGGAGATTTGATGGCATCGGGAACAATCAGTGGTCCCACACCGGATAGCTATGGTTCGATGCTCGAAATATCCTGGCGTGGGAGCAAACCGCTTACCCTTTCCAACGGGGAGGAGAGAAAATTTATCCAGGACGGGGACCAGGTGATCGTGTCCGGATTCGCCCAGGGCGCTGACTACCGCATTGGTTTTGGTGAGGCGGCCGGGACACTGCTTCCTGCGCTATAGACTGACATGCGGTCAGATGGCTCAGGTCGAATTGGCACGTCGGACAGATAGGCGAACGGTCAATATTTCAGGCCCTTCCGATTCGCATAGAAATCGGTGCAGCAATTGCTGCAGAAGTGGCATAAAACAATGTCGAAGTGGCAGATTTAGGCGTTTGGCATTTCCCTTGTTACTCCTTTAATCGAAGAATTTTACGACCTGGCCCCTCAAGTGAGGACCACGAATTCTTATATAATATTGATCAATGGAGGTAGTACCAATGACAAAGCTTGTTCGCCTTTCCCCACGCGCTGATCTGACCAGGATGCAGAACGAGTTCGATCGCGTTTTAGGAAATTTCTTCCCTTCACTCGGCTTTTCCGATGACATGGATAATCCCGCATCGTGGTCGCCGAGAATTGATGTCGTCGAGACAGACGATGCTTTTCACTGTGAGTTCGATGTCCCGGGTGTTGAGAAAGAAGACATTCATGTCAACTTGCAGGACGGAACGCTGACGATTAGCGGAGAGAAAAAAACACGTGAGATTGAGGAGACTGAAGATGTGGTGCGAGTAGAAAGAGTCACGGGACATTTTTACCGCTCCTTCTCAGTTCCGTCGGCAATCAACGAAAAGAATATCGAAGCCAAATACGAAAACGGAGTGCTCTCGCTTAACCTGCCGAAAGCCGAGGAGAGCAAACCACGCAAAATCAAAATTTCCTGATCCTTCCAGGATTTAGAAATTCACTCCGGGTCCGGCCATGTATTTGGCCGGGCCCCTTTTTTGGCCGGGCCTCACTCGAGATCCGCTACCGGGAGGATGAGTTTCATGCACGTCCCTACCCCCGGCGTACTTGAAGCTTCAAGCGAACCGCCATGTAACTCCGCGACGGCCCTGCTTATGGCAAGTCCGAGTCCCGTTCCATGTTCATCTCGAGTTCGAGAGGCTTTGCCTCTGTAGTATCGATCGAAAATGTGGGAAAGCGACTCAGCGTCCATGCCCTCTCCCGAATCGCTCACTTCGATGATCAGCAAATTGTTCTCCGTCCTGGCGTCAAGAGATATCTTGCCCCCTCTGTCCGTATGCCGCTTCGCGTTGGAGAGCAGATTGTCTAAGAGCCGCTTCAAACGGACACCGTCCGCCTCCACGACGGGAAGCGTCGACGGAATATCCGTGACGAAATCGATTGCTTGATCTTTTAGCTGCCCGACGTGATTTCGAGCCACATCGTTGAGAAGTTCAGCGATCGGTACCGGCTCACGATGCAGCCGAGGAGATGGATTTTCAAGTTGGCTCAATTCGAAGAGATCGTCGACCATTTTGTTCAGATACGCCGCCTGACGCTGTGCGGCATCGAGGGCGCTTTGGGACTCGACCGTACGATTCTCATCGTGAAAACGCAGCGCTTCCTCAATGTGTCCTCTGAGAGCGGCCAGCGGCGTCCTCAGATCGTGCCCTACATTTGCGACCAACTCCCGTCGCATTCGATCTGTCGTCTGGAGCGCATCGACACTTTCTGCAACCCGGGCTGCCATTTGATTTATGGTCTCTCCCAATTGCGCGATTTCGTCCGAACCCTTGATCTCAACCCTCACGTCGTAATTGCCGGCGCCAATTTCAAACACACGCGCCGTCATTTTCTTCAGAGGTCGAACCATCCACCAGCTGAAGGCCGTGGCAAGCATGACAGCCAGGAGAAGCGAGACCAGGATCACCGTAAACATCGCTGTCTGGAAGGCCTCTCGAGTCGGCGCGAGCTCACGTGAAAGGGTCCGCACTATGGGCTGTATCGCGTAACCGCCAACGAGCAGACCGGATGCATCATAGAGCGGTGACACGGCCGAGCCTCCGCTCACGAGATCAGAGCTGCGGTCAATCGCAATCTTTCCTGTTCCGATGGAACGGGCATACGAAGGTGGAAGAACGGGTAGGATTGATGAGTCGGCCACTTCGCCGCTAAAAGCCTCTGATACAGGATAAATCGTGTGCAGAACCACACCGGATGTGTCGGCCACGATGATCGGATCCGGGAATCGAAGGGACAAGTTGGAGAGCAGTGTTGGCGTCAGGTTTATGAGTCCTTCCCCGGAGGACACGCCTGCCCGCTCGATTTCTTCAGCTAGCGCATCGATCCGAACGCGTAAGCTATTCTCAGCGAGATCGGCGCTTCTGTCAGACGCCAGGTATGAAGATAATCCTATCGCCAACAAACCGGTGGCCAATTGCGCAATCACAAGTGCCGCTGAGACTCGCCAGAAGACCAAGTGTCGACGGTGGAATCGATCTTGAACCATTAGTTGTCCGATTCAGCTTGAAACTTGTACCCTACCCCCCAAACCGTACGGATGTACCTGGGATTACCCGGATCGTCTTCGATTTTTGCCCTCAGGCGCTGAACGTGCGAATCTACCGTTCTGTCGTAGCCCTCATACTGGATGTCCCAGATTTTGTCCAACAGCTGGAGACGGGTGAACGGTCTGTCCGGATTGCGCGCCAGATAAAGGAGTAAATCGAATTCCAATACAGTCAACTGCGTATCCTTCTCACCGACCAGAACCTTTCGCTTGACGGGATCGATGGATAAGTGATCGATCACAATCGGGTCTTCGGATACCTCTCCGTGTTCGATCTGATCATGCGTGTGTCGCATGCGGCGGAGTGCTGAACGAACGCGGGCAACCAGTTCACTCAGACTGAACGGTTTTGTTACATAATCGTCGGCGCCGACTTCGAGGCCGACCACCCGGTCAACTTCTCCGGTTTTGGCCGTCAGCATAATGATATACAGAAGCGGATAGTTGGACCGAAGTTGCCGACAGACTTCGAGTCCATCTATTTCTGGAATCATGATGTCCAGTAACACCAGATCGGGAAGGCGATTTTCAACATGATCCAGAGCTTCCTGGCCGGTTCTCGCCAGCTCTACCGAATATCCAGACTCTTCCAAACGCTGCGCAACCAAACCCCGTAGTTCAGCGTCGTCTTCTACGAGTAATATATTAGGTACGAACATAATTCGATTCGAATAGTCTGGCGATCGTTTCGCCGCTATTTTCAATATACATGCCGAAAATCCAACATCATGCGCGTCCGATAGATCGATGTGAAACTGTCATATAATTGTGACAATTTGAGGCACTCTTTAAGGTATAATGTGGTGATGAAAGCATTGAGAACATATTTATTGGTTGTAGCCCTGGCCCTGGGTGGCTTTCTGAGTGCACGCAATCTTTCAGCTCAGGACGCGGGGGGACTTTTAAGAACCTGGATGGAGGGTCAGCGATCTGCTGTCGAGGCGATTGGTTCGCTCCGCGTAACCGAATCGGTAGAGCAGGTCATGGACAGCGGGTTCGGTAAACAGGAGCTTCGACTTAAAGCCACTCGCCAAGTAGGTCCGGAAGCAGAATCACCGGGCCGAACGATTTCGTGGATTCGATTCAACGGACGCGAATTGCCTATTGATCGAGGTAACGTAGTGCGGCGCCGGCTACGCAGAATGCTTCGGCCGGAAATGGCTCGGCTCATGGATGCTTTCAGATTTCCGGTCCAGGCGGTGGCTCGCATGGCACCACCCAGAACCATCAGCCAGGAAGACCTGGATGGGGCACCGATGTGGCGCGTAGACTCGGTCCCAAGAAATCGCAGCGGACCGTATGAGCGGTTTACGGCGTGGTTCGACGAAGAAAATTTTCACCTGCAGGCCACCCAGGCGATTCTCTCGTCGCGGGGTGAGAATTCACTTCGCATACGGACTGCCTATGATCGTTTCGACGGGATAGACCTCCCGGTCCATCGTCAGATTGAAGGTTCGACCCCGGTTCGAAGAAGGATGAGATTCTTTACCATGCTGTTCAAACAACGAGTTGAGTATTCCGACTTTGAGATCTCTCTCAAAGATTAATCGGCGTGGAACCTTCGCTGGATGGCGGCGCTAAAGCCGCCCATGACTCAATTCGCTTCATATCACCAATTTCTGGGTAACCTGGGGCGTGCGCTCGTCGATCCACCCGGTCAATGCGCTCAGTTCGAAATGGCCCCGGAGTATCGAAAGAACTTCGATCTGGCCTCTGTGAATGGAAGAACACGTCTTGAAGCGGCCGTAATGGCCCTGTTTTATCCAGACAAGGATGATCCCGGCCGGCCGAAGCTGCTTCTCACCCTTCGGCCCAAAGGAATGACCAAACACGCCGGACAGGTCGCATTCCCCGGTGGACGAAGAGAGGCGGAAGAAGAATTCTCGGAAACAGCCCTACGAGAGACGGAAGAGGAAGTCTCGATACCGCGCAGCGACATTCGCATCCTTGGCTCGCTCACCTCGCTATACATTCCACCGTCCAATTTCTATGTCCAGCCGTTTGTTGGAGCCGTATCGCACTTTCCCAGCATGGCAACGACTTCGGATGAAGTCGAGTCGGTCTTCGGTGTTTCTGTTGAGGAGCTGAGGGACCCGAATATTCGCACGACTACAGACAAAAATATTAGTGGAAATGTCGTTTCTGTACCCTGCTATCAAATCAACGACGAGTTGGTCTGGGGCGCCACGGCAATGTTGTTGGCCGAGCTGGTTGCTGTTTTATATCGATTCTAAATGGTCTCAGGGCCGTTTCGGGCCTAGGCTATGGGTGACCCGCGCTAAATACCCAGTTGCCGAACGGCATCCATGACATTGGCCTCGGCCTGGTCCGGGCTCGGCGCCTCAGAGTAAATACGGAGTACCGGTTCGGTCCCGGACGGACGAACGAGAAGCCATCCCTCCTGCATTCGATGTTTGAACCCGTCAAGCATTTCAAGGCTCGTGACCCTGGATCCATTGATCTCGGAAAGACCTCCTGAATCTTCCAGGATTTTCAGCGCGCTCTCCTTGGCGTCAACACTCGTGTGCTTGTCTACCCGGAAATAGGCATGAGGTCCATATTCACGAGAAAGGGCGTCGACAAGCTCTGAAAGTTTGCTGTTTCGATGAGCCATCATCTCCAGGACCAGTGCACCGACGTAGACCCCATCTCTTTCCGGAATATGCCCGGAGACGGCTATTCCTCCTGACTCCTCACCTCCGACAAGGACATTTCCATCGAGAAAATACCCTCCGATATACTTGAAGCCGATCGGGGTCGTAAGCACGTTCAGTCCATAGGATTTTCCCATTGCATCGAGCATATCGGTTGTTGAAAACGTCTTGACGATATCTCCGTCCAGCCCCCGATCCTCGTGAAGGTACTGGACTAGAAGGGCCAGCAGTTTATGCGAATCCACAAATCGCCCGTTCTCATCACACATTCCAATTCGGTCCGCATCTCCGTCGTTCGCAATTCCGGCAGAACACGCTTCTGAAATTACACGTGCCGGAAGATCAGTCAGATTCGCTTCAATCGGTTCAGGTGGGGTGCCGCCGAATGATGGATCTACAATCGAGTGAATCTCAACGACGGAATCCGCTCCGAGTAATTCCGTAAATATTCCTCGGCCGGCTCCGTACATCGCATCGTGCACAATCCGCATTCCCGAATCACGGATGAGATCCAGGTTCAATCGCGTCATGAGAACGCTGATATAGTCACTCCGGACAGCGCGATATTCGATTTGCCCTTGATCGAGGTACGACTCGAAGGATAGAATATGGGAACCGTCATACGTCGAAGGAGGGATCCGCCCTTCGATGTCCTCAATCATTTCCGGAAGTGCAGAGCCCCCGAAGTGGCCCTTAATCTTAAATCCGTTGTACTCTGACGGATTGTGACTTGCTGTGAGTACGATACCTGCACTACATCCGTATTCTTTTGTGGCCCAACTAATTGCGGGTGTTGGAGTAATGTTATCCCCGAAATAAACATGAATCCCCTGGCTCGCCATCACCCGCGCGACCATGCGCGCGGCCTCGACTCCGAGGGATCGAGGATCGTGCCCGATAACCACCGATGATTCCGGCCCGTAGGTTTCAATCACCCAAGAGACTGTTGCCGCAGCAACTCGGGTTACATTGGGCAACGTGAACGCCTCACCGATCACGGCCCTCCAACCATCGGTGCCAAAACGAATGTCACTATCTGGATGAGACATGCCTTAGTCGGATGTGGAGGCGGGTCGCAGGTCCATGAGAACCTGAGCGTTTGCCCGCGCGGCTTCCGTGATCTGATCTCCACTAATCAACGATGCGATTTCATCCGTTCTCTCGGTTCTGTCGAGTCTGCGAATGGACGTGGACGTTCTATCATCATCAACGGATTTCTCAACCTTATAGTGTGCATCGGCAAGGGAAGCCACCTGGGGCAGGTGGGTGATGGCCAGAATCTGATGGTAATTCCCCAGGGCGTTCAATTTCTCCCCGACGCGTTGCGCCAGCCTTCCTGAGATGCCCGCATCTATCTCGTCAAAAATGAGAATCGGTAAGCGATCGCTCTTGGCCAGAATGGATTTGAGCGCCAACATGATCCGGCTGACTTCGCCACCGGAGGCCACTCGGGCCAGGGGTCGCACGTCTTCTCCCGTATTCGTGGAGATGAAAAAACCGACGTTATCGACACCGGTCGAGAGGGCTTTGAAACGACTGGAGGATTCATCTTCTTCATCATGGATCCACCCATCCGGGTCCGGATTTCGTTCAAACCGTACCTCGAATTGCGCATCGGGCATGCCCAGTTCTTCGAGCTCCAAAAGAATAGACGCCTCGATTCGCGCGGCCACTTCTTGCCGCTTCAGAGACTGACGAACGGCCACCTCGGAGAGTTCGGCAAGTGCCTGAGCGATCTCCCTGTCGAGACGACCCAGCGTACCCTCATAATCGACTGCAACAGCATATTTATCGCCGATTTCCCGGCGCAATTCCAGAACAGCTTCCACGGTGCCACCGTATCGCCTCTTCAACCGATCCAATGCGATGAGCCGTTCTCGAATTTCTTCGAGCCGAGCCGGGTTGAACTCCACTTGTGAGTTGTAACCCTGTAGAGCCTTTGCCGATTCTGCGACGGCAACCTGGGCTGAAGCGATCTCTTTCTGGAGTGGATCAAACGTTTCATCGATCCGCGCGAGATCCTGTAGTTCATTCCGAACGCGAACCAGATGATCCTGGACCGAGTCTTCCGCTTCGTACAGCTCATCAAACAGAGACGCCGTAGCCGTAAAAAGACGCTCTGCATTTTCCAGGATTCTACGTTCGTTGTTCAGAGCATCTTCCTCGTTGACCTGCGGATCAATCAGGTCGATCTCCTGGATCTGGAATTCAAACACTTCCCGCTGCCGGCGAAGCTCCTCCTCTTTTCGTTCTAATTCGTCCCGGATTCGATAGAGTTCAGCGACTTTCGAATAGGCGGTGAGATAGGCGTCGCGGATGCCTTCGAGGCCGCCATACAAATCCACCAATTGAACCTGCTTCTCGGTACGCAGCAGCGACTGGTGCTCATGTTGTCCGTGTAAATCGACCAACTCCACGCCCAATGCCCGAAGCTGGTTCACAGAGGCTGGGGAATCGTTGATGAAGGCCCGGCTTTTTCCTTCGGATAACTCTCGTCGGAGAATGAGCGTTGTATCGTTGTCGAAATCGCCTTCTACAAGAAGCGCGCGGACTTCGGCCACATCCGACACGTCAAATACGCCTTCGACAATGGCCTTTTTAGTCCCGGAGCGAATCGAATCGGTCTGAGCTCGACCGCCAAGAATCACCTTTAATGCGCCAACCAGGATAGATTTTCCTGCACCGGTCTCGCCCGTGATAATGCTGAATCCGCCAGAGAACTCAACTTCAAGTTCGTCAATCAACGCATAGTTGCGGATATACAGGGATTTGAGCAATGGCCTCTCTTAGTTCGCCAAATTATCGTCCGTGGCAGTGCTTGTATTTCTTGCCACTTCCACAAGGACACGGATCATTACGACCCACTTTCTCCGCAACCGTAACCGGTGCTTCTTTCGTCGTGGGATCTTTTCGTGCCGCTGAGTTGCTCCCGGAAGCTTTCACATCGTACGACGGTGACTGCGATTCGTGTGTGGATTTCGCTCTCTTCGGATCCAATCGCCGCGCTGTACTTCGCTTAGCTCTTGGGGAAGCCGGCCTGTCTACAAGTGGTCCTGAACGGAAGATAAACGAAATCAGTTCTCGATTGATTTCCTCAATCATTTCGGCGAACAATTTAAACGCCTCCATCTTGTATTCGATGAGAGGGTCGCGTTGGCCATACGCTCGAAGGCCGATCGCCTCCTTGAGTTCGTCCAGGTTTCTAAGGTGTTCCGTCCAGTGTGCATCGATGTGAGACAACATGGCCACCCGCTCGATGGCATCGTTCACTTCCTGACCTCCTGATTCAATCGCCGTATCAACCGACACCACGGCTCTCATTATTCGCCGGCCGTCGGTGAAATCGACGAACACCTTTTCCGGCTTTTTTTCCTGATCGCTTTCGACAATCTGCTTCATGCTAGCCAGGAACGGCAGAGCGAGTGCGCGGCGCTTGCGTGTGTAATAATCGACCGCCGCGTCGAATACGCTTTCCGCGACGCTGTCTTCGCCCAGCTGGTAGAACGTCTCCCGATCCATTTCGAAATCAAGAGCGATCGTTCGCAGGAGCTCCTCTCGCATCTCGTCGAGATTACCGTCTCCGTAGTACGTTTTGACGGTGGCGTCGACCACCTGCTTCAACATATCGAGAATCTCACCGCGGATATGAATCCCCTTCAGCGCGTGTACTCGCCGGTCGTAAATAACATTTCTCTGGGCATTCAGCACGTCATCGTACTCGAGCTGTCGCTTTCGAATGGCAAAGTTGTTTTGTTCAACTTTCGATTGCGCTCGCTCGATACTCTTGTTTACCCAGGGGTGGGTGATGACCGCGTCTTCTTCGATATTCAACTTATCCATCACTTTCGCCACCCGATCGGTAGCGAAGAGACGCATCAGATTGTCATCTAACGAAATATAAAACTGACTCTCTCCCGGATCCCCTTGTCGTCCAGCCCGCCCCCTGAGCTGCAAGTCGATCCTGCGGCTTTCATGCCTCTCAGTTCCGAGAATGGCCAGACCCCCCAGACCAACGATATCCGGTCCGAGCTTGATGTCCGTGCCTCGACCGGCCATATTCGTCGCAATCGTAACCGCGCTCCGCTGGCCGGCTTCGGCCACTATCAACGCCTCCGTCTTGATTCGATCCTTCTTGGCATTCAGCACGTTGTGCTTGACGCCTTCTCTCGTCAACATTCGACTGATCGTCTCGGACGTTTCGACGCTGGTCGTTCCCACAAGAACAGGCTGGCCGCTCTCACAATATTCTTCGACCTTCTTGATGACGGCCCGGAATTTTTCGCGTCGCGACTTGAAGACCAGATCATCCAAATCGTTTCTGACAATGGGCCGGTTGGTCGGTACAACGATCACCTCCATTTTATAGGTCTTGAAGAACTCTTCCGCTTCCGTCTCGGCGGTACCCGTCATCCCAGCGAGCTTGTGATACATGCGGAAGTAGTTCTGCAATGTGACCGTGGCATAGGTCTGCGTGGCTGCCTGAACCTTGACACCTTCCTTTGCTTCAATTGCCTGATGCAGTCCGTCGGAATACCGTCGACCCGGGAGTACACGTCCGGTGTGCTCGTCGACGATCATAATCTTGTCGTCCTGAACGATGTATTCCGTGTCTTTCTCAAACTGGATATATGCTTTCAGGAGTTGCTCAACGGCGTGAAGTCGTGCAGCACGCTCTGAATAGAGTGTATACAGGTTTCTTTTCCGCTCTTCCCGCTGATTCAATATTACGCGGCGGTCGTTTTGGAGCTTGTTATCTTTCTTCTCCTGGGTCATCGACGTATCCGCCTCAAGCTTCTCCTCGAGATTCCTGATCTCTTCTTCCGTTTCTCGCTCGATCGTAGCCACGCCTTCACCCAGGTCGGGCAATACGAACATTTCTTCGTCTTGCCCGGCAACGTTCGAGATATACTCGCGCCCTTGGCCGCTCATCTCGATCGCACGCTGCTTTTCGTCGAACGCAAAGTGAAGCGCATCGTCGACGAAAGGCATATTTTTGGCGTTATCCTGGAGATAATGGAACTCGGTTTTTTGTCGAAGGTGTTCGACACCGGGTTCCGCAAGCACTTTTCTGAGTTTCTTGTTTTTCGGATAGCCACGGAACGCTCGGAGTAGCGCAAGACCTGCGTCCGACTCGAATTCGTTGGCTTTCTTCGTCTCCCCCGCCTCCAAAGCTTCATCCCGCTGTTGGAGCAACTTTTCCCCTTCTGAGACAAAACGGGCAACGAGTTTCTGCTGCGAATAAACGAGTTTCTCGACCGGTGGCTTCAGTTCCTCGAATTGAGTTTCATCGGATTGGGGTACCGGTCCGGAGATGATCAATGGAGTTCTCGCTTCGTCGATCAGCACAGAGTCTACTTCGTCGACAATAGCGAACTGATGGGTGCGCTGAACCAACTGCTCTGGATCGACGACGAACGAGTTGTCCCGGAGATAATCGAAACCAAATTCGTTATTCGTTCCGTACGCGACGTCGGCCCGATACGCCTCTTTACGCCCGTCTGAATGCGGTTCGTACTGATCAATCACGGAAACAGTCATTCCCAAGCTCTCGTAGATCGGACCCATCCACTCCGCATCTCTCTGAGCCAGATATGGATTGACCGTCACGAGATGAACACCCAGGCCGGCAAGCGCATTGAGATAGACGGTCGGCACGGCGACGAGCGTCTTTCCCTCTCCCGTTTTCATCTCGGCGATATTCCCCCGGTGAAGCGTAATCGCACCAAGAAGCTGAACGTCGTACGGGACCATTTCCCAGAGTATTTCTTGCCCGCCGGCAATCCACGTTTTGCCAACCATTCGACGGCAGGCTTCCTTTGCGACAGCGAAAGCTTCGGGTAGCAATTCGTCAAGCGTTTCGTCCAGTACCCGATGCCACTCTTCTTCGAGTTCGTCCAGCTCGTCGAAAAGACGCATTCGATCGTCGTATGAAAGCTCGTCGTCTTCCTGGACGCCTTGCTGAGCATCTAACAGTCCGTTTTGGTCTACGCTCGTCTCGCCCGTTCCGTCCTGGCCCTCAAGACGCCCCGATTTGAGCTGAGCTTCGATTTCCCGTATGTCGCTTTCGATTTCCGACTGTGCGTCGATGATTCGACCTTTGAATTCATCCGTTTTAGCACGGAGCTCCTCGTCGGTAAGTGATGACAAGCGATCGAAATGTTCATTAATCTCCTCAACGATCGGCCAAAGACGGTTAATCGTCTTTTCGTTCTTGTCGCCGAAGATCTTTTTGATTGTTTGTAGCATGAAGTTCGAGAGTTCTCTCAGCTCACAAGTCTAAATGAAGTCGAAATATACGCGCAGGATGTCAGTCGGTCCTGTCTGGGCGAACCTGATCCGGTCCTAGAACTGCCGGTTTGTCACGCCCGAGCCATGCAAGGCGTTCCCTTCAGATCGAGGTCTTCGCTGATCCTTCTTCAATACTCGTAACCGACAGTGCTGTACCGACTTCTGAAGTATGGAGAAACAATTGCTCTGAGAACATGCTGGAAATGGCCCCGTACAAGATGCACCATTCTTGATTTCCTACGGCACTTACAGCCACGCGTCCTAAACGTTCAGTTTATTGTTTGATTCCTACGTGAAGAGGAGCCTCTTCCAACGCAATATTTGGCGCGTCATTCGTTGCGCTCTTCTGACCGGTATCGTCGCATCGTTTCTGTCGGTGCCCTCCTCGGCACAGATCGAAACGTCCGGCTTTCCGGTTGTCCAACTGGATGAATCGGCCCGTGTTGCGGCGCTTGGAGGGCGATCGCCGGCTCTGGCCACCGATGATGTTAGTGCCGTTTTCTCAAACCCCGCCATGCTTTCCCTGAAGGCCCGGAATAAACTTTCTCTTTCCTACCTGAATCACGTCGCGAGTGTCAACGCAGCCTGGTTGTCCTATGCCCGCGGATTGGATTCGCTCACGACGGCAGCAATTGGAATCCGATATCTGGGATTTGGATCCTTCGATCGAGCCGATAACCAGGGTACTACTAACGGGACGTTCAACGCCTCAGACTTGAGTCTCACGATCGGCGCATCGCGTAAATTCAGAGAACGCATCAGCTTCGGCGCAAATGTTCACTATCTCCTGAGCTCCATTGACGGCTTTCATTCGTCCGCACTGACCTTCGATGCGGGGGTATTCTACACCGTGGAATCGAGTTTGACCACGCTCGGCGCTACCATACAAAACGCCGGGTTCGTGTTGTCCTCCTTTGGCAAACGTAACGATACGGTCCCATTCGATATTCGACTGGGACTAACGAAAAAACTCGCGCACGTACCTCTTCTGCTGTCTATTACAGCCTACCGGCTCAACCGCCTGGATGGCGGCTCAGAAGATGACACCGCCCTTTCAAACACTCTGTATCACCTGATTTTTGGGTTTGAATTTTTGTTCAGCGAGAGTTTCCAGATTCGCTTCGGATACAATCATCGACGCCACGATGAGTTGCGAATGAAATCCCGGTTGGATTTCGCAGGATACTCGATAGGCGCAGGCATCAAGCTCTCGCGCATCACGGTCGACTATGCGTTCAATTCCTGGTCCTCGCTCGGAGGACTGCACCGGTTTAGCGTTCAGACGAGCCTGTAGATTCGCCGAGTTTCTTTTCGATCCGAGACAGCGAATCTCTGATCGAAACGAGCACGTCCACCATCTGAACATCTGACGTACTCGCAGGAGGCAGTTCGCTTGGACTTGATCCGGATCTTAGAGATTCGCGCTGATTGAGCACCTGTTTTCGGAATTCGCCCGCTTCCACGATCCCGGTAAGGCTGATGAGCGCGCCTTCAGCAGACTGCCCTGCGGTTTCAATGGTCATTTTTTCGATACTGAGATAGCGCATGATGGGTCCCTGAACCATTCCCAGGTCCGTAATTTTTTCGAGCGGAACGGTTTTTTCAACCCGTATTAAAATTCCTTTTCGAACAATCAGGGATTTTTCGGTCAACAGGCACTCCATTCTCTCCAGGTACCGCCCGGTGAAATACATACCCAGAAACCACCAGAATATGAGTAAGGGTATCCCCACTACGGATACAAGAAGTATCCAGACGCCGCTCAGCAACCAGTATTTCCTTACATCCGGATTGAACTTTGCTCGTACGATAACCTTTTCTTCATCCATATCGACAGTCAATCGTTATCGGGCACGTCCGTAGTCAGTAGCCCTTGCTGTTTGAAATAAATCATGGTCGTATCCAGCGTTCCGTGTCGCATGCGCGCGCGAACCTCGTCGACAGGCATACCGTCATTCAACCAGATGAGCGCGGCGGTGTGCGTCAGGCTGTGCGGTGATATTCCTGGCTTCTTAAGACCCGCCACATTCAAATGGTGATTGATTCGCCCACGCACGGATCGGGTATTCAGCCGTTGTCCGTCCGAGCGATGACCATGAGATACAAAAAGCGGATCTTCCGGCCGAATTCGACCTCGGGCATCCAAATACAGGCGAATCGCATCCATTACAGGGGGATCGATCGGGACCTGCTGATCCTTTATCGTGTGCCCCTTACCCTGGCTCCTCAAAAACCAGCCCATCAGTGTTTGCTCGAGATCCTGCAGGTCGGCTCGAACGATCTCGATTTCGCTCAGGCCCGCGAAGAGCATTACGTAAATAATCGCCCGATCGCGGAGATCAATTTCGGTTGCTCGCGAAAGCGATTTCAGAAGACGATCAACTTCCGTCTGATGGAGTACTTTTCTCGAATGCGTTCCCGGACGGCGATTCCCCCGGACGACCAATGCCGGGTTTTCTTCCAACAGTCCGATGTCGGCGAGATACTGGCAAAGCCTTCGAACGGCCGTCAGGTACGTTGAAACAGAGACCTGATGAAGACCGCGTTCCGTCATGAGATAATCCTTGTACGACTCGATCTCATTCGTCCTGAAACGAAATGACCCTTTCTGTTTGACGAACCACCGTTCGAACTCATTAAGAGAGCGTCTGTACGTACCGATGGTTTCCGGGCTCTTCTCCTTAAGGAATTCGCGGAGGAATTCCCTAATTCGAACCTGGAGTTCGGTCAGGGAAAGCTCAAGGCCGGATGACAACGTGTCGTCTGCGAGTTCCGCGGTCTCGTTATTCAACATGAAGCGTGCCTGCAATTTGTGCTAACGGCTGTGACGTCCGTACGGAGTGGATTCACACGTATGGATACATGATGGTGGATTTACCGTGATGAATCCTACTCTTCTGGACGGATTGACCCCTAATCAAGGGAGTATTTCTCGAATTGTCAATAACGGAAATAAAAAATCCGTCTCAGGGCGCGTTCATGACTTGTGGAGGGTGTTTAGGGCTGGAAATGGACTCGGGTAGAATCCCGAAAACTAGCAGTCGAGTGCTTCGCGAGGGCGGCGATTCAGTTACTTGATGATTTCATCCGGGTCGAACGACTCCAGAACATCGATGTATTTCTGAAGGAAAGATGAGCCCATCGCACCATCGACGATCCGGTGATCATAGGAAAGAGAGATATACATCATGTGGCGCACGCCGATTGTATCACCCATTGCGCCCCCCTCGATCACCACGGGACGCTTCTTGATGACTCCTGTCGCCAAAATTCCGACCTGAGGCTGATGGATGATGGGGGTACCCATTATGGATCCCAACGAACCCACATTCGTGACGGTAAACGTGCCACCCTGGAGCTCGTCGGGTAGAAGCTGTTTGTTGCGCGAACGCTCGGCAATGTCTGCCGCTGCGTGTGCGAGTCCCACTAGATTTTTTTGGCCGGCATTATGAATCACGGGGACAAGCAGTCCGGTCCTGCCTATCGCGACGGCAATCCCGATGTGGTAGTCTTTTTGATAGTGAATCTCGTCTCCGACGATCGAGGAATTTAGAATGGGATGATCTCGGAGCGCCTCCACAGCTGCGTAAACAAAAAACGGAGTGTACGTCAGTTTGACCCCTTCGCGTTCAATAAACGCATTCTTGTTCCTTTCGCGGAGCAACACCAGATTTGTGACATCTGCTTCTCCGAAAGACGTGACATGGGCAGAAGTGGCTTTCGAACGCGTCATATGCTCGGAAATGAGCTGACGCATCCGACCCATTTTTTCTACTTCGACACGATCTCCTTCGGCTGGCTCCGGAATCGGTGCCTTGGGAGACAGTACGGTCCGCTTCGGTAGTGAAGGTTTTTTCGACGTCCCCCGATTCTTGAGATACGCCAAGACATCTTTCTTGGAAACTCGACCTTCCCGTCCGCTACCCTGGATAGCAACCAATTCTGATTCGGACAACCTTTCTTTCTCGGCGATGGAGCGAACGAGCGGAGAATAGAATCTACCCGCGCCGGGCTCGCGAGAAATGGTCGTGGATGCCGCGTCTACCTTAGACGGGCGTGGTGCGGATGGCGTAGGAGAAGCTTCCGGTTCGCGATCGGGTTCCGGTTTAGAAGCTGGAGCAGAGCGCTGGACCGGAGCGCCGGCAACTTCTTCAATTGCAATAACGGCAATAGGAGTCCCTACGTCAACCGTCTCGCCTTCCGGAACCAGAATTTCGGCAAGCGTCCCCGCGCTCGGTGAAGGTACCTCGGTATCGACCTTATCTGTTGCAATCTCAAGAATGGGTTCATCCAGCGCGATGGTGTCTCCCGGTTTCTTCATCCATGTGAGAACGGTCCCTTCCACGATACTTTCGCCCATCTTTGGCATGACTACGTCGAGGGTTGCGCCTGACGGTGTGGCTATAACCGCTGCATCACTTGCTTCATCACTTGCTTCATCAAGAGATTCAGCGGATTCCGGGGCGGCCGTATTCGATGTGTCTGCGGCGCCCTCAGATGTAGATTCTTCGGCCGATCCGGCCCTAACGTCGACCGTGTCGGATTCGGCCGCAAGCCCGTCGCCTGAATTGAGTACTTCGAGGTCCGATTCGATGATTGCGATAACCGTTCCTACGTCGACCGTTTCTCCCTCCTGAACAAGAATCTCGGCTACTGTTCCTGCTCCGGGAGATGGCACGTCGGTATCCACTTTATCCGTTCCAATCTCCAGCAACGATTCATCCATGGCAACGGCTTCGCCTGGCTGTTTATGCCATTCGATCACCGTTCCTTCGGTGATACTCTCGCCCATTTTGGGCATTCTTACTTCTACCTTTGCCATAAAACGGTTCGTGTGGACATCCCGGCCTTCAATATACGATTCGGATTAAGCAATCAGGGGTGCGATGACGAGAGCGACAACAGCGATCAGCTTTATCAGGATATTCAAGCTTGGACCGCTCGTATCCTTGAGCGGATCGCCTACCGTGTCTCCTACGATGGAGGCCTTATGCGCATCGCTTCCCTTGCCATAGGTTTCGCCGTCAATTTCGATGGTGCTCTCAATTCGCTTCTTGGCATTGTCCCATGCGCCGCCGGCATTTGATTGGAAAATGGCCAGAAGAACACCGGATACCGTTACGCCGACCAGGAGTCCGCCCAGCATGAACTTATCGATGAACCCGATGAGCACTGGCGCTGAAATAGCCAGCAGTCCAGGCCCAATCATTTCTCGAATCGCAGCATTCGTTGAGATCTCAACGCAGCGCGTAGAATCGGCCTTTGCCGTGCCTTCTCGAAGACCCGCGATCTCTTCAAACTGACGACCCACTTCCTTGATCATGTCCGCTGCCGCTCGACCGACCGCCGCCATGGCCATCGCGCTGAACACATAGGGTAACATGGCGCCCAAGAGTACACCCGCGAGAATCGTGGGATTCGCCACGTCGATATTGTCGACACCGGCCTGCTGCATAAACGCTGCAAAAAGAGCAAGCGCTGTCAGGGCCGCGGATCCGATCGCAAATCCTTTACCAATCGCTGCAGTTGTATTTCCGACTGCGTCCAACTGGTCGGTGCGCTCGCGCACCTCGGGTGGCAACTCGGCCATCTCGGCGATTCCACCCGCGTTGTCGGAGATGGGACCGTAGGCATCAACCGCCAACTGAATTCCGGTGACCGAGAGCATACCCAGTGCTGCAATCGCGATGCCGTACAGGCCGGCAAAGGTGAACGCACCGATTATGGCCAAGGCCAGGACGATGGCCGGGAGCCCGGTCGAATACATCCCGAGGCCGAGTCCCGCAATAATATTCGTCGCTGATCCCGTGAGACTCTGCTTGGCAATCTGATAGGTCGGTTTGTTGTGCGTGGACGTATAGAATTCGGTAATAAGACCAATCAATACACCCGCACCCAAACCAATCAGGACGGCCCAATAAACACCCAATGCCGTATACGATGAATCTCCAACGGTCCACGATTCCGGCATTATCCAAACAATAATGAAGTACGAGAGTATGGCCATCACGATGGATGCGCCAAATTCACCCGTGTTCAGTGCCTTCTGCGGATGTCCGCCCTCTTTCACGCGCACGAAGAAAGAACCCAAAATCGAAACCAGGATTCCTACTGCCGCGACCACGAGCGGGAGAATCACGCCTCCAATTTCAAAGGCAGCTCCATCCGCTTGAAAAACGGGTATGAAGGCAGCACCAAGAACCATTGTACTGATAATGGACCCCACGTAGCTTTCGAAGAGATCCGCTCCCATTCCGGCGACGTCGCCCACATTGTCGCCCACATTGTCGGCGATGGTGGCAGGGTTTCGCCGATCGTCCTCCGGGATTCCCTCATAAACTTTACCCGCAAGGTCGGCACCCACGTCAGCAGCTTTGGTATAGATGCCCCCCCCCACACGCGCGAAAAGTGCAATTGAAGACGCGCCCAGCGAGAAGCCCGAAATGACTGAAATGATCTTCACCACGGTCCACGAGGTATACGCATCATACACCAGAAAAAGGACGCCCAGACCTATGACTCCAAGTCCTACTACGGACAAACCCATCACCAATCCACCGGAAAACGCGATGTTCAGAGCGGGAGCCAATCCCTGGCGGGCCGCCTGGGTCGTTCGGACGTTGGCTTTCGTAGCGACGGTCATTCCTATAAAACCAGCGGTGGCCGAACAGAGTGCGCCTACCACGAACGAAATCGCGATGTATGGTGAAGACTCTGGACGATTCATATTTGCCAGAATCAGGAGTCCCGCGACTACGACTACAAAAATGAATAGCACGCGGTATTCGCGCTTTAAAAAGGCACGTGCCCCGGCTGCGATGTCGTTCGAAATCTCAATCATCAGATCTGTCCCTTGATCCTGACGAGAAACCCAACGGCTTTTCGTGAACGCAAAGAACAGCGCAAGTAAACCCGTTACGGGCACGAGATACATAATCAATCCTACGTCCATTGAGGCAACTATCCTCCGTAATAATTTAGTTCTGATGGTCTCTGCGAATCATTCTGAATCGCATTCTGAATTTCGGTCCGAAAGCCGCAAAAATTGAAATGCCCGACTGGTCAATCACAACAGGGCAATCACAATTGGTCAATCAATCGGGGATTCGATCCGCCTGAATGGGTTTTTTCAAGACTCGGCTGGTTTTGATCCCGTAAACATGTACAAAACAGGCCACAAGGGGTCAAATCGACCGTTTCTGCGATCTGGCGGCTTCCGTTCGCGCGTGCGGCAAGAACGTTGCCAATATTACCTCGATTCGGCATCTATTGACAGGTGTTAACGAATTATTCGACGAGATTCTCTAGACGCGTCGATTACGTGCTGAAACGATTCATCATCGTCACGATGCCGTCCGAGACGAATGTGAGGGCCGCGTCACGGGCTATATTAATTGCCTGATCAATCAATTCCTTCTCCTCGTCCACAAAATCCGATAAGACGAAGTCAACCTGGCGACCCTTTTCATATTCGCTTCCGACGCCGATCCGAAGCCTTGGGAATTGGTCTGAATCCAGCCAGTCGATTATATCCTCGAGGCCATTGTGGCCGCCCGGACCGCCCCGTTCTCGGATTCGTACTTTGCCCACCGGCAAATTGATGTCGTCTACGATAACGAGCAAGTCTTCGGGCCCAAGTCGATTCTTTCGCATCATCTCCTCGACTGCTGTTCCGCTGCGGTTCATATAGGTTGTCGGCTTGGCCAGGCCTACTGAATATCCTTTCCACTTCCCCCATCCAAGAATCGCCGAACCCTTCGTCTTGATCGGTAGCCTCAGACGCTCAGCCAGGTCGTCTATCACCATAAAACCGACGTTATGACGCGTCGCGGAATAGGCTTCACCTGGATTCCCGAGCCCTACGATGAGTCGTTTGGATGATGCCATGGGTCCTACAGTCGGTCGAATACAGCGTCATGCAGAAATGCAGATACCCGAACCCCAAATGGACCGAATAACTAACAAGCGTTCCTGATTATCCTCCGGAACCCGATTCCTCTTTTCCACCTTCTTCGGCCCCTTCCTCTGAGGCTTCTCCCTCGGCTCCTTCTTCGCCTTCTTCTCCTTCGAGCTCTTCGAGCTCTTCGATTTCAGGCTCAATGATTTCGCGCGGTTGAATCACGGAGATCAGCGCCTGATCTTCAGGGAAGTTGATCGTGACATTTTCGAGATCCAGGTCACGAACCAGAATCGAATCGCCAATATTGAGGTGGCTGATGTCCACGTCGATATGATCCGGAATATGCTTGGGGAGACAGCGTACCGAAATTTCGTGAACGAACTCCTGCGGTGTTCCGCCGTCCAGTACACCAACCGAATCGCCGACATAATGTACAGGCACGTTTAGTGTAAGTAGCTCACCCGCCACCAGGATCTGGAAATCAGCGTGAATCGGTTTATCGGTGATGGGATCGAAGTCCACGTCTTTCAGGATGCACTCGTACGCTTTTCCGTCCAGGGTAATTTCTACACGATGGAACTGATTCGTGAAAATCAATGGCCTGAGTGTCAGTTCGGGGATCTGGAAAATCTGTGTTTCCAAATCCGAACCGTATAAAATACAGGGAACCTCTTCGTTTCTCCGAACGGCACGAACGGCCTTTTTACCCGTTTCTCTTTGTTTTGCGTCAATGGTAATCAGATCCATTTGTAAATCCCTAATTCAATGATTTAATGTCTCTTGGAACCCGGTTCACTATGGAATGAACAAGGTTGATACGGACTCGTCCGTATAAATTCGTTCGATGGCTTCGGCGAAGACGTTCGCGACACTGAGAACCGTAATTTTGTCCGACCCTCTGGCCAGCGGAATCGTATCGGTCACGTACATCTGGTCGATTGCAGACGATTCCAGACTCTCGTAGGCAGGTCCCGACAAGAGCGGATGCGTACAGGAAGCAATGATCTTCTGAGCACCCACTTCTTTCAATTTGTTCGCAGCGCTCGTAATGGTTCCCGCCGTGTCGACCATGTCGTCGACAAGGATGACATTTTTCCCGTCTACGTCACCGATGATATTCATAACCTCGGCCTCATTGGGTTGCGGTCGTCTTTTGTCAATCATCGCGAGGTCGCCGCCCAGGCGTTTCGCATAGGCCCGAGCCATTTTGATCCCTCCGACGTCCGGTGCAACAACGGCCAGATTCTCCAGATTCATTTGCTTCAGGTGGTCGATAAACACGGCTGATCCATAGAGGTGGTCCACCGGTACGTCGAAGAAACCCTGAAGCTGAGAGGCATGCAGGTCCATGGTCAGGACCCGGTCAACTCCAGCCACACCCAGCATGTCCGCCATCAGCTTGGACGCTATAGACACGCGGGGCTGATCCTTCCGGTCTTGCCGGGCATATCCGAAGTACGGAATGACGGCGTTGATACGTTCTGCAGACGCCCTCTTGGCGGCATCAATCATCAAAAACAGCTCGAGCCAATTGTCGGCGTGCGGATGCGTACTCTGTATGAGGAACAGATCGCATCCTCGGATGGATTCCTCGAAATGGACGTAGATCTCTCCGTCTGAGAAATTCTTGATCTCGACCAGGCCCAACTGTCGGCCTGCGGTAGTGGCGATCGCCTTCGCCAACGCTGGATTGGAGCGACCTGAAAAAATGCTGATACGATTGTCCTTATGCATTTCGACTGAGTGTGCGCTAGACTGACGGCGTGCGTGTCCGATACGGTAAGGATTGTCTACCCAATTTTTGTTGCCCGGGAAGGATTCGAACCTTCACCGACGGCTCCAAAGGCCGCTGTCCTGCCATTAGACCACCGGGCATAATTGCCCTTTACGCGTGCTGTTCGCTTGTTTTTTCGAAAATTGATACGTAATGGGTATAATCTAGATAATTTAACGACTCCCCAATCTGGGTGCAATCAAACTGGTTTTCCTAAGTCGTAGGCGCGAAAATTTCACGGAGCGGCTTGAGAAGTAAACGGGGTCATCGGCCGTAGATCCTGAGCAAGCGTCTGATATCGTCAAGCGGCAATTCTTTAATCGTTCCGTTCATCCCGGTCATTGTCGTAGCCTGGAAAAGCGCATTATAGATGGCCTCCTCGGCCGCCTCCATCGCAGCTTGAAAAAGCGGTGACATAGACCCGTTCGGCAGCTCGCTGATTGTAGATTCAGCCGACCGTCGGTCCGGTGTCCTCCTGACAGATTCGGCCGTCGAAAACGAAACGGCATAGTCTCCAGATCCGTTGGTTGCGGGAGAACCGGTTCGGCCTATTGCTGCAAGCGCGCGTCGTGCGAGCCGTGTCAGATTCCTATCGGAAACCGGTGCATCAGTCGCCACCACGAGAATGACGGATCCATCGGCGTCTCCCGAACCGGTCGCACCCTTCAAATAGTACTTTCCGAGTTCTTTGCCTATCGGTATACCGTCGATTTGCAATACTCCTCCATAATTAGTCTGAGCCAGAACTCCTACCGTCCAGCCTCCCAGTCTATCGGGTAGAAGACGAGAACTCGTCCCTATTCCTCCTTTCCAACCGAACGTAATCGTACCTGTCCCGGCACCCACCGAGCCTTCGACAACAGGACCCGATCGCGCATTGTTGATGGCTTCAACAACATGGGCTGTACGGACATGTCGCCCACGAATATCGTTCAGGAATCCGTCATTCGTCTCCCCCACCACCGCATTTACAGAGCGCACACGTTCGTTTCCTTCCTGATCCAGTGTCCATTCAATGATTCCTTCCATCCCTTCTGGTACCGAGAGCGTATTGGTCAAGACAATCGGGGTCTCGATTTCCCCCAGTTCCAGAATTTGTGTGGTGCCAACAAATTTCCCATATCCGTTCGCTACTGCGAATCCTGCCGGCACTTTTTCCTGATAAAGATTGCCGCCGTGGGGCAGGATGGCCGTGACGCCTGTCCGCACGTCTGTGCCTTCTATGAGCGTGACATGGGAAACAAGGACCCCCGAGACATCGGTTATGGCATTCAGAGGACCAGGATTCAGAACTCCGGGCGCCACTCCGAGCTCGCGTGCTCGTGGCTTCGCCTGCTGCTGACGGGCGGTGTTGCTCGATCTTGCTGAGGCCTGCACAGAACCAGGCCATACGATTGCGCAAACCAGGAACGCCAGAAGAACCGATCGTTCTATCGTCCGGCGAGTCCAACATGAATTGAAATGAATGGTGACTTGCTCCATTACATCGTACTTATTGAACAGGGGTATCGTATTTATTGACCAATTGTACTTCAACGGTGAGTGATCCAGCCGATCGAATATAATCACGCAGCCGCCCGATCGTTGCCGCCCGATCGTTGCCGAATGAACATTGCTGAATGAACAGTGCTGACTGAACATTGCTGACTCGACATTACCAAGCAGACTCGATGGAGACTCGACAACCACTGATAGGAATCCTGGGAGGGATGGGGCCGCAAGCTGGTCTCGACCTATCATCGAAAATAATCGCCGAAACAAACGCTGTGAATGACCAGGATCATCTTCCGGTGGTTTTGTTCTCGATGCCTGAGCACGTACCGAACAGAACCGACTTCCTGTTGGGAAAAATCACCCTTAACCCCGCAGTCGAGCTCTCGCGGCAACTTGCACTGATGTCGGACCTGGGAGTAACGGTCGTTGGAATGGCATGCAATACGGCTCATGGCGCTCCGATATTCGACGAACTCGTGAAATGCCAAAAAACGGTCGCGCCCGACATTCGATTGCTAAACATGATCGATGAGACCCTCATGTTCATTCGGGAGCATTGTCCCGACGTCTCCCGTGTCGGAATCCTTGCAACCACCGGGACCTATCAATTTCGGCTCTATGATGATCGAATCGAATCTGCCGGTTTGATTCCCGTTCTACCAGACGAATCGATTGCAGAGGGCTCCCTGCAGTCGGCCATTTCCGATCCGAAATGGGGCATCAAATCGAATTCGAGTCCCGTCACGAGTCAAGCCCGGTCCACGGTTCTTGAAGCGATAGAAAACCTTCGAGAACGCGGCGCCCAGGCAGTGATTCTGGGGTGTACGGAGCTACCCCTGGCTATTGAAATGGATTCTCTTCAAGACCCGGTCATCATTGATCCCACTCGAATTTTGGCCCGAGCCCTCATCAGCCATGCCTATCCGCAGAAATTGCGGCCGTGAGCTCTCGTACTATGGACTGGTTTCTTGAGGACGCCTCACGGGCAACCGCACATTTTCTCTGAAACCGGTTCGACGAAAGATGGTATGGGCGTTTCCAATACGCAGCAAATCCCACCATGCTCAGTCAAGCCGTAGAAGATTATCTGAAGGCGATCTATAAACTCCACAGTGGAGATCCGGTCTCGACGACCGAGATTGCCAAAACGCTGGATGTTTCATCGGCTTCTGTCACAAATATGATCAAGCGGCTCTCAGTGATGGGTCTGGTTACGCACACGGCCTACCACGGTGTGACGCTCACCGAGGCGGGTGGGAAAATTGCACTCGAGATCATCCGGCACCACAGGTTACTCGAGACGTACCTTAAGGAGATTATGGGGTATAACTGGCGAGAGATGCACGATGAGGCCGAACGCTTGGAGCATCACATCTCAGAAGAATTTGAGGATCGTCTGGATGAAATGCTGGGATACCCCACCCATGATCCCCACGGAGACCCCATCCCTTCGAGGGACGGAAGTGTCCCTCCTTCTTCAACGGATCCGTTGACGACGTTTTCTGAAGGAGAGTCCATACTCGTTCACAGACTGGCCGATTCCGACCCTGCATTGCTCGCGAGGTTGGAATCGCTCGGGATTTTACCCCGCGTACGGATTACGCTGGTCAACCAGCCGACCGACGACGGACCGGTCAGGGTTAGGGTAGGCAGGGCTGAACACGAAATCTCTTCCAGTGATGCACGATCCGTCTATGGCGTATTAACTGGTTCGTGAGTTCGTAGATCTAAACACCCCAGCCCCATGCGATACTTTCTAACCGGTGCCACCGGCTTTATCGGCCGCCGACTGGCGCTGCGCCTGCTTGAGTGTGGACACGACGTGGCAGCAATGGTTCGTAAGCCCCACGAAGCCAGGGATCTGAAAGCCCTGGGTGCCCATATTTTTCAGGGAGATATCACGGATCGCCAAACCATCGCGGCGGGCATGCAAGGGGCCGACGGCGTTTTCCATATTGCGGCCAAGTATGAATTTGGCCTTCGAAGTCACTCTTTGATGGCGTCTATCAACGTCGGCGGCACCCGAAATGTGCTTGAGACGATGAGGGAGCTGCGAATTCCGAGAGGGGTTTATACGAGTTCAATCGTCATTAATTCAGACACGAAAGGAATTCTTGCGGACGAATCCTATCACCACGACGGCCCTCACCTCAGCGAATACGCTCGTACGAAATGGGAGGCTCACTACCACGTTGCAAGATCGATGATCTTTGACGGTCTTCCGCTGATCATTGTTTTACCCTCTTCGGTATATGGCCCGGGCGACCAAAGCTCGATTTCCCTCATGTTCAAGGATTTTCTTCGCGGCCGTCTTCCAATGATTCCATCCAAGGCAGCGCTTTCATGGGTTCATGTCGACGACGTCGTAACCGGGCATCTATTGGCGATGGAGAAAGGCACGACTGGAGAGTCATACAACCTGTCTGGGCCCACTCACACATTTATCGAAGCGCTCGAAGAGGCCGCGCGGATCACCCGTAGACGCCCTCCCCCGATTCATCTCGGTACTGGTTTATTGAGATTCGCATCGAGGTTCTCTCGTGCCCTTGAGCCCATCATCAAGATTCCCCCCCACTATTCGGCCGAGGCGCTGTCCTCGTCGGCCGGTACCTCAATCATAGCTTCTTTCGAAAAAGCCCGGTCTGAACTCGGGTTCGAGCCACGCGACCTTCGGCAGGGGCTGAAGGGCACGCTGACGGATCTGGCTTCGCGCATTTCCGACGAAAGAAAAACGAAACGCCACCGGAGATAACGACTTGGCACGCAGGCAACGTATTCGACGAGACGTCTTGAATTTCCTTAAGAACCACGGGAAGAAATCATTTCGCCCTAAGGAACTAGCAAAACGGCTCAATTGCGAAGACAATCGCGACTATAGACTTTTTCATGCAGTACTCGAAGAACTCCGGTCCTCTGGTACCGTCGGCTCAGTGAAGGGAGGCCAAGTGACTTATAGGCCCCGGACCAGCGAGATCGAGGGCGTTCTTACCGTTCATCGAGACGGATTCGGGTTTGTGTCGGTCGAAGGGGAAGATGAGGATTACTTCATCCGGGCACGCCGTTTGGATACGGCGCTTGATGGAGATACCGTCGTTATCGGCGTCGCTGCACCGGCTAAAGGAGATCGTAGAAAATCTGCCGAGATTCGGCGAGTCGTAAAGCGAGCTCGAACCTCTGCCGTCGGTACGCTTCATCACGCCGAGTCATATGCCATTGTCATTCCTGACGACCTGCGCCTGAACCATGATATTTACGTTTCGATGGAGGATCTGAACGAAGCGACCGAGGGAGACAAGGTCGTGGTCTCGATTGATGCCTTCGAAGATCGTCGAGGCGCCATTCACGGTAAAGTCCTTAAGGTATTGGGGCCGTCGACAGATGCCAGGGTCCAGACCCTTGCCGTCGCGATGAGCCAGGGTGTGCATTCCGATTTTCCTGAATCGGTACAGGAAGAGGTTGCCCAAATTGATGGTACAGTAACCGGTGCAGTAGCCGACTCGGAACAGAAGAACCGACTCGATCTCCGAAAAAAAGTGATCTTTACGATCGACCCGGTCGATGCCCGCGACTATGACGATGCGCTGCATATCGAATCACTTCCCAACGGACAGATCGAATTAGGGGTCCATATCGCCGACGTCAGCCATTTCGTCCTGGAAAACTCCGAGATCGACAAGGAGGCCTATCGACGCGGAACGAGCGTATATCTCGTTGATCGGGTGATCCCGATGCTGCCGGACAAACTCTCATCGGACGTCTGCTCCCTGTTACCTCACGCGGACCGCCTGGCCTTTTCGTGTATTCTAAAGCTCTCCAGCGAGGGAGAAGTCCTTTCCTCATCGTTTCATGAGACGATCATTCACTCGAATCACCGACTCACGTACGAAGATGCACAGGAAATCCTGGACAACCCGGATTCAAAGCATGCCCTACGGCAACCGCTTTCCGAGATCAACTCGTTAGCCCGAATGCTGTCATCCGAACGCAGAAAGAATGGCTCGATCGATTTCGGGGCTAGCGAAGTTCAAATCGAACTGGATGAGACCGGCCATCCGTGTACCATTCGACCCAAAGAACGCCTCGATACGCATCGTCTCGTTGAGGAATGCATGTTGCTGGCAAATCGGGTGGTTGCAGAGTCCCTCAACGATTCGGAGATCGGTGTATTCATCTCAAGAATACACGAGCATCCCGATCGTGAGAAGCTCAGAAATCTGGCCCAATATGTCCGTGCTTTCGGATATGAACTGGTGCACACGGAGGGACTTGTAAAACCTGGAGATCTCAATGTGCTGCTCGAGACAGTCCGAGGACAACCGGAGGCTCCGGTCATCGAACATGCGGCTCTACGGGCTATGGCGAAGGCGCGGTATGGGATCGAAACCACCGGTCACTACGGACTTTCATTCCGACATTATACACACTTCACGAGCCCGATCCGCCGCTATCCGGATCTCGTCATCCACCGCCAGGTGAAAAGAATGATCACGGGCGCTCCTGGCTACGAAGACGATGAGCTAAAGCAGATCTGTGAGCAGTCATCAGAGCGAGAACGGGTGGCCATCGACGCTGAACGCGCTTCGGTCGCGTTGAAAAAAGTGATCTACGCCGCCGACCACATCGGAGACGAATTTGACGGAATCGTCTCCAGTGTTTCAAAATTTGGAGTGTACGTTGAACTGACCTCGCTTCTGGTGGAAGGAATGGTCCACGTTCGCGACATGTTGGACGATTACTACGAATATAACGAGCAATCCTTTTCGCTCGTGGGATATCAATCCGGACGGCGCTATCGACCGGGAGATGCAGTTCGCGTAGCCCTGGTCGCTGCGCACGTGGACTCACGTGAAATCGACCTTATGTTTCCCAACGTTCAACCGGGTTCGAAATCGCGAAAGAAACGGCGCAAACGTTAAAGTTTTGGAGGTTTTAGCCGACATTCGTACAGCTGTCACAGGTATCATTTTGCGCTCTATCACGGCATGAGGCCTATCTCTGGAATAGCCACAATTGGGTTGTTACTTCGCAACCAGTGGAAAACTTCGAAACGGACGTTTTCGTCCCAGCAAGGAGTTTTTATGTGGATTGTGATCCTGTCAATGGCATTCTATATAGGATTTACACTCTTCATATTGGGTTATGCCTTTGATGCCTTTGCATTCAGGGTTTTTCCGGGAGAAGATCCGGTTCGAGTCGTCAACAGGTATCTGTTGGCCGCCTTCATTTCACTTTTTTTCATGCGGTTCCTGTTTCAGAAAACGCCTCGCATGAAGATCACTCCCTTTCTGCATCTGCCCATTTCGCGAAATCGCCTGATCGCATTTTTTCAGATTTCAAGCCTGTTCAGCGTGCACAATTTCTACCCGCTCATCTTCTTTATTCCATTCTGGATTCGTTTCGTTAATCCATCCCAACTCATTGCCGGGCCCATTTTCTGGATAGTTTCGGTCATCGGATTACTTCTCGGATCGCATTTCGCGAATCTCATTCTGCGCGGCTTATTGAAACGATACCAGGGAGCTTTTTATGCCTTGATGGCGCTCTTTATCCTGGTGGTTGTGGTGGATGAGACCACGGGAGCAGGTGTTATTCAGGAAGCTTCCATTTTCCTTTTCTCGCATATTCTGGCCGGCTACGTCTCAAGCTTCGGTCTTGTTATTAACGTGGTCCTTGGCCTGGCGATCGTCTCCACGGTCGTCCTGAAGAAGTCAATAAAGGCTCCAAGATGGTCGGCCACCAAAAAGCGGAGTGCCCCTCTAAATGTGGTTGTCCCGAAAAAATTCGGCCTGACCGGAAAACTGATTTACCTGGAGTTGCTTCTCATGTGGCGAAATCGACGCCCGAGACATTATCTCCTGGTATCTGGCCTTTTCTCGTCGATGTACCTGATCCTCATGCTCGCTGCGAAAAGCACGATCGATGCCCGCGCTTTCGACGCCCTTATCGGCCTGTTCGCATCGGGTGGTTTTGCGCTTAATTATGGCCAGCTGATGTTTAGTTGGGACAGCACATACTTCGATGGACTCCTGGCCAGAGACATACCCATGAGGACGTTCGTTCGAGCCAAACTCATTCTTCTTCAGTTGTCTTGCGTACTTTTCTTTTTGATTGCTCTTCCTCTCTTCATCTGGCTGAAGCCGGAGCTTCTGGGATTGCATCTCGCGTTTCTGGTGTTCAACGCCGGCATTACAACGGTTCTTGTGATGGAACTGGCCACTAGAAATCGTCAGGCCGTAGATATTGAGAAAAGCGGAAGTATCTTCAATTATGAGGGCTTTTCCATTCGACACTGGCTCTGGTTTTTTCCCACAGCTCTTCCGCCGACCCTGCTAATGGCGGCGATGCCGAACCGACCTGTTACAGCACTCTTTATCCTGGCCGGCGTAGGGACTTTGAGCCTGTTGGCAACCGAGTTTTGGACACGATTTTTTGCGCGCGGGTTGACGTCGAGAAAGTACCGAATGGCACAGGGCTTCCGTTTCTATGTACGTTGAATTCAAAAACATAACGAAGAAATACGGGACGAAGACTGCGCTGAACGTACCCCTCTGGTCGGCGAAACCGGGCGATGTTATCGGTCTCGTTGGAAGTAACGGTGCGGGAAAAACGACATTTCTTCGACTCGTGCTGGACCTGCTTCAGGCTGATACAGGATCGGTCTTAATCGGTGGAAAATGCGTATCGAATTACGACACGTGGAAGGCCCAAACAGGATCATATCTCGACAGTACGTTTCTGATCGATTTCCTAACGCCACTCGAGTATTTCAAGTTTATCGGAACGGTGTACGGATTTGAGAATGGCCAGGTAGAAGAGGCGATCGCTCCGTACACAAATCTTCTTCCATTCCTCGAAACCGAGCCCGATTCTGGATTTATCCGCGAGCTTTCAACCGGGAATGCTAAAAAAGTGGGCATTGTATCTGCTCTCTTTCCCGGCCCTGAATTACTCGTTCTGGATGAGCCGTTTTCCAATCTGGATCCGCCATCGCAGATCCGATTGAAACAGCATATACGGCGGTTGGCTCTAGAGAAGAACATGACGATGATTATCTCGAGCCATGACCTGGGCCACGTTACTGATGTTTGTTCGCGGATTACACTGCTCGATCGAGGCGTGGTAGTTAGAGACGACGTGACGTCTCCCGAGACGCTTTCACAACTGAAGCACTACTTCTCATCCTGAGGGGATAATTCGCCAGGCCAACTTTCAGGGACCGGGCACGTCCAATTCATTTCCATTTTCCGAACGGGATGTGTTAACCGGAGTCGATAGGAATGGAGGGCGAGGTTTTTACCATCCAATTCTCGAGAGGCACCGTATCGAAAGTCACCCATAATGTGCATTCCGCGGGAGGCCAGTTGGACTCTGATCTGATGGGGTCGACCGGTCTTGAGCTGGACCGACAAGAGTGTGAGCCCGCCCCACGATTTCAGGGGTGTAAAACTGAGCTCTGCAAACCGGGCATCTTTTTCAGACGCTTCGGCAATTCTCACCCTTTCATTTTCCTTGATCAGATGATCGATCAAGGTCTGGCCGCCTGTGACCTCTTTCTCGATGATGGCAAGATATTCCTTTTTTACTTCGCGCTCGCGAAACAGGCGGGATAGTCGATCTGCGGCTTTCGACGTCCGAGCAAAAATCATCAGACCCGACGCAGGTCGATCGAGACGATGGACGAGCCCCAGATATACGTCGCCGGGTTTATCGAATTCCTTCTTGATGTAGGCCTTCCAGTACGTAAGTGCATCGACGTCCTTTGTTCGATCCGCCTGCGACAACATGCCTGGTGGCTTGTTGACCACCAGGATATGATTATCGAGATAAAGTGGGTCCAAATTGCTCAATTATGAGATTGACTTACCGGTCTATCATACAGTCCCATTAGAGTTGGGTAATCCGTAGTTTCCGTCCTTCTGTGAGGATCGTGTACGGAGGTCACGGGTTCCATGTTGTTTCCGATGATCGGCGATTCAGAAAGGAAATCGATCTCAATCTATGTCCAAGGCTCCCGGTACAGAAGCAGGAATTTCGCTCACGGGCGAAACATTCCGGAAGTTAACCCATGTTTTTGCGCTGATCATGCCGCTGGTTGCATGGACGTTTGGAGTCGTGGTTGCGTTGACCATCATGATCCCTCTCACTCTATGCGCGGTGGGAGCCGACTATTTTCGTGTCCGCTCGCCCCGATTCAAGTTGTTCATCGAGCGCTTTTTCGGAAGTATGATGCGGTCGCACGAGCTACCCGCCGTGGGAGAACCCGTCATCCTGAATGGCGCCACATGGACGTTTATGGCTTTCACGTTGTTACTTCTGACCTTTGAAACGGGAATCGTGGTGACGATGTTCTCGGTGTGCATGATTGGAGACGGCGCAGCCGCCATGATCGGCCGTCGGATAGGACACCACAAATGGGGACGATCGGGTTGTTCCGTTGAGGGCTCCGCTGCGTATTTTGTATTTGGTTTCGCGACTGCGCTTTTAATCGGCGGAGGGGGGATTATTCCGGTCGCGCCCTATTCTTTCCCTCTCCTTGCGCTTGGTGTCGGAACGACGGTCGGAGCCCTCGCCGAGATCGTTCCGTGGCCCATCGATGATAATCTGGCCGCCCCGGTTGGGGCAGCTGCGTCCATGGCTCTTGTTCTTCAATTCGGATACGGAATCCCGCTTGAGTATTTCTCGGCATTCTAATGCAGCTAAAAAACAAAAAGCAGCCCGTTGTCGAACTCACGAGGAACGCACTCAAACGGATTGCAGGGCTTGATGAATTTCCGCAGCCGGCCGTCATACCGGTTCGCTACCCGGTCGTGCTGATGCACGGATTCGGCATGTTGGCCATCTTTCTTAGAGGCGGCCATCTTCACGACGAAGCCATTTATCTCCGACTCCGGGGCGTACCCGCTTATGCTCCGAATGTCTCTCCGTACCACACCGTTCCGGTGCGAGCCGAAATGTGGCAGGATCGAATTGGAAAGATTCTGGAGGAGACTCGGGCAGATGCCATCAATTTGATTGCCCATTCGATGGGCGGGCTGGACGCCCGCTTCATGATATCCGAGTTAGGTATGCACAACTCTGTTGCCTCGCTTGTGACCATGTCCACGCCACACCGTGGATCGTCGCTTGCTGATATAGTTTTGGAATCGCCCGAACGGGTTCAGGGATGGCTCACGGATGCGGCCAATTGGGCGGGTAGTTCTGTGTTGGAGGGCGGCAGTGCGGACTTCCATCGCGCTGTACGCGATCTGACTCCGGCTCATGTAACGGGAACGTTTAATCGTCAAATTCAGGATCACGAAAGTGTACGCTACTGGTCGTACGCCGGCCGGGCCGGAAAGGGAACAGACAGCGGGATCAATCCCCTGCTTCGCCCACAGAATATTCTGATTTACAAGCGTGAGGGTGTCAACGATGGGTTTGTCTCGGTTGAGTCTGCGAAATGGGGAACGTATCTGGGCACGGTCGATGCCGACCATTCCCAACAGGTTGGAGTAGATCTAACGCCGTCAGGCACGTTCGATTCTACCGAGTTCTATGCCGGAATTGTTTCAATGCTCGCGGCTGAAGGGCTGTAGAACGGGCGATACCAACGACCCGTCTACTGAATTTTGATGTCGCCATAAGAGACGAGTTCACCCAAACGATCGAAAATCAGGAGCCGGATCAACCCGGTCCTTCCCAAAATTGCAGGACTGAATCGAAGAATATAGGCGCCTGGTTGGGAAGCGTTTAGTATCTCTGCAAGGAGAAGAAGACGGCCATCGCCGCCCGATGCCCGCAGCACCAGGCCGCCTTGGATTGCATTAAATTCCTGGATTGAAACCGGAACCGTCACAAACTGGCCGAAACTCGGATTGGGATACGCGGGGTCGATTCGGACCTTGCCGAAATAGATGGGTGCCGTCCGCCAATCGTCCTCGTCCTCGGAAACGACAATCCCGTCTGCGTCGGTGGATGTGAACCCCGATGGTGGACGACCCGCATCGTCGACGAAATCGTTCTGCTGTTTTTGCGAGTCGCAGGATGACAGCAGAAGGCTCAGTGGAATGCCTAGAAAAATGACAGTGGAAAGTCTAAGCATGAATCTGGGGGCAATCGTATTCTGGTTCAGTCGTAATCTAGTGGAGTCGAGTAGCGGTCATCACAAACGCGCTTTTCTTACGGGCGGTTTCGCATGGGTCGAATGAGGTAGTCGAAATTTCTGAGCGAAATTCTCCGAAATGACTTCACCCGGTAATATTCTCCAGCAATTTGTGCCTGCAATTTTCTCCAGCAATAATTCTCAGCAATAATTCTCAGCAATTCCCCCCGGAAAAATGACCACCTATTCATCATCAGGACTGACAGTAGAATTGGGGAAAAAGGAGATTCTGCACGGTCTCGATTTTCAGGTGGACAGTGGTCAGTGGATCGGTCTTCTGGGTCCCAATGGTGCCGGAAAAACGACGCTGTTGCGCACGCTCGCGGGTCTTCTCGAATATCGCGGCTCTCTAAGGCTGCTGGATCGAGAGATACGTGATTATAGACCGCGCGAACGAGCGAAACGACTGGCTCTGGTTCGACAGACCCACGCCCTGGCGTTCGACTTTCGTGTAGATGAATTGGTGCTCCTTGGCCGATCTCCACACAAATCGCTTCTGTCAGTGTATGAGAAAACGGATCTTGACCGAGTATCGGAGGCGCTCTCACTCGTGGACCTCGACGGTTTCACCGAACGCAACATGTCCTCGCTCAGCGGTGGTGAGCAGCAAAGGGTTTTTTTGGCCCAGGCCCTCGTCCAGGAAGCGGATATCCTGTTGCTGGATGAACCCACAACCCACCTTGATGTGCACCACCAGTACGAATTTCTGTATCGAGTTCAGGCGTTCATTTCGGAAGGAAAGACGGTAATCGGTGCGTTTCACGACTTGGAACTGGCGGCTCGATTTTCCAACCATCT
>BTQE01000022.1:0-33492 GCA_036985715.1 Rhodothermia bacterium
TTGTTTTCGGCTCTGAGATGGCTGATTTCTTCACGCGCGACGATGTACAGCTCTTCGGGACATGGACGCATTATCTCTCCAACAAAACGTTTTACCAGCTCCAGATTGACTGGTCAGATCGTGTGGGAGAGACATACGATCCACGTTTCGGGACCGGTTACGAGGACTTCTTCAATTACGGTGACCTCGAGCATCCCGAGTTCTTGACGCTCAGCGGTTACAAAAACCTGGCACTGGTTGAAGACCCCGTCCGTCTAGACGGCAACGACAATCCGACTCTGATCCCGACGTACACGAATCAGTACGACGACGGGGCCGGTCCGGCCACTTCCGATGAGGTTGTCGCAACCATGCTCACGGCACCGGGTGGTCGTTTCAATACGTATTCGAAGTTCCACAACAACCAGTTCCGGTTTACGGCTTCTGCGACGACACAGGTTGGTATGCACCAGCTCGAGTTCGGCGGAGAATACGAAACGCGTACGCAGCGTAGTTGGAGCACACGCGCAGACCTTTATTCAAGGTATGCGTCGGATGCCGACGGGCCAGAACAGATTTCAGCTACCGACCCTGATCTTCCGGCAGCTGGCTTCTCGTCCTATGACCAGATTCCAAACTGGTTGCTGAACAACTGGAATGGGAACATTGGTTTTGACATTCGGGGAGAAAACGAGATTGATTCGGAAAACTTCGACTGCTTCCTGGATCGTCAGAACGATAAAACGAAGCCGCTTGAGTGCTTCAATGAACTCCCTTACGAGCCGATTTATTACGGCGGTTATATCCAGGACAAGATTGAGTTTCGCGACATCGTGCTGAACCTCGGTCTACGTGTCGATGTTTTTGACAACAATACGCGTGTACTCATCGACAGATTCTCACGTCGCCCGGTTGTGCGCGCTGGATCGGTTGCCGGACGTCCGTCCAATATCGGTACGGATTTCGCCGTCTATTTCTCCGGTGACGATGTCGTTGGTTATCGCGACCGGGATGGTGGATTTTGGAAACCGGATGGTCAAGCAGGCAATCCTGGAGACATCATCCTGGCAGGGAAGCCGAAACAGACAGATGGCGATATTACGGCCGACATGTTCACGGACTACGATCCGGAAGTCAACGTCATGCCGCGTATTGGCGTGAGTTTTCCGGTCACAGACCAGGCGCTGTTCTTTGCCAGCTACGGCGTGGTATCGCAGCGTCCAACCGGTCGTAATTTCGCGACTCTCGGTGCCTACTCGGGAACAGGTGGTCTTAACAATTCTGCCCTCAAGCCTGAGAAAACCACGGCGTACGAACTCGGATTCCGTCAGCGCGTAGGCGCACGAGCTGCGTTCACGATTTCTGGTTTCTTCAAACAGATCGAGAACCTGCTTCAGCTTCGCGAGGTTCGCGGTGCTGCGCCAAGTGTTTACAGCTCGTACGAGAACGTAGACTTCGGAACGGTCAAGGGTGTTGAGTTTGGATTCGACCTTCGCCGAACCGGCGGCCTGTCGGCAAACGTCAACTATACACTGGCATTTGCAGACGGCACGGGTTCAAGCGATCGTTCGACCAGCACGATTGTTTGGGTGGACGAAACGCCTCCAAACTTCATCAGTGCACTTGACTTCGATCAGCGCCATAAGGTGAACGCTTCTATTGACTATCGCTTTGGACAGGGCGAAGGTCCGACGATTGCAGGCACGAAACTGTTGCAAAATTTCGGATTAAACGTTCTTTTCACCGCAGGAAGCGGATTCCCTTATACAGCAGTTGAGGAGCCATTTAACCTGGCCGGTGCGGCTCGTGCCGCCAACCCACGCGGCGTGATTAATGGCGACCGTATGCCGGGTAACTCCAGAATCGACATTCGTCTTGATCGACGATTCAGAATAGGTCAGGGTACATCACTCTCTGCCTTCATCTGGATTCAGAACCTGCTGGATACGACGAATACCAACGGCGTTTGGAGGTTTACAGGTCTTCCAGACAATGATGGATTCCTTGCTACACCTGAAGGAGCTCGGTTCCTCGCGGACAAGCCCGTAGGAGCTGAAAAGATTTATCGACATCGGAATCGCCCAATCGGTTGGGTTGGATTCCCGCGGCTCACCCGAATCGGTGTGCGTGTTGACTTCTAAGCACATTAAAGTGTCAAAGACCGGTCCGGCAACTGTGCTGGACCGGTTAACCGGCACGCGTTTGGAAATCAGTTTTTAACAATAGAAGACGTAG
This sequence comes from Rhodothermia bacterium, assembly GCA_036985715.1. Classification (GTDB taxonomy): domain Bacteria; phylum Bacteroidota; class Rhodothermia; order Rhodothermales; family UBA10348; genus SMXL01. Next base: position 2,215 of record BTQE01000022.1, read on the forward strand.
TTACAGTACTATGCGATACTTTAAGAAACTAAGCCTACTTGCCATATTGGGTGTGTTTCTCTTTGGAGAAACGCCAACAGTACAGGCGCAGGCTGTCAGTACGTGTCCGCGTTCGTTGGGTGAGCAGTTCCTTGACATCAACAACGTTCGTGCACGAATCCTTAACACGGGAGGCCTGTTCTACAGAGGAGAGCCTCACGTGTATGAAATTCCCAAAGGGAGTGGCTCGAATGCGATCTTCGCATCGGGTATTTGGCTTGCTGGTCAGGTTGGTGGGCAGCTTCGTGCTGCTGCTGCCCGGTACGGCAATAATGAATACTGGGCAGGTCCCCTGGACGATGCAGGCAATCCTCCTGTAGACTGCGTGGTTTATGACCGCGTGTACAAGGTCAGTCGCGAAAACGTCGCAGACTTTGAAGCTACTGGGAGTGCCATTCCAGACCTCGCAGACTGGCCAACAGGACTCGGTGCTCCTACGGTGGACGCCGACGGTAATAAAGTCAATCTGCTTGATCAGCCTTTCGCCAGTCGTGTCGGTCGTACGATCGATCTCGGTGCAGGTGAACGCCCGGACATTCTGGGTGATCAGACGGTCTGGTGGATTATGAACGACCGGGGTAACATTCATAACTCGACCGACGCACCTCCGATCGGTATTGAAGTCCAGGTCTCGGCATTTGCATTCAACACGGCGGGTGCTCTCGGTGATGCGACGTTCTACAAGTACAACCTTTTTTACAAGGGAGATGTACCTCTGACGGAATCGTATATGGGCATCTTCTCCGATCCCGACCTGGGCGACTTCGATGATGACTGGGTTGGTTCGGATACCTCACTCGGTGTGGGTTTTGTGTACAATTCCGACAACGAGGATGGCGGTGGCGAAGGGTACGGTACCCCTCCACCGGCTGTCGGTTACGATTTCTTCCAGGGACCAATCGTTCCGGCCCCGGGAGATACTGCTTACGTGAGCGGAGTCGCCGTTCCAGATTTCAAGAATCTGGAGATGACATCGTTTGTGTTTTACAACAACGGTGGTGGTGTCACGGAAGACCCGACGACGGGTCCTCACTACTATGGGTACATGAAGGCTGAATGGAAAGACGGTAAGCGAATTACCTTTGGTGGTAATGGCCGTGACTTCTCAGAAGACCCGACCAATTTCATGTTCCCGGGCGACCCGGCAACGAAACAGTTCTGGTCGGAGGTCAACTCCGATGGTCAGGGGACGTCCATTGAGCCTGGTGACCGTCGATTCGTACTCTCCACAGGTCCATTCACGATTAATCCCGGCGACCAGCAGGAGATTATCTTTGGACTCGCCTTTGGAAAAGGGGATGACAATCTGGACTCCGTTAACGCAATGCGCGATGCTGATGCAGTCGCTCAGGCTGCGTTTGACGTGAACTTCCAGTTGGCGCAGCCTCCGGATGCTCCGGATGTAACCGTGACGGAATTGAATAATCAGATCATTCTCGAATGGTCCAACCGGGCTGGTCGATCGAATAACTATCTTGAATCATATTCGGCGGAAGATCCATTTGCTCCGTTCGATAATCCGAACTATGACTTCGAGGGTTACAAGGTTTATCAGTTCGCCGAGATAGCCGACCAGATCGGTAAAGTCATTGCCACCTATGACGTTGTGAATGATGTCACCGAGGTGATTGATGGTGCTCCGTTCAAGCCCACATCTATTGTGGCTTCTGGTACGGATAGTGGGGTTCAGACATGGCACTCCATTCCCAGTCTGATCAACTTTCAGACGTACTACTTCGGTGTTCAGGCTTACGCCTACAATGAGCCGTCATTCCCGAAAATTTATCCCAGCCCGATTCAGCGGGTTGAGGTAATTCCGCAACCATCTGAGTTTAACATCTCGGACGATGCCCGTGACGCAGCCATCTCATTTGCTGAGGCAGACTTCGTGGCTGATCTCGTTGGAGTAGGACAGGGTGTCGTAACAGCTGACATTGTCAATCCGGGAGCAATCATAGAGGGCGCCGAATACCAGGTGCTTTTTTATACGATAGAAAAGACAACGGGTAAACGATCATCTGTTGCCAGCGTAACTGTAGATCCGAATGAAAAGGATCCTGTGGTCCGGGTGGTTGAGCTTGGACGCAAGGGTGCGGAAGAAGTGATCACCTACGACATCACGCGGCGTGACGATTCCGGCATTACGGTTCTGTTTGATGGATCCGTAACCGGCGACCGCGCCCCGCAACGTGTAAACGTAGTCGTTCTTGATGGTCTTCAGTTCAGTGTTACTGGACCGGAACCCGGCTTTGCCAAGATCGAGATTGTTGCCAATGCATCAGGCGTGCTTGATCCTCCGGATATGGGTACCTATGGTTGGGGCGGCATGCCTCATCCTGGAGATCTTCCAGACAGGCCTACCACTGGCTATGCCCAATCAACAAGCAACTGGCGTGTCGGCATTGTTGCTCAGGGTGGCGGAAGTAGTCCTTCGTCCATGATAGGCCGCTGGACACGCGGCGCCGGCGTGGACGACGAGATCGGGTCCTTCGACTACGAAATGAGATGGACGACAGCAGGTGACGGCGACTTGTGCTGGGATCCCTGGGACGGAGTTGACGTCTTCGACTGCGGCGTAGAGCTATGGAACGTCGGAGTCGGAACGCCGGATGACGCCAGTGATGATTACCGGATGGTGCCCATCGTCTGTGTAACCTGTGGTGGTGCCGACCATGATGCAACAGGTGTCCCTCTTGATGTTATCGAGTTCGGTGGAGATTCAGCCGTTTCTGGTGCGGACAACGATCCCCAGACGGACGCGTTCTACTGGTACGAGCCTTCGGACGACGGAGTAGCTCCGAATCGTACTCCTGGCGAAAGCGGCTACGAGGCCTTTTTCTTCGGGGCTGGTGATATTGGCGCCGAGGTATTCGGCCGTATGACGGTAATGGTCCATAACTTGGGCAGTGCACCGCCATACGATATCCAGCGTCCAGAAGTGGGAACAACGTTCAGGATCACGACACTGAATCCAAGTCAACCGGGTGACTCATTCACGTTTACGACTACGGGCTTTGGTATCTCAGAGATGAGTCTTGCTGAGAAGAAAGACGATCTTGATTTGATCGGAATCGTCCCGAACCCATACAAGGGCTCCTCCGCCTACGAGCGTAGTCAGCTGATTGACGAGGTTCGTTTCACCGGTATGCCGGTTGAAGAAACGGTCATTAGCGTCTTTGCTCTGAACGGCAGCTTGATCAAGACCATCTTAAAACCAGAAGGCGTTCGCAATCAGTCCTGGAATCTGACTACAGATAACAGTCTACCCATTGCGAGCGGTATGTACTTGATTCATGTTGACGTGAAGGGCGTTGGATCGAAAGTGATTAAGTTCGCAGCGATCAAGAAGCGCATTCAGTTAAACACCTTCTAACGGAGCTAATGTCATGAAGACAACAGTTCTACATACTATTAGCACGAAGACAAGGAGGATTTATCCTATGTACGGTATCATGGAGAAAGCAAAATATCTGCCGATTGGCTTTGTGGTGTTTTGCCTCGTAGTTCTGACCGCACCAGCTGCGATCGCACAGGATGTTGGATCAGGCGGTGGATCACTCGGACAGTCCGGTGAACGTGCCGGAACTGCAGGTGCCAGTGAACTTCTCGTTCCGCTGACCGCACGCTCGACGGCACTTGGAGGTGCCACGGCAAGTGGAGTTGTTGGAATGGGTGGACTGGAGGCACTTTATTTTAATCCCGCGGGTCTTGCACTCAATACGGGAACGGAAGCCATGTTCAGTCGGCTCGAATACGTTGCAAACATTGGTGTTAATTACCTGGGTATCGCCCAGACGATTAGCCCCAGTAGCAGCATCGCGTTAACGATCGCATCGTGGGATTTCGGAAACGATCTGTTTAAGCAAACAGAGGCCGTACCTGAAATTTCAGCGATAACGTTTGACGCGTCGTATGTAACTGCAGGACTCACGTACGCTAAACAGCTTACGGACAGAATCTCTGCGGGAACAACGATCAAAATCATAAGCGAGAGCATTGACGACGTCAGTGCATCGACATTCGCATTCGACGCCGGAATGACCTACGTAGTAGGTGAATCTGGGCTGAGAATGGGTGTCGCTCTTAAGAATGTGGGTACGGAGCTTACGTATTCTGGTAATGGTCTTATCAGACAGGCTCGCGTAGGCGATCAGGAACCAAGTGCCAACAACAACGCGCTGGCGTTCGAGTCGGAAGGCGTTCAGCTGCCTACATTGCTCAACTTCGGCGCTGCATACTCAAGGAATCTTGGGGCCGCAAGCGTCGTCACATTCTTAGGTAACTTCCGGTCGAATTCCTTCGATCAAGATCAGTACTCACTTGCAGTGGAATACGGATTCCAGGACCTCTTCTATCTCAGAGGCGGCTACCGGGCAACCGAAGATCTGGACAAGACGATGTACACAGGCTTGAGCTACGGAGCCGGCCTGCAGCTTGATTTCGGTGGGACGGACGTGAAGATCGACTACGCCATCGTGCCAGTCGACTTCTTTAGCGATGACCTTCAGTACTTCACTGTATCGATTGGTCTATAAGCTGGAAGTTTCTTACCTGGTGTAGAGAAGAGAGGGGCGGTGCTGATTGAATCAGCACCGCCCCTTTTCTAATGCGTCTGTCGTAAGCGAAGTGCTAGGCTGTGATCCTTATTATCGAAGCTTGATCAATGAGTGAGCTGGAGATAAGCTCCGCCTATCATCGTCAGATAGCCTGTAGTAATAAAGGCCAGGAGACAGACCGTTCAAATCAAAATTCGTACGATGAACACCCGCATTACTGGATAACACTTCGGTAGAGCGCACGATTTGTCCAAGCAGATTGAACAACTCAATGGACACGATTCGCGATCCAGTGGACTCGAACTCAATGGTCAATCTATTCCTGACTGGATTGGGGAATGCAGAGAGTAAGACGGGACCATTACTGTCGGGAAGAACGGAGGGAACGTCGGTATGGGTAGGGATTCCCTGTCCCTCCAATAGGTGTATCGTTTGATTGATTGATATGTTAGAATACGATTCAACACGGCCACTTGGCCACGACACCTGAATTTCATCGATGAGTGCTGCAGAACCGACGCCAAAGTGTATAGGTCGAACGCTCTGAGACAGAAACCCGACGCCGTCGTTGTGTCGATACGAGGTCCCTTGATCGGTTGTGAGGCGAATGGTCGCACCGAATCCGTTTCGATTCGAAGTCGTGCCTTCGAGGTCGATTTTGATCCAATTCAATTCTGGGCTGATATTCTCGTAGAGGTACGGCCAGGGATCGTCGACGTCGATGAGTGGCGATGCTTTGTGATTGGCTACGAGTAAATCCAAATCCCCGTCGTCATCATAGTCAAATACGGCAAGTCCACGAGCTTGAGCTGTACCATTCGTACCCGCATCACCCGAGATACTCGAAAACGATACCACTCCTGTATCGGAAAGGGCATTCAGGAAAAGTCGATTTTCGAATGCGGGTTGTAAAATAAATCCATTCGCAACGTAGAGATCAAGGTCACCGTCATTGTCGGAATCAAACCATTCTGTTCCCCACGCCCAATCGGCGTTATCGACTTCCAGGGCCTTTGATTCGTCCGAAAAGTGACCCGTGCCATCATTCGTATAGAGTGGGTTCCACTCGATGCCCTCTTCGAAAATGTTGGTGACATAGATATCAAAGAAGCCATCGCCATTATAGTCTTCCACCGTGACGCCCATTCCGTGTCCAGGGTTACCCAGACCACGATTCGCAGTTTCATCTGAAAAAGTTCTATCCCCATTGTTTACATACATGGTATTCGGAGAGAAATCGTTGACCAGATACAGGTCCATCAGACCGTCATTGTTCACGTCTAGAGGTACTGCCGTCCATGTACGGGCATCATCTTTTAGACCACTCGAGTCTGATACGTCGAGGAAAGTACCGTCTCCATTGTTCTCATACATCCGGTTGAAACCGATCCAGGCGGCAACGTGCAGGTCAAGATCTCCATCATCGTCGAAGTCCCACCAAACCGCGCTGGAAGACTCGAAAATATCATCGACTCCACCGGGCCCCCCTATTCCAGCGATGTCAGTCGCATCCGAGAACGTACCGTCTCCATTATTCTGAAACAGGATTTCCGTTCCGACGTTGGTCAGGAGGAGATCGGGGTCTCCGTCGTTGTCATAATCACCCCATGCGGATCCAAACTGATTGCCCATGCCACGCCGGTCGTATCCCTCAACGACACGCGCAGTGAGCCCGGCTGCCTCGGTCACGTCGGTGAATGTTTTGTCTCCATTATTCCTGTAAAGGCGATTCCAGGTGTCACTGAGATTCGGATCGTGCTCCAGATAGCTGACGAAGTAGACGTCCAGATCGCCGTCCAGGTCGTAATCGGCCACCGATACGCCGTTCAGGCCCGATAGCTCGTCGAAACCGGCGTCTACGGTTTTGAGCACGAACGACTGTGCCGACACGTCACTGACGAACGCTAACGCACCGACAAGCGCAAGTGCACGGACCAAAAGAGCCTTCGCGGTGGAATTACCTGGATCGCACGCTGCTTTCATAATTCTCATGCTTGATGGCGGGATTGATTGCTGAGAAGGACGTCGTGGCGGTAAACTTACGACCCAAAATCTTTATTCAATGTGCAAAAAGGAGGTACCGGGTCAATCGCCCGCGTTCTGCCTCTTCTTTTGAAAAAAGGCCTGAAGTAACTCTGCTGAAGCTTCAGCTTCGACGCCTGAGATGGACTCTACTACATGATTGAGTCGACTATCTCGTGGGATGTCATAAAGCGAACCGGCGGCGCCGGCCTTTTCGTCAAATGCTCCAAACACGAGTCGATCAAGTCTTGCCAGGATTAGTGATCCAGCACACATCGGGCAGGGCTCAAGTGTAACATAGAGCGTACATCCTTTTAGAAACTTTGAGTTGAGCGTATCGCAGGCGGCCGTAATTGCAATGACTTCCGCGTGGGCTGTCGGATCCCGAAGGCGCTCCACCATATTGTGGCCGCGCCCGACAATTTGATCCCTGTGGACAACAACAGCGCCAACGGGAACCTCGCCCTCCTCAAGTGCTCTGTCGGCTTCGCGAAGAGCAGCTTTCATCCATTTGCGGTGGTCGACCAGCAGCTTACCTAAGGCCATGCGTGTGTCCTGACGGCATTCTCAGTATTCCCTACGCGCTAATCCCGGGCCCGCTCTCGCGATAGAGGCATGGTCATACAACGCGGTCCGCCACGACCACGCGACAGCTCATGACCATTGAGCTTTATCGCAAGTTTATCACCCGGCTCAAACGCGCTTTCTTTGTGATAGGAAAGAAAACCTTCGGCGGATACTACCCGATACCCACGTTTGGTCATTTCCTCATACGTTCTGATATTCCGATCGTATCCCGCAACGACGCCCGGTGCCAGAGCGAACAAATTAGCCCCGTCGGTCCACTGTTCGCGTCGCTGGCTGAGCGGATCATCCCCCCCGCACGGTATGAAGTCGATATCGCGCCCCAGCAATTCGGATAAACCCGCCTGCAGGTTTTGATGGGTGATCATCTGAAATTCGGCTCCGCCCGTTCCAGCACTATAACTGACAATGTTGTTCAGTCCATCCAGATCAACGATCGGCGGGAACGTCAAGCATTCTGTATCGGAGGCGAATGTGAAGACTGTATCCAGGTGCATACAGGATCTCTCTTTCGGAAGATTTACCATCAGCACGTGCTCAATCTCCGTGCGTTCGATGAGATGCTTCGCTACCGACATCACTCCTCCAAAAGACGTGCGTTCCGAGTGACCAATAATGACCACACTCTCCGAGGCGACCAATAGATCACCTCCTTCAAACGTAACGCCCTGTGGGAGAACAAGAATCCGGTCCTTCATTCTGGAGAAGGCGGGATGATAATTCAGCACGACGTACATAATTATGCTCTCACGGGCACGTGCGGACGTAGCCGGGTGGGAAAGCATCAGGTGATCACATACAACGGCCGCAACATCTCGCGTGAACATCAGATTCGGAAGTGGGAGAGCATGTATGGGAAGTGGAGAGACGCCCGTTAGGGCGAAAGTCCAGAGTTCTTCAGCCGAGAGTTGCTTGAGTTCTGATTCAAAAGCCTGGAGATTTTGGCGCGGGAGCAGTCGGCATAGCCGGTTCACAAAGTCGTGCCTTGCATCGTCCTGCTCGAACGACGTCCTGAGTAAATCGGAAATCTGGAGGACGGATCCGCCGGGCCCTACTACCTTTTCAAACACTGCACACATCATCTCGTGCTCTTCGCGAGCCAGGCTCAGGAATAGGATGTCTTCGAAAAGGAGATCCTCTCTATTCTCCGGAGAAACGAGATTCATCTCGATTCCGGGCGTGTGTACCAATACCGTTTTGAGGAGGCCCGTCTCGGAATAAACACTCAGGGAAAGCTCCTTCATATTCTCGATACTCGTTCGTGACAACCAAATCCCTTTGCCCGTTTGGGGAAGGCGCTCGAAGATACTAAGATTGGTGATCTGTGTTCTGTCCGAACTGGAGGGATGGACGCGACATCAGCACTCTCCCCACAGTCAGGGCCAGGCTAAAATGCAAACGTCAGGAATTCGGTATCGTCCACGACGTTGCCGCTCTCATCAAATCCACCAGCCAACATGATGACATTGGGTGCCACTATTGAGGCCGTGTGGCTGTATCGACCCCTGAACAACGTGCCTACTCTCTGTGGAAGTTTAAAAGGGGTGGTGATTTCATGATCGTATAGTTCTGCTTCCAATAACACCGTACCGTTTCGGAGATCACGTCCCCCGAACAGACCGACGAGGCCGAATCCCATCCGGCTCGCTGCATGGAGGTACCTCGGAATAATGGACAGAGGGGCTGGATCGACGAGGATTCCCAGTGGTGAACGATAGTCAACAAATATGCTGACAGGAACGTCCGGAGGTCCTCCTCCGAGTCCGGTGACTAGATACAGATTCGCTACACCCAATCGTTCCTCACCCAGGTCAATCTGCGTGTGACCGGAGAGTCTTTCAATAAAGGGCCCAACGGCCGGGCTGAGAGCTACGAGCGTATCGTTTCGGAGGAGAAAGGATCGGATGTCGGCGCGCGTTCCCAAAAGAGGCTCGGGTGTGTACAGAATATCTCCGGTTCCTCCGATCAGATCTATAACGGGACCCTGCCCTGTCTGTCTGTAGAGGGCCGTATGGAACATTCTTCGGATTGGATCGCCCTCAACATACAGAGGAACAAAGATTCCGTCGTCAACGAGATACATTTCTGCTGCCTCGACCAGATCCTCAACGGAACTGATCTGATGGGTAGACCCACCGCCAAGAATGACAATCCGGCGATCACTGACCAACGTCGCCGTGTGTCCGACACGCGCATTGAGCATTGAAGCCGAAACCTCTATGAACGCATCGTCTCGAATCGATGGGAGGAGAAGCGCCTGGTCCAGCGCGGGACCAGAGGCATTCTTTGAACCGCCTGTAACCAATACCCCACCTCCGGGTATCGTTGTCGTCGTGTGCCCCCCCACGTTCAACCTCAGTCCTGACCCGGCTGTCGTGACCTCAAACGGCATGTGAAACAGATCGACGGTGTCCTGTTGAGGTGGATCAACCTCTCCGAACGACCTGAAAATGAGCCGATTCAATCCTCGATTCAACGTTATCTCTACCGTCCAGGTCTTGCTGAACGGGTCGAAACCCATCGGAATGGGTCCCACACTTATACCGGTGAGAACAGCATCGGACAAGGGCTTGACGCGTACCGTGACGACCGGGTCTACCAGAACCGTGGAGACGTCCGGTTCAATGATTTCGATTTCCGGAGGTTTTAGATCAGCAAATTCGCGCTGGCAACTGGTGATCGAAAGCGCCAGGCTAAGAACCAGCAAATGGCTGGCAAGCGTCCTAGGCCAAGAAAATGAAAACCGCAAGTGAAAAGGGATCAAAACGGATGAGCAGGTGCCTTTTTCAAAAACCTGTTACGCAGGGTTCTTGGTTCGGCTCCTCGGGGGGATGAAAGTGCCCCTTCTCGGGCTACTCGTACACGACCTCCTCCAGCGTAAGTCCCTCTGCAGGAGCAGAAAAGCCAGCATTTCTTCTATCCTCGCTTTTCAGCAGGGAAGGAATGGAGTCTACGTCACGTTTTCCGTGTCCAATTTCAACCAGTGTACCGACAATACTTCGGACCATGCCGTGTAGAAATCGATTTCCGATAATCTCAAAAAACCAGGAACTCATAACGTCGGCTTCATGCCACCGAGCTTCGAAGACTGAACAAATTCGATTCTTTGTTTCTGAGTTCGAGCTGCAAAATGTACTAAAGTCGTGTTCGCCCAGCAGATCATCAGCCGCCTGATTCATCGCGTTTATGTCCGGGGTGGGCGCCACATACCAATGATACCGTCGTCCGATGGCAATCGGTATGCAGCAGATACGGTATCGATAGCGTCGTTTCCGTGCGTCGTATCGAGCATGAAATGAGCCATACGTCTGATCAATTTTTCGAACCGCAATGGAATTCGGAAGAATGCCGTTGACGGAGGCAAAGAGACGGGCTTCGTCAATTGCTTTTTCCAGTACGAAATGAGCAACTTGTCCGCGGGCGTGCACACCTGCATCGGTGCGTCCGGAACCTACGATTGAAACGGGCTGGCGGAGAGCGGTGGAGAGAGCCGCCTCAATGGAATCCTGAACCGTTCGATCATCCGGCTGGGATTGCCAACCGTGCCAATCTGTCCCATCGTATTCAATATCCAGTCGGTAAGTTGGCACCATCAACGGCTATTTTGTGAGAATGACGATATATTCCAGACTGCCACATGGCACATTCCACATGGCAACCAGGACATCGCGGCCAGTCCTTATGCTAACCATTTCGCGAATATACCTCACAGGATTCATGGGGTCCGGTAAGTCCACGTTGGGGCCCGGCCTGGCAACTGCACTTGATTACGCCTTCGTTGATCTGGATGAATACATCGAGCAGCGCGCTGGTCAGACGATTCAGGAAATATTTGAGCAGCAGAGCGAACAGAAATTTCGCAAGTTGGAGGCGGAAGCGTTGGCCGCTTCGTTCGACTGGACAAACACGGTCATCGCCCTTGGGGGTGGAGCACTGGCAATGGAAGAAGACATGGAAAGTGCGTTACGAAAGGGTCTGGTCATTTATCTATATGCTTCAGAAGAGACGATGAATGAGCGCGCGCAGCAATCCGGGAAGATGCGGCCGCTTTTCAGGCAGGGTGATCAGGTGAAAGCCCTTCTAACCGCTCGAGAAAACGTTTATCGACGCGCTCATATCGTCTTCTCCACAGAAGGAATCAGCATTACTCAGGCATCTGAAGGCCTGCTGGCGGCTGTTGAATCATCAAGACAGAGTAACCGACGAGGATAACGACCGGGCTTCCAATCCGGCCAGGCAGGTACTCAGGCAGTATTGGGGATACGATGATTTTCGACCTGGTCAACATCAGATCGTAGAGAGTATTCTGGCCGGGCACGATACTCTCGCCATCCTGCCCACCGGAGGAGGTAAGTCTGTCTGCTTCCAGGTACCGGCTCTTTTGCAAAGCGGCGTGACTCTCGTCATATCGCCCCTTATCTCTCTGATTAACGATCAGGTCGGCGCCTTGAAGAGACTCGGGGTTCACGCCGAGTGTTTGACTTCAGAGAAATCCAGGCAGGAGCGGAGATCAATACTCGCGCGTGCCAGGGACTGGGGCGGCTCCCTGCTGTATCTGTCTCCAGAGCGACTACTGAGTCTGGAGTTCGAGAAGTGGGCGCCGCAACTCCAAGTGTCTATTCTCGCTGTTGACGAGGCTCATTGCATCAGTGAGTGGGGGCATGAATTTCGACCCTCCTATCGACAGATCTGTCATAGCTACGACTTGATGGGTAGACCACCTGTCATCGCTTTGACAGCAACGGCGACACCGGCCGTACGAGCCGACATTTGCCGAAGCCTGAAACTGAATCAACCCACAAAAATCGTCGGCGGGTTTGACCGGCCCAATCTGATCTTTTCCGTCTTTTCGAGTTACGGGAAGCGTAAGCACCTAAACGAAATACTGAAGAGCGTGTCGGGATCGGCTGTTGTGTATGCGCCCACGCGTAAGTCAGTGGAGCGATGGGCAACGCATCTTGCAACAGATGGTCATGAATCGTGCGCATATCACGCGGGCCTGTCTGCCGAGATGCGGTCAAAGGCACAATTTCAATGGCTGTCCAACGAGAAACGAATCGTTGTAGCGACCAGTGCATTCGGAATGGGCATTGACAAGCCAGATGTACGCTCAGTTACTCACGTCGGGCTCCCTCCCTCTCTTGAAAGCTATTATCAGGAGGCCGGACGCGCCGGTCGAAACGGACAAAAGTCGTACGCAACCGTGCTTTTTGGGAAGGAAGACATAGCTCGGCATCGTGACTTTGCCAGGCGGATTCGAACTGAACGCTCTTCTTCAGGAAGTGGATCGGGAAGCGGTTCGGGATGTGGATGGCGAAGGCACTCAGCGAGGAGACTCTTGGAGATGCTCTCCTATGCCATGAGTTCATCCTGCCGGCGTCGTCAACTACTCGCGCATTTCGGAGAATTCAAAGGGCCACGCTGCGGGACCTGTGACGTTTGTCTCGGTAGACACCGTTCATTCGTACCGTCTGAGGAGAATGAACGAGTACTACGCGAAATTCTATTCGCGTTCAGAAATGAGCTGTCTCCACGTGAGTACCGCGGTCTCAGTGGTATCCCCTGGTATCGAACTGAGCAGATGACCCGGTGGCTGGTTCTGAGGGGATATCTGAAGATCGCAGATGATCTTACCGGTCTTCCGAGCCTGACACTTCTTGGGAGACATCTTGTCGCTGGAGATTCAGTCGATCCAACACCCGGCTATACAACGCGACGTAACTGGAAGGATCGTCGATGTACGGTTCAAGAGCCTGATTGAATGACGCTTCCGTTAGACGATAGATCCGGAAAATGGAATCTCGCCGTCCTATTTCAGTCCCGTCCGCGATGGACTCGAGAAGCAGACTGTCGCGGGACGCCTCGAGTTGAAGTTCGGCGCCGGCGAGGTGCAGATCTGCGATTACGAGTGCGAGAATCGAGTCGGGAAGAATCTCGTCATTCGAAGAAGGATTAAAACACCCCTCAAACAATCCTACACTCAGCAGACTGAAGAGTACGGCCACAAACATGATTCTGCTATGTGGCTGGATTCGGTTCACGGTGTGGTCGTTAATCTGGGGAATAACGTCTTTGCAGTCTGCCGAAGAAGGCCCGGTATAATTACGTACAAGAGGATAATATCTTACAGCCCCGCCTGTGCCTTTTTCTGAGCCCAAGAGTCTTCATCCTCCTGGGTACGAAACGTGTACGCGGTGGCTTCCATGTGCCGCAGGAACTCTCTTTTACTATACTTGGGGGCGAAAATCATCCCGTCGATCAGGTATATCCGCTGTGTTGGCTCGTCGAAAAAGGCGTAGTTGACGAATGCGCCACCCCCCCCATAATCGAAGCGGTCTCCGTTTTCGTCGACGCCCACCATGTGCCAGAGACCTCGTGTTTCGTAACCGTATCGCCCAAGAAAATCGATGTTCTCCGTTTTTAGTTCACGGCGATAATCGATAGCCACAAACCCGCCTTTATTTCCGGTGATCCAGTTCTCAGTCAGTCGTTCCCGGGCTTCATATATCCACTCGGGTGTAAGTGAATTCGGACTCGCATTATCGACGTAGTAGACGAAAAGACTCCTCCAGGAATTACTCGAGACGATGCGTCTGAGCCAGACGAAGTTGGTCGTATCAATTGCAATCTGATAGTCATACTGGGCATTCACGGCGAACCCATGATCGCGCAACAAGCGCTGTTCGATTTCGGGTTGTCTCCCTTTCTTAAAGAGCTCTCGCGTAGTACGAACCCGGGCGATCTCATTGAACTTGTATCGAAGACCTTCGCCGTTTTCTTCAAGCAACTGGGCAATTCCCTCCGGTGTGGCCGACATCAGGTAGTACACCTGCTGATATCGTCTCCACAAATCGCGCCGGTCAATAACCGCATTTCGGCCGTTCAGTATGGACTCCAACCCGGCTTCATCAAGGCGACTACGGATAAAACTGGCTTCAGGGGTGTTATCATTCAGTGGCGCCACAAAAACGATGTTTTTTTGCTTTTGGATCGTTTTTAAGAAGGCTTCGGACGTGATGGAAACGCGTCGAAGGTTAAATAATGGCTCCGGTGCCGGCAGCGTTCCAATCAACGGACCCAAATTCTCTCGAAGTGCTTCTCCGACCGGGCCATCCCAGTTCAGCGAGTCGATAACGACCATGATTTCACCTTCGGGGCCGATAGCTTCAGGTCGATACTGAAGGGTTTCGCAAGAGGCAAATAGGCTGAGCGCCAAACCGCTCGCAATAAGAACCAAGCGTGCTGACGACAGTGACTGGATTTTGATTTTCATAACCCCAGGCTCCGAGAAGGCTCGACTATGACCCATTCTTTAACTCATAAATAAATGATTGGATGCTCTCAAGCCGCTCATCGGAGGTAAGATGTAAATCTGTCCATAAATGTTCGATCCTTTTTATCAAGGCTGAGCCGACAATGCATCCGTGCGTATGTCGACTGATTTCGACTGCGTCATCATGCGACGATATACCGAATCCAACCAACAGATGATTCTTGACAACGAGATTCCGTGCTCTTTCCAGATATTGACCCACTCGGTCTGGGTCATCAATCCGGTTACCGGTAAGACCGGCAATCGAAACAGCGTAGACAAACCCGGACGAAAGGTCATCAATTTCTCGAATTCGATCATCAGGCGTAGTGGGGGCAATCAGAAACACGAGATCCACATCTGCCGATTTGGCGGCTTCTCGATACGGTGCGGATTCCTCTGGAGGAAGATCCGGAAGTATGACGGCATCCACTCCAGAAGAGTGAGCAATCTCAAAAAAGTTGCCGATCCCGTAATGAAGTACGGGGTTCGCATAGCCCATCAGGACAAGTGGGGTGGCACTTTCCTTTCGAAAGCTTCGTGCTATTTCGAACGTGTCGTCCATGGTAATGCCGCCGCGGAGCGCGGCTTCACTGGATCGCTGGATCGGCTTGCCCTCCGCAAGAGGATCACTGAACGGCATTCCCAATTCGATAAAATCGGCGCCACCACGGTCAATCGCTTTCAGGATGGGAATCGAAGCACTTTTCTCAGGAAAACCGCTCGTTACGAATATTCCCAGGGACATCGTACCCGCTTCATGATTGGATTGCAGTTTATTACGAAGGTTTGACACGGATACTACAGAGATTCGGCGATGGTATTCATGTCTTTGTCTCCCCGTCCCGAGCAATTCAATACAATGAGCTGCGATGTTGACATTTCGCGGGCGATCTCAGGCAATCGAGCCACCGCATGAGCGGTTTCGAGAGCAGGAATAATCCCTTCCAGACCGGAAAGCATCCGCACACCATTCAGTGCGTCCTCGTCGGAGGCGGTCAGATACTCTACACGGCCACTGTCCTTTAAGAAAGCATGCTCCGGTCCGACTCCGGGATAGTCCAGGCCGGCGGATATGGAATGGGCCAACTGAACCTGTCCATCTTCATCCTGCAACAGGTAGCTCAGCGTGCCATGGAGCACGCCCGGAGATCCTTTCGTGAGCGTCGCCGCATGGCGGCCGGACAATCCTTCGCCTGAGGCCTCAACACCAATACACCGAACCTTCGCTTGATCGAGGAAAGGGTAGAAAAGGCCAATTGCATTTGACCCACCACCCACGCTGGCAACGAGCACGTCAGGTTCGGATCGGCCTTCGAGTAAGGAGAGCTGCCTGGAGACTTCGCGCCCAATAATGGCTTGAAAATCTCGGACCATGGCAGGATAGGGGTGGGGTCCGACAACCGATCCAATGATATAGAACGTGTCCTTTACGTTCGTTACCCAGTCCCGTATGGCTTCGTTGGTTGCATCTTTTAACGTTTTACTACCGCTTTCGACGGATCGGACGTCCGCTCCGAGGACATGCATCCGATGAACGTTTAGTCGCTGCCGACGCATATCTTCCTCGCCCATATAGACGATGCACTCAAGACCAAATCGGGCGCAGACGGTTGCCGTTGCGACACCATGTTGCCCGGCTCCTGTCTCAGCGATGATACGCTCTTTGCCCATTCGGATGGCAAGCAGGATCTGACCAAGCGTATTGTTGATTTTGTGGGCGCCAGTGTGACAGAGATCTTCTCTTTTTAAATAGATTTTGGGACCTCCAAGCGAATCTGTCAGCCGCTCGGCAAATGTAAGTGGCGTCGGCCGTCCGACATATGTTTGCAACAGGTCGTCGAGTTGACTCCGAAATTCAGGATCGGTGTTCGCCTGGCCATATGCCTCGACCAACTCTCGAAGCGTCGGGATAAGTATTTCCGGGACATACATACCACCATACGGGCCAAAATGGCCACCCTCGTCTGGCAGATCGTACGGCTCAGGGCCGAATCCAGGAGTCATTTCTTTCTCGTTCAAGACGTTGATTCCCTGCATTGTTCAGCCCTCTCAAGCGCGCTAAAAAATGCATCGATTTTTCCGAAATCCTTTTTTCCCGGTTCGCCCTCCAATCCGCTGGAGACGTCAACACCCACAGGCTTGACCGTTTGAACAGCCGCGTTCACGTTGTCGGGACTAAGACCACCTGCAAGGAAGAGGGGGAATTCGGATGCTAAAGATGCCGCGAGTTGCCAGTCCACGGTATTCCCGGTTCCTCCAAACTGAGTCGGGTGAAACGCATCGATCAGGAAGTACTCGACAACGTTCCGATACGCCGACATACGCTTTTTTAATTCGTTACCGTCCATACCCTCGGTTAGTCTGAACGCCTTGATGACAGGTCGGTCGACAGCCTGACAGGTTGCGACGGTTTCATTTCCGTGAAGCTGAATCAAATCGAACCCCGCGGTGCCAATGGATTCATTGATGTTGTCGACGTTTTCATTAACAAAGACGCCCACGCATTTAGGGCCAAGGACCCATTCGATGATTTCCCCGGCCGACGAAGCGGAAAGATATCGTGGACTTGCTTTTGACTGAACGAATCCGAGATAATCCGCCCCTGCCGCAGCTAAATACCGGGCATCAGCAAGATTCGTAATACCGCAGATCTTGATTTCCACTCGATTCATTTTCTCAACCGTTCTTTCACGCATACACCCGCGTCAGTCGTGTTCATTCGAATCGGAATACGCACCGTTGCGAAGTTCACAGAGGCACTCCCCGGGGTTCTCCGCGCGCATAAAGATCTCGCCGATCAACACCGCGTCGATCCCGGTCTGGCTGACACGGTGGAGATCTTCGCTCGTTTTGAACCCGCTTTCCGCGACGCGCACGATGTGATCTGGCACGCGGGATAGTATACGCGATGCCCGATCGGTTTCGATTTCGAAAGTCCGCAAGTCTCGATTATTCACCCCCAGAATCCTAACGCGATCCATCTCTACACGATCCAGTTCTCGTTCTTCGTACAACTCGACCAGGCTCTCCAATCCACACTCGTCGGCGGCCGACCATAATTCGTCCAGGTGGCTGCGGCTTAGCAGGGTAGCAATCAGTAACACGGCATCAGCTCCGTGTGCTTTCGCTTCGATGATCTGGTACGGATCGATGATAAAGTCCTTTCTCAGCAGCGGAATTCCTACGGTCTGCCGGGCAGCTTCGAGGTGCTCAAGGTGACCTTGAAAAAAATCAGGCTCGGTAAGCACGGAAATCGCTTCTGCGCCAGCTTCTGCATAAATCGATGAGAGTTCTTCAGGATCAAAATCGTCCCGAATGACCCCTTGCGAGGGAGAAGCCTTTTTCACTTCAGCGATAATGGCGAGCCTGTCTTGTCGAATCGCATCTGCCAGGGACAGGGTTTCACGATGAAAAAGAGGGTGGTCTTTGAGATCCGATTCGCGAATCTTTTTTCGGTTCACGGAAAGGCGCTCCCGCACACTGACTACGATCTGGTCTAGAATTGAATCTGCCATATCTCACGCCTGCGCAGGTGCGTCGTTAGATGCTTCCACCAGACGCGCAAGACGCTTCCGGGCTCTGCCCGAGTCGATACTTTCTTTTGCCAGTTCTATACCGTCCGATGCCGACGTGACCATTTCACCGGCAAGGAGAGCGAATGCAGCATTCAGGACGACAATGTTTCTGGGTGCCCCCGAAGAGCCGTTTAGTACGCTGGAAATGATTTCCGCATTTTGTGTGGCATTCCCCCCGATAACATCCTGAATCGGATACTGCTCCAGACCCAGTTCCGAAGGCGTGACCGTCTCGCGTTCAATTTGACCGCCGCTATCCCCAACACTCTCTATCCTGCTGCCGCCAACACTGCCACCGCCACTTTCATCGCCGTTATCACTACCGCTAAAGGTGAAAACGGTGCTGGGGCCGCTGATCGACAACTCGTCCATACCTTCGTCCGAGTGAACTGCCAAAATCTTGGATGCACCCAGGGCTGCAAGAATCTGGATCATCGTCTCGGCCAATTCTATGGTGAAGGCTCCTACAAGCTGATGGCGAACGCTTGCCGGATTGCAAAGAGGTCCGAGGATGTTGAAACATGTGCGTACAGCCAGTTCACGTCGAACCGGCATCACGTATTTCATGGCGGGATGAAACAGCGGAGCAAAAATAAAAGTCAATCCCACCTCGCGAAGACAGAACTCGACGCCTTTCTTGCCGAGAACGGTTTTTACACCAAGTTCTTCCAGGACATCTGAGGAGCCACATTTGGACGAGACGGAGCGATTGCCGTGCTTTGCAACCAGGGCACCCGCGCCGGCGCAAACGAATGTCGCAGCGGTGGAGATGTTGAAGGTCCCGAATCCGTCGCCGCCGGTACCAACGATGTCGAGGGCCTTGTGGGAAGCTGACTCGCCCGCAGGTGGGTTTTCGTGCGGCCCGTCGTCCGGCAGATGATCCGGCAGCTCAACCGATACAGCGTGAGACCTCATCACAGAAGTGAATCCGATAAGCTCGTCCAGTGTTTCTCCCCGGGCCCTTAAACCCAGGAGAAAAGCAGCAATTTGTTCGTTTGAGACTGAATCCGTCAGGATCAGATTCATCGCACGCTCGGCCTCTTCGCGGGTCAGCGTTTCTTGCTCGGCTATGCGGGTTAGGATCGATTGCATGGGATTCAGAAAAACTCCGCTCCATCAGGTGGAGGCCACACCCAAACTGGCAACCCAGTTAGCTATCAGTTTTGGACCCTCGGTTGTCAGCAGGCTCTCTGGATGAAATTGAATGCCCTCAAGCGGACTTGTTTTGTGACGAACTCCCATGATAATGCCATCGGCTGTTCTGGCAGAAACTTCCAGACAGTCAGGTAGGGTGTCCCCGGAAACAACCAGAGAGTGGTATCTCGTAGCTGTAAAATTTTTTTGTACGCCCTCAAAAATCGTTCGTCCGTCGTGCGTGATCGGACTCGTCTTTCCGTGCATGAGGACGGGCGCATAGGTGATCGTTCCACCATGCACCTCACCGATCGCCTGATGGCCGAGACAAACACCAAGAATGGGAATGCTCGCGCCGAGATCTCGAATTATGTCACAGGTGATTCCGGCATCCGAAGGGCGTCCAGGACCCGGGGAAATCAAGATGCCAGTGGGGTCGAGCGCCCGGATTTCTTCCACCGTGATTTTGTCGTTTCGATGGACTTCGAGCCCTGGCGCCGTGTCGGTATCATTCTGGGCAATATTCTGAGCTACCAAATGAACAAGATTGTATGTGAACGAGTCGTAATTGTCGATGATCAAAATCATGCCGCACCCTCATACATTCGTTGTAATCAATCCAGTCGCCGACCGGACACGCTCCATGAGCTCACGGGCTTTCTCGCGTCCACGTTGGCCGCCTTCCCGAAGCACATCCATTACGTAATCGGGACGGGCCTCCAGATCCCTGCGGCGTTCGCGAGCTTCACCGAAAAATGCATCGATTAACTCCAGTAGTTCCGATTTTGCATCTCCGTAGCCGTAGCCACCAGCTCTGAAGGCGGCATCTACCCGCTCTACCGTCTCCTGATCTCCAAACAGGCGGATGAGGGCAAAAACGTTGCACGTGTCTGGATCCTTGGGTTCTTCCAGCGGAGTCGAGTCCGTGACAATATTCATCACCTTCTTTTTCAACACGTTTCCTTGGTCAAAAATGCCGATCGTGTTGTCGTAGCTCTTGGACATTTTCTGTCCATCAATTCCCGGAACGATGGCCACGTCTTTCATGATATATGGTTCGGGCACGACCAAAACCGGGTCGTCAGGCGAGAAACGATCGTTGAATCGCTGCGCCAAATCGCGACAGATTTCAATATTCTGCTTCTGATCCGCACCAACCGGGACCAAGGTCCCGCCATAGATCAGGATGTCGGCCGCTTGTAAGACCGGGTAATTGAACAAGCCTGCGTTGGCACTCATTCCCTGTGCCAACTTCTCCTTATAGGCGACCGCCTTTTCCAGCTGAGATACCGGCGTCAGCGTTTCAAAAATCCAGGCGAGTTCAGTGACCTCTGGAACATCGCTCTGAAGAAACAGGCTGGCTTTGTCAGGATCGAATCCCAGCGCCAGATAGTCCAGGGCAACGTCACGCGAGAATCGGGATAGGGCCTTGGCGTCCTGAAGCGACGTGAGCGCATGGTAATTGACGATAAAGTAATACGCTTCATACCTGGCGTGCAGCTCTATATGCTGTCTGATGGCGCCAAAGTAATTTCCAATGTGTAGCGACCCGGACGGTTGAATTCCAGATACGACAACAGGTTGAGTATTTGAACTGGATTTAGATTCCATGTTAACGACCAGGAGGTGGGCCCAGGTAGTGGTTCCCACAGCCATTCACTGTTCCAATATCTGTTTTACGAGTTCCTGTCGGTGGATGGAATTAGTGACGACATTTGCGAGAATCGCTCTCGTTCTCATCTGGTGTTCGATTTCTTTTTCCTTCGAAACCGTGTCAGAAAAAGCAGCCTCGCGTTCGAGAACAGCGGACCAATTGCTCTCTTTTCCCGGGGGCGACGCACCCGTGGGCTCCGCTCCTGAATAGGCCACCGCGCCAGAACTGTGTACCGTCTCAGCCAGTTTTCCAATGTCTGCCCGGAGAATAGGCATCGCTTGCTGAACAGCGCTCATATCCGTGCTGTCAGCCGAAACCCGGAGCGAGTCATTATAAAGGAGCAATAAGTCAACCAGCGGACGAATAAGTGCGTTGACGCGTTCGGCCGTCTCGACGCGTGAAATCGTCTTTCCGGCCCATCCTTTTTGCAATACAAGATTTTTGATACTCATGACAATCGTAGAACTTCAGTAGCTACTTTTCTTTCACTTTGCTCGCCCGGCGGCGCCTGGACTGTACCCGTCAAAAAGTATGGATACAGACTCACACGCTGGAAGAAACTATCGCATAATTTATTGTCCTAATTTTTTCTATAGCAATTCGGTTGCGGCCATTTGGATGGCGTGGTGCAGCGCCAGAGCCTTGTTTTGGGTTTCGTCGAATTCGCGAGCGGGGTCACTGTCCGCTACAATTCCCGCCCCGGCTTGAAAATATGCCGTGTTTTCGCGAACCAATATGGTCCGAATCGTGATACACGTATCCAGGTCTCCCGAAAAGTTGACATACCCGACCGCTCCAGCGTAAATACCCCGTCTTGTCGTTTCGAGTTCATCAATAATTTCCATGGCGCGGACTTTAGGAGCTCCGCTCACCGTTCCGGCTGGGAAACAAGCTGCCAGGACGTCAATCGAATCGGCATCTTCACGAACCGAAGCCGATACCGACGATACGATATGCATGACATGCGAAAAGCGCTCCACGTAGGCATATCGGTCTACTTCAACGCTTCCAAAGGAGCTGATCCGGCTAAGATCGTTTCTTCCCAAATCAACCAACATTAGATGTTCGGCACGTTCTTTCGGGTCGTCGAGAAGTTCTTGTTCGAAGCGCAAATCGTCTTCTTCCGTCTTTCCTCGAGGTCGTGTCCCGGCAATGGGGAGTACCTCTGCTTTTCTGCCTTGCACCCGAACCAAGACTTCGGGTGAGGATCCCACGAGGGTAAAATCCGGGAATTCCAGATAAAAAAGGTACGGCGATGGATTTACTTGTCTGAGAGCTCTATACAGGTTGAAAGGGTCCCCTTCGAACGGAATCTCAAATCGTTGCGAAAGAACAACTTGAAAAATATCTCCCTCATAAATGTATTCTTTGGCCCGTTCGACTGAATCTTCGAACACGGATCGTTCTACGTTGGATGATACTTCGCCCTTCAGATTGATCGGGGCAGTTACCGGAAGCGCCGAACCACTGAGATCGGACTCCAGGTCATCGATTTTCCTTGTGGCCTCTACGAATGCCGCTCGGAGATTCGTTTCAGGGTCGACAAAAATCGAATTCATCATGACCAGCTGATGCATTACATGATCAAACGCAACGATCGTGTCATAGAAAGCCCAGATCCCCCCCGCGAGGTTCAAATCATCGGGAGGAACCTCTGGTAAATGCTCTAGAATACGTACCGTATCGTAAGAGAGGTAGCCGACAGCACCACACGAAAAGCGCGGTATTTCATGTATATAGACCTCCTCGTATTCGCCAATCTGCTCCTTCAGGGCTTCAAAGATGTTTTGATTCCGGGATGTTGACTGACCTGAGGAGTCGAAAATAGTCACAGCGTCGCCCTCAGCTCTGAGGACCCTGTACGGCTCTCTTCCCAGGAACGAATAGCGAGCCAGTTTTTCTCCACCCTCTACACTTTCTAGAAGGAAGGCATACTCCGAAGAGTTTCTGAGCAGCAGAAACGCCGAAACAGGCGTGAGCAAGTCGGCACTCTTGCGTTTACAGACGGGTACGACGAATCGTTCGACGCCCTTCTCGCGCTCGGAAGTGGCTGTAGATTCAAATACTTGAAAAGAGTCCAACACGTCGAAAACTATTTGTACACAAAAAAGCCCGTCACCAACTGGTCACGGGCCGCTACCGATCCACCGAGAGGATCCAGTCAAAAACCTGGCATATCAGGCGGCCCGCCGGAGTGGGTGCCACCACCACGACGATACCATAACCGATCTGTTGTTTTTCGGATAGAAGCTCATGCTGGGAAGATAATCCGTCCAAATCAGTGACGCAATCAGTGACGCAATCAGTGAGGCGATCGGTGAGGCTATGAGTGAGGCTATGAGTGAAGCAATGAGTGAAGCAATGAGTGACGTGACGAAAGGAGCCAAAAGTGTCTCACGTGGGCTACCTTACTGAAAGGACGGTTCAGTAGCGTTCCGGACCCTTTGATGACGCTGAAAACCCGCTTGGCAGAGACGACTGCTGCGATGAAATGTGAAGGGCTGGATAGGCAAAAGCGATACTTCCGTGATCCATAAAACTATCCAATACGGAAACGGCGAGTGCGTGCTCAGTCCCCCGTCGTTTTCGCACGTCACACAGATACCTCAGCGTGAGCCGAATACCATTTTCGACTACGCGAACGTACACAAACGGCGTCAATATCGAATAGTGAACCAGAAAATCCTTGGATAGCTTGTGGATTTCCTTTCTCGCCTCCTGTTCCACTATGGCGGCAGACTCTTCTGCAAATCCAAGCATAATGTCCCTCGCTGCCTGCCAATCGCTCGAAAACGTTATGGTAATCGGGAATTCGTTCCAGATAAAATTGAACGATCTCGAGTAGTTGTAAACCGCGTGCTCGAAGATCCAGCTGTTTGGAATGTGGACCAGACGGCCGGTGCTTTGATCGGCATCCACCCAACCACCGATTTCCATCAGAGTCGTGCGCATCATACGAATGTCGATGACGTCTCCCTGTACACCGTTGATCTCGACGCGATCTCCCTCTCGAAACGACGATAAAACTGAGATCTTAATCCAGCCGGCAATGCTCAGCAATACGTCCCTCAACGCGATGACCGCACCAGCGCCAATCACGGTGAGGAGGATCAAGACGTCGGAAGATGCTGGTGAGAAGAAAACGACGACAGTGATGGCGGCGATGAAAACACCCACTCGGCGGACGTTTCGCGACGCCCTGAATATTCGTTCCGGATCCTTGACAAAGCGGCCTATCAGGCGCTGAATAATTCTTACCAGCACAACGACAGAGACGAGGATCAGCCCTACCAGAGTTGTATTTCGAACCAATTCGTTCTGGAGAAAATCCTGCATCTCGATGTCGACGGTGGAATGGGAAGGAAAGAGAAGGCCGGACGCCTGAGCGGGCTCATCTTCTTTCCACAGTACGCGTCTAATTTAAGATATTCAGCGCCCTCACGCCGGTTCGAATCGAATCGCAGCAAAAAAATCGACTCGTTTCCCTGCGTCAGATTTTCGCGATCGAGGGGTGTACAGGAGACCGAAGTCTTTGTAAGTTTTGATGCCCTCGCAGGCGAGGGTACATTCTTAAAGTCTGGTCCGTCGCAGGCCGGATTGGCCGCGGTGGCTATTCGACATCTCGTCTCTGATTTATCTATGGATATGACGCTCACCGTCCCGCCTTCGGCCATGGCCGAGGACACAGATCTTGCTACCCGTACCGTCAACACACTTCGATTTCTAGCGGTGGATGCCGTCCAACGGGCGAATTCCGGACATCCGGGAATGCCGATGGGCGCAGCGTCTATGGCCTATGTTGCGTGGCGTTATCATATAACGCAGGACCCGTCCAATCTCACGTGGCCGAATCGTGATCGGTTTGTCCTCTCGGCAGGTCATGGATCGATGTTACTGTACGGACTGCTTCATCTTTCAGGATATCCCATCAGTCTCGACGACATCAAACAGTTTCGACAGTGGGGAAGCAAGACACCGGGGCACCCGGAATTTGATCGCCAGATCGGCATCGAAACGACAACGGGCCCATTGGGTCAGGGCTTCGCGAACGGTGTAGGAATGGCGATCGCAGAGCGTTGGCTTGCCGAACGTTTCAATCGTCCCGGCTACAACGTGGTCAATCATCACACGTTTGCTATTGTCTCAGACGGCGATCTCATGGAAGGAGTGTCCCACGAAGCTGCGTCTTTGGCCGGGCACTTGGGACTCGGGAAGTTGGTCTATCTATACGACGACAATCGAATCACCATTGATGGCTCGACGGATCTTTCCTGTTCGGACGATGTCGAGAAGCGATTTGAGTCGTACGGCTGGCAGGTCATTCAAGTGGATGACGGAAACGATCGAGATGCAGTTGACCAGGCGATCGTGAGTGGCAAGTCAGAGAGCAATCGGCCGACGTTGATCATGGTTCGAACCAATATTGGTTACGGCAGTCCCAATAAACAGGACACTTCGAGTGTTCATGGAGCCCCGCTTGGGGAGGAGGAAGTTCTGCTAACAAAGGGGGCTCTCGGCTGGCCAACGAACCCAGGCTTCCTTGTGCCAGACGATGTTGTGGCGCACATGCGCGAGATCATTGAAATCGGTACGTCAGCCAGAGAAAAGTGGGAAGAGTTGATGTCCGATTACGCGGCGGAGCATCCCGAACTGGCCGGAGAATGGACGCGCTTCATGAATGGAGACACCGTAGAAGGATGGGACGGCGAGTTACCTACATTTGAACCGGGTTCGGCAATCGCAACACGTGCAGCGAGTGGCAAATTCTTACAAGCTGTAGATACATTGATCCCTAACCTGTTGGGTGGCTCTGCAGACCTGGCTGCCTCAAATAACACGTACCTGGAATCCAGGGGCGACTTTTCAAGCGCCAATCCAGGTGGTGGGAATATCCACTTTGGAATTCGCGAGCACGCCATGGCGTCCATCGCAAATGGATTGGTTCTTCATGGTGGAATCCGGCCGTACTGCGCCACGTTTCTCGTGTTCAGCGATTACATGAGACCGGCGATTCGGCTGGGCGCCCTGATGGGGCTTCCTGTCACTTATGTCTTTACTCACGATTCGATTGGACTTGGAGAGGATGGGCCGACGCATCAACCTGTTGAGCATCTGATGGCGCTCCGGACCATTCCGAACGTAACCGTGATTCGACCCTCAGACGGGAATGAAACCGTCGAAGCCTGGAAGGTCGCTCTTGCGGCAAAGGACGGGCCGGTATTAGTGATCTTGTCCCGCCAGAAACTAAAAAATCGTGATTTGGACGAATCTATAGGGGTTAACCGCGTCTCCAAAGGAGGCTATGTGGTAAGAGATTCCGACGGAGCCGCTGATCTTATTCTCATCGCGACGGGCAGTGAGGTTCAGCTTGCGCTTGACGCAGCCGCCGAGCTTATCAATGAGGGCATTGCAACCCGTGTTGTTAGCATGCCATCGTGGGAGCTTTTCGAGCAGCAGACCGAAACCTATCGAGAGGACGTATTACCATCTGAAATTTCAGCGAGGCTCTCGATCGAGGCGGGCGTCACCACCGGATGGGAGCGATATGTGGGTTCGAAGGGTGCGATGATTGGCATGAACGGATTCGGCGAATCTGCTCCGGCAGACGTCCTCTTTGAGCAGTTTGGATTCTCCGTAGCGCACATCAAAGAAGAGGCCCAAAAACTGCTGGGGAGAAACTAAGGCTGGTCTTTTCGGTCTCAAGAGTAGATGGAAACGGCCCTGTCGACCCCTGACGGAGCGATTCATTTTCTCCAGTTAATCAAGCCAATCGATCCCAACCAACCGTTCCCGCCGACCTTCTTGCGACCCTGTATCATTGTGTTGATTTCCGCGTGGTTGTTACTCGTGGCGACGTCCGTAGCTGTGCACGCTCAGGTTACGTCCTCGGATTGGGCGTGGAAAGAGATTACGACCGTTGACGGCGTCGAATTCTTTTACATCTACTACAGCGAAGTACGTCAAGAAAATAACGGTGTGGTGCTGAAGCTGGTTAACTGGAACGACTATCCAGTCAGGTACCGGTTCAGGATCGTGTTCAAGGCGGACGGGGACGTACACGACGACCTCGTTACCGGTACCATCGGACCCGAAACACTTGTTACCGGGGATGATGCGGGCCTCTTTTTTCTTCCGTTTGAAGACGGACGCTCGATCGGCGAGATCGGGATCAAGGGATATCGTATCCAGCGGGTCGAGGAATCTCAAGATGGATCCCTGGAAGAGTCCCCGGTCGAAACCGAACTGGGCATCCGTTATATTTTCTGATCAGAATAAAACGGATAGGTGGCTATGTCCTCGTTTAATCGACGCCAATTCCTGGAATCCACGGCCCTGTTAGGGGTAGCCGGATCGCTTTTTCCTTCCGAATTTCCTTCCAGACATACTTCCGCTTCGTACGCAGAATCAATTCGAACCGGTAGTATTACCGTCGAAGCCATCGAGAAGGCTGAACGGGTTGCGGGTCTGAAATTTACGCCGGAACAGCGAGAGCTGATGCTGGAAGGACTTATCGACCGTCTCGATAATTTCCAAGCGCTGAGGGACCTTCAGATTCCTAATGAGGTGGCTCCGTGTCAATTCTTCGACCCCGAGCTGGGGTTGTCGATTACACCCAAACTGGACCATCGACCTGATATTGCGTGGACACCTGTAGACGTCGCGGTTCCCGCGTCAGATGAGGATCTGGCGTTTTCGTCTGTTGCAGACCTTTCGAGTCTTCTGAAATCGAGAAAAATCACGTCGCTGGACCTCACCGAGCTCTATTTGTCCAGACTGAAGAAATATGACACGGTTCTGGAAGCCGTCGTTACGTACACCGAGCGGAGGGCGTACCGGTTGGCCAGAAAAGCAGATGAGGAGTTGGATTCCGGATACTGCCGCGGACCCCTTCATGGAATTCCGTGGGGCGCTAAGGATCTGCTTTCAACAAAAGGTTATCCAACGACCTGGGGCGCTGCGGCCTACAAAGACCAGGTCATCGATTACGATGCAGCGGTTGTAACCCGGCTCGACGAGGCTGGTGCTGTCCTTATCGCGAAGCTTTCTCTCGGTGCATTGGCTATGGGAGATGTATGGTTCGACGGAAAAACGAAGAACCCGTGGAACATTGAAAGAGGATCCAGTGGATCTTCGGCCGGCCCGGGTTCAACAGTCGCTGCGGGTCTTGTGGGGTTCGCCATCGGTTCTGAAACACTCGGGTCGATCGTGTCGCCCGCCGCTCGAAACGGGGTTACTGGTTTTCGGCCGACGTTCGGACGCGTAAGCCGCGCTGGAGCAATGACTCTCTCATGGACCATGGATAAACTCGGACCCATGTGCAGAAGTGCTCAGGACTGTGCGTTGGTGTTCTCAGCCATCCACGGGATGGACGAAGCCGATCCAACATCCGTAACCACGAACTTTGAGTGGCCGGTCGGGCGTTCGATCGATGGGCTGAGCGTCGGCTATCTGAAAAATCGTTTTGAAACGAGCTACGACAATCAGGATGCAGACAAAGCAGTACTGGACGTGCTTCGGGATCTAGGCGCTGAACTGATGCCCATCGAACTTCCTTCGGTGCCTGAGAAGGCGATCCTACTCATGTTGTCAGCGGAAGCCGCCTTTGACCATCTAACGCTGAGCGGGGGAACGGACGCTCTGGTGCGTCAGGATCCCGGCGCCTGGCCCAATTCATTCAGAAAAAGCCGCTTCATTCCGGCTGTAGAATACATTAATGCCAGTCGAGCGAGAACCCTTCTAATCAGGGAATTGAAAACGGTATTGGAAGATGTGGATGTATTCGTTTCGCCATCGTTTGGTGGAAGTACACTCTCTATCACGAATCTTACCGGACATCCGAGCGTCACGGTTCCAAACCGATTCGCGCCGATCGAAGATGATCCCGAATCTGGGCGGCGCAACCCATTCAGTGTCACCTTCATTGGTGGGCTATTCAAAGATGCCGAAATGCTCTCCGTAGCCCATGCGTTTCAGTCCGTCACAGACTTCCATCTTAGACGTCCTCCGATATCCTGAGTCCCCAGATGCGAATGGACACGTCGACAGCTTCGATATTGGCCTGGCTTCAGCTTCTGGATTCGGGGGAAACAGACGTAGAAGTTGTGACTCCCACTGCCGAGAACCGGGGAAAAGAGATTCAATTACGCGTCAATTTTGACTCCGAGTCAGTCGGGTCGATCATCTGGGATCCCACAACGCTCAAGGGTGTAATGGATCACGCCCTTCGACTGGCGGCAATCGTCCATCGAATGCCCGTTCTCATGAGTGCAATTGCAGAGCGAGAAGCTCAACTTCGGTCTTTGAGATCGTGGATCAAGGCGCCCGTCAAGCAGCAGAACCCGAGTGCTCCTACCTCTGTCTGTCTTTTTTGGGAAGACTATTGGCGCATTCTGGGCCGATGGGTTCCAGACCTGATCGACCGGGGGGGTGGACGACCGATTCTACTGGATCCGGGTGACGACGATATGAAAGCCCATCCTCAAGATCTGTCACACGCAAAACCCGACGTGGTTTTTTTTGGAACGGCGACCAGCGAGAAAGATCCGATTTTTCAGACTGCGTTGGATGAGCTCCTTGAACAGGTGCATTTTTCGGGTCGAGCGTATCTTATCGATATGAGCGCGATGACCGGGTCAGGTCCAGCGCTATACGATTTCGTATTCTTTCTGGCCGCCGGCCTCTATCCTGAAGTAGAAAATTTGGAATCTGCGAGAGCCCGACTCACACCTGTTTATCAACGTGGAGCCAATTGAATCATGAGTATAGTAGTCTACAAAATTATCCACCTGCTGGGGTTGGTGCTTCTTTTTCAGTCTTTGGGAGCCATTTTGTTCGCTTATATGGCAGGTTCCGGGATATCAGAATCACCCCATAAAAAGATGCTGTTGAGTATGCATGGACTCGGCCTGTTACTCTTATTCATTGGCGGATTTGGGATGGCTACTCGACTGGGAATTATGGGCTCTCTCCCGGGCTGGGTTTGGATAAAAATCGGTATCTGGCTCTTACTTGGAGCATCCCTTTTCTTCGTGAAAAAGAAGCCCGAAACAGCCAGGCTCTGGTGGTATCTGATAATCGCCCTGGGTCTCGCGGCAGCCTATTTGGGTCTATTTCAACCGTTCTAGGGCCCCTCAGAAATCGAATTGGAGCTGAAGCGTGGCACGCCGAGGAGCCCCCAGTAAGGCTGGGCGTTCCAGATAGTAATACTGTGCCAGATTGTTGACGAGAATAGCAGCCCGAAGTTTTCCGACGTCTACGCTGGCACGGACATCAATCACTCGCGTGTTGACCAAGACGTCGGCATCTGCGATGAAACGAGAAAAGTCGGTGTCAAGGCGTTCGGGTTTGCTGACAAATCGAAAGTCTGCACCCAGCGCCAAAGGGCCGTACACCTGTCCGTCGAGGCTGAGCACGACCAAATGTTTGGACCGGAAAGCAAGGGCAACCTTCTCGTCCAGATTATCTGCATCCAGGTACGTATACCCCGCACGAAATTTCAGACGACGACGTGGCAGTTCCCATTCCAGCGAAGCTTCGCCACCCCGTATTCGGGCACGCGTGAGATTTACAAACTGAAATGCTTGTAGAGACGTCACCAGTTTGGGCTCGATCAAGTTCCAGTACTCATTCCAGAAAATCGCCACATCAGAGCGGAACAGGCCCGCGGAAGGATGAGGCATTCTGCTCTTGACTCCGATTTCGTAGCTCTGGCTACGCTCTGGTTTCAGTCCGAGATTTCGAACAATTGGGAAAAAGTCCCTGTTGTCCGTGAAGCGCTCGGCGAAACTGGGAACCCGAAAACCATCCCCAAAGGCCGCTCTCAACGTGATTTTGTCGTTCAGCAGATATGCAGCGCTGATCTTGGGACTCAATTTGGATTCGCTCTGAGCTCCGTCGATTTGATATCGATCGAATCGAAAACCAGCCACTAGCTGAAGTCTCTCTGACAGTTCTTCTTCCCACTGAGCAAAAAGTGCCGTTTCAGGCTGACTTCCAAATTCATCCTCATTGTCGGTAACGTAAAAACTGCTTCTCGTGGCAAGCGCATCACCTGTCGCGCCGAACGTAAACAGGCGGCCGGCACGTTCCTCCCAGTTCAGTTGGACTTCCGCGCCGTAGCGAAACCCCAGCGTCCCCTTGGACACCGGTTTCGTTTTTCCTGTTTTATTGTCGATAGGCTGAATGACCAAACCGAAGAGTCGACCCCGAATCGAGTAGAACATCTTGTCTGAGATCAGATGCGTAAACGCCGGGAGCAGGCTGATCTGATTCGTCAAATTGTCGTTTGTACCGGTGGGAGGATCAGACGGATCAGCGGGTCCGGATGAACCACCTATGGCAAGACTTCCCGGATTCAGGGCGTCTCTCGCGCCGTTCCAGAACAAAAAGCTGTACTTC
>BTQE01000023.1:0-33418 GCA_036985715.1 Rhodothermia bacterium
TTCTACCCATGATTCGTCATCATTCAACTTTGCGCGTTTTCTCATGACGGAAATTAGTCTGAATCGAGTGGGATCTACATTGTATGAGCTGACCTGAACAGGCGGAGCGGGTTACGATACACCATTGATCGAGTTTCGATGGGTCGAGTCTGAAACCAACTACCCTAGCTTCGATTCTTGTGAGCCACTCGGAACCGATCAACCGGAATCGACTATAAAAGATGATATTTCTGTGAAGACAGAATTCTTTCCCACCCTACTCTCCAATCATGAATACGCCTGTATACCGACTTATTCGTTCTGTCGGTCAAGTGGTTTCTGTAAGGGCAGAAGTCGCTGTTGACAAAGCCGTCAAAACAATGGTCGACCTAAATGTCGGATCCGTCGTTGTCCTCGACAGCGATGAATCTCTTATTGGCATTTTCACTGAGCGGGATCTCCTTCGACGAGTTGTCGGCAAGAATCTTATTCCGGGGAAAACGACGATCGATTCGGTGATGACAAGAAATGTGCACGTTGTGGACCGATCTGCTGACCGACGCGATGTTCATCAACTGATGGACAGAGAACACATTCGTCACGTGCCAATCGTTGATGGTGGAACTGTGCTCGGAGTGGTCTCTTTGCGCGATGTACTTCGCAGCGAAAATGCCGAGAAGGAGTTCGAATTGACTCAGCTGAGGGGTTACGTGTCCGACAAGCCCTACCCGTCTTATCCCGGCTAATTAACCACCTGGTTCTTAATTCGGTCCAGGAAGGTTGTGATAGTATCGGAAGGCATCAGGGAAAATGCTTATTCCCCTGATGATAAGTCCTGCCGGTGGGTTAACGAGCGGATAAACGTTTCCAGTCGTGTCCGACCTGATCTCCTCGAACGGAACGAATGCATAAAAATCGGTCGCTTCCAGCGCCTGATCGTACTGGATAATCGGGATTTGGTACGTCACGGTTGTCGTCGCAGGTTCAAACGAAACCGGCGTCGAATGAACCCCGTCTTTGACTCTCACTTCAATCTCGCGGCTTCCCTCTGTGAACTGAAGCACGACAGCCCGTGCTTCTGTTGCAAAAGAACTGAGTTCAACCAGTCCAGCGAGTGTGTCTGCAAGAGAAAGCGTGACCCGAACAGAGTCTTTGGCGTGGACCTGTGTCAACTGCACCGTATTCCAAAAACTCAGCCCGTCAAGGACTGAGACGGCTCCCGATACGATCACTGAATCTGGAACGAGAGATACCGGTCCTACAACTTGATATCCCGGCGCCGGATTGATCTCAAGTCGGGATCGAATCGGAAATCGCTTCTCGGTACGCAGTTCTTTCTGTAAGACAATCGATGTCGGAGTCACCGATTCCGAGCGCACGTTGCTTGCAACTTCGGCTGCCAATACCTCCAGGTCGATTACCGAAAGCGACGCGTCGATTGGAATGGTCGGTGGGTTATAGTACAGACGCAGTAACTGAATTCCCTCTCCTTCCACGTAAACCCGAATGGTCGACGGTGGCACCTGCGTAAGCGCCTGATCGTCTGGAAGATTCTGCACTTCCGTTGGGAAGTCAAAAAACTGGGTGTACGTCTCCTGCATGGAGAATGTGAACCAGAGCAGGATCGAAGCCAATAAGCAAAAGGTGATAATCCGTCCCTTTTTACGAGGAGGATTTTCTGGGAGCAGTCGACTACGTTCGGATGTTGCGAATAACCGTCGAGCTCGGCTAGTCAATTGTCGTAACGAGACGTAATCTCCAGAATCCGCCATCCTATCCTACTAGAAATGAGGCCGTAGCGCGTCAATCAAGTGCTTCTTATTAGCGCGGGCAATCTGTCGACCCTGGATTGTAATTCCAGGTGTCTTTCTTGCCAGGGCACGCAGTTCACGAACGGTCATGCTCTCAAGTTCCTTTTTTGACGATCCAGGAGCCGGGGACGGTTTGGTGGTCTCCTCATGGAGAAGCTGCATCCTCTCAACTGCTGAGGTTGGCCTCGGAATCACATGCGTTGCCACCAATTCACCGACTCGTTCGGCAGCGACTCTACCCGCGTCAACGGCAGACTGAACGGCAGCCGTCTCACCAACAATCTGAACGGTCATGAGTGCACCGACGGTTTGTTCGATACCAACGAGCCGCACTCGTGCCGCTTTCGTCATGGTATCTGCAGCCTCGAGAGCCGCAACAAGACCCTTGGTTTCGACTAATCCCAGCGCTTGATGGTCGGATTTCGCCATGAATGGACTCGTGCTGGTGAGAATAGGGATCGAATAGCCCGATTCACAAACTGTGCGCCGGAGCTATTGATTCCTGGTCCCGGTTTGAGTCAGTCCGAGATGCCAGTTGGCAGAATCATCTCCACGTCCGAATGCGGGCGTGGGATGACATGCACTGAAACGAGCTCACCGACCCGTTCGGCTGCGGCCGCTCCGGCATCTGTAGCTGCTTTTACGGCGCCAACGTCCCCTCGGACCATAACGGTAACGTATCCTCCGCCGATTTTTTCCTTGCCTATCAATCGGACACGGGCGGCTTTAACCATGGCGTCAGCGGCTTCTATTGAGCCGATGAGGCCTCGGGTCTCTACCATGCCAAGGGCTGTTCCGTAATCTTCTGACATCTTGCGTTCGGTTGAGTAAAGAATGGTAAGGAGCGGAATCCGTCTCTGCCCCATCTCTGAATCCGCAAACAAATATCCAAACAAACCGGTTCGGAGCATCCATTCGAAATGACGGGAGCACGTTCTTCTGCTCTTCGATGAATATAGATCGGCTCATAGCGTTTGTCAATCGGTGTGGGAAACCAGCATCAATTCGATTCAGTGATTAGAGCGCTTGATCGTAACGTGATGTATGGCGCTGCATGGCACTCCATCGCACGGTATCCCGAAAATGGATTTCTTACAATTCCAGCCGATACTTCTTATTGACCTATCGACAACGCGATCGTATATAACGCACCGACTTGCGGGTGCTACCGGCACCACGTTTCAACAGACGAAGACTCTCTCGAACGAGTGATTCTGGCCCAATTATAGATTACACCGATGATTCGAACGCTTCTCGTTGCTGGAACTCGCCCTAATTTTGTTAAAATTGGCCCGCTGTACCACGCATTTGCGCAGCATGAAGGGCTGACTCCGACTCTCGTACACACCGGGCAGCATTACGATGCGGCGATGAGCGACGTCTTCTTCAAACAACTGGAATTGCCGGAGCCTGATATCTTTCTCTCGTCGGGATCGGGTACACATGCAATCCAGACCGCTCGCGTAATGATGGAACTTGAGCCCGTCATCGTCGAGCAGAGACCGGACGTAGTGGTGGTTGTTGGAGATGTAAATTCAACATTCGCTGCAGCGCTGACCGCAAAGAAACTTCACGTCCGCGTGGCCCATGTCGAAGCAGGACTCCGATCGTTCGATCGTCGAATGCCCGAGGAAATAAACAGACTGGCTACGGACGCGATCTCCGATTTTCTTTTCACGACTGAAGCTGCAGCGGGAACTCATCTGAAAAATGAAGGAAAATCCGACGATTCGATCTTTTTTTGTGGGAATGTGATGATCGACTCGCTCAGGCGATTTCAGGACAAGGCGCAAGCCATCCGACAGCACGATGTTTACAACCTCGACGCCAAGTCGTACGTACTTCTAACGGCCCATCGACCGGAGATGGTAGACCATCCTGAAAAACTCGAGCAGTTTGTCCGAGGTGTTGCCCGGATTTCGAGTGATCATCCGGTGGTGTTTCCAATTCATCCACGTACCCTCTCACGAATAAAGGACTCCGGCCTGTGGGATTTGCTGGACGGAAACCAGAACGTCCATATGATCGAACCACTGGGCTATCTGGAATTCCTGAGCCTGATCATGGACGCGGGGCTGGTCCTCACGGACAGCGGTGGGGTTCAAGAGGAAACGACCGTTCTGGGTGTCCCGTGCGCGACCATTCGAGATAACACCGAGCGACCCTGTACGATCGATGTGGGAACGAACGAACTGATACCGCTCGAAACCGGTGCGATTCAAGACGCTGCTGAACGCGCCTTATCTGGAAACTGGAAGGAAGGATCGCTACCAGAGCTGTGGGATGGACACGCGGCCGAAAGAGTTGCTGCGAAACTGGCCGACACGCTTGCAGCGCACCCGTCCTGAATGAGGATTCTGAAGAAAAAATCAGACGAGCAACTTTCGATAAAAGTCTTTTAACCCGGAGGCGGTTGTTTCCCAGTTATACTGAGTCGCGACGCCCCGACGACCATGCTCTCCCGTTTCGGCACGGAGGACCGGGTTCTCTGCCAGCGTCAGTATGGCCAATGCCAGATCTTCGGGCTCACCCGATGAGTAAATCAGACCGGCATGCAAACC
Organism: Rhodothermia bacterium; assembly: GCA_036985715.1. Taxonomy (GTDB): domain Bacteria; phylum Bacteroidota; class Rhodothermia; order Rhodothermales; family UBA10348; genus SMXL01. The sequence goes on from BTQE01000023.1 coordinate 4,352, forward strand.
GGTAACAATGCGCTCGATAGGCCGGCAATTGGACGCCACCACCGGAAGTCCCAAATGCATGTAATGAAACAGTTTGTGTGGGATGGTGTGATCCGTGTGTTCCGTTTTCAGGTGTGGGATTAGGCCAATATCCGCGCCGGCGATATAGCTGGGTATCTTTTCCTGACGTTGCCACCCCAAAAATTGAACGGAATCCTGAAGATTGAGACGACTGCAAAGATTCTCCAATTCACCTCTTACGGCACCGTCTCCAACAAGAATGAGTCTGGCACTCGGAATAGACTCGCGTACGGTCGGCATGGCTCGAATCGCCTCTGCAATCCCACGGTGCACGTCCATCCCACCGGTGTACAGGATGGTCAGATCGCTTTTGATCGAATCCGAGACGGATTTGTCGATCCCGTAGGCATCGAAATGAGCCCGATGAATCGTGTTGGGTAGAACGATCATGTTTTGTTCACTGATACCCTTTGCTGAGAGTCGTTCCGCCATTTCCTCAATGACCACAATGACTCCGTCCGCCGATGTCAACCAATCAGTTTCCAACCGATCCCATCTTTTCAGATTGATGATCAGCTTGGCTGGAAATCGATTGCTCCAGGCGTAATGCTTTAGAGCAGCCACCCAGTTCTCGTGAAGGTCCGCAACCACCTTGACCCCGAGCTGACGTCCTCCCCGTAGCGCCCCGCCAACGAGATAGAGATCGTGAGCGTGCACAGCTTGAAACGGCCAGGACGCATAGATCGAAAGCATCCGGCGTGCGATGTAGCGATCTAGAACCGGAACGAGACCCGCGAGGCCCCGCATTCTGTTTCTCCTCGAGGCGGATATTCGATCTCGAACTATTCGAACTCCGCCAACGTCCTCCGTTTCTGGCCGCTGGTCTGGACCTATAGCCAACAGGCACACCTCGAAACCAGCTTCCACCAGCGTCTCGATCTCGTTCTCAACTCGCAGATCCGGAGGAAACGAATGATCCAGGATCATTAAAATTCGTGCCATGCGTCAAGCACTCGCCAGTATAGAGGCAATTCGAGAAGATGCGCTGTCTTCGCCAATGTGACAGAGCACGGGCGGCGGAGCAACCGGTTCTACGTCCATTGCACTTTTGATCTGTGCGGGATCGGCACCGACAAGAACGTTCCAGGAACGATCAAGCGTCTCCACCCATTCGGTTTCGTCGCGAAGTGTGATACACGGTGTCTCCAACCAGATGGCTTCTTTCTGGATTCCACCTGAATCCGTGAAGACACGATGGGCACCTTTGATCGCATGTAACATCTGGACATACGATAGAGGCTCCATGACCGAAATATTGTCTGGCAGCCCAAATCCCTGAAGACGCACAGCCGTTCTCGGATGGACGGGAAAAATCACTGGAATGCCCACATTTCCCAATCCGCGGATGATGCCGGCCAATCGGTCGGGGTCGTCTGTGTTTTCCGCTCTGTGGACTGTTGCCAGAGCGTACGTCCCTTCGGGGAAGCGACCACCCGCCGGCTCACGAGTTGAGGAGAAATGAACAACAGCGTCATACATGACATCTCCGGTCAGAGATATTCCATCGGTCAGCCCTTCCGCTTTCAGATGGTCACAGGCCGTCTGGGTCGGACAGAACAGAAAGTCGGATAGCCGGTCCGTTACAATTCGATTGATTTCTTCAGGCATGTGCATGTTGAACGATCGAAGCCCGGCCTCAACGTGGGCAACCGGAATGAGGAGCTTACGGGCTGTTACAGCGGCCGCGGCCGTCGTGTTCGTATCGCCGTAAACCAACACGCAATCCGGACGGTCATTCTGCAGCAGATGCTCTTCGAGACGAACCATGATCTCTCCGGTTTGTCGTGCATGGGATCCTGAACCGACTTCCAGGTTTATATCCGGCGCGGGGATATCCAGCTCATCAAAAAATATCGAGGACATGTTATCATCGTAGTGCTGACCGGTATGGATCAATCGCTCACCGATCCCGGCTTCTTTTAGAGCTCGACTCACCATGGCTGCCTTGATGAACTGCGGTCTCGCTCCTACGACGCTGATAATCTCGATCATCTTTCCTCGCCTGACGTTGCTGATAAAATCTCCGCGAGTTGTTTTGTCTGAGTTCTCCGACTGAACCGATCCACCCGGTCAGTCGGCGCTCCATTCAACCGGGTACCGGCTTTCCAACCCTGATAATGTCGATCAATCATTTTACCTACTCCTGTACCGTCGTCAAACCGATGGCTTTCGCCGGCGCCCACAGAATCTATGATGGCTGACGCGTCCCCATCACCCGACATCAGACACAGGATGGGTCTACCCGTGGCCAGGTATTCGTACAGTTTACCGGTGACAATACCTCCTGGGTTAGGAACCCGGTTAATGGAGAGCAGGAGCAGGTCCGCCCCGCACATATAGCGTACGGCCTCATGATGCTCGACGTAGGAAACCACATCGACGTGCTTCCGTAAGCCGGTTTCTTCTATCCTGGCCTGCACTTCGCCGGCTGTGTTCCCCACCAGACAGACTCGGAGGTTTTGCCAATCGCCGCGCGATTTGTAGGTCTTCATTGCCTGCCAGAGGGCGATCGGGTCCTGCTCCGCCGACATGTTTCCAGCGTAAACGATCGTGAACGAATCCTGTCGGAGGGGTTCTACAGTGTTGAAATCGTCCGGGTCATATCCGTTGGGAATGATTTTGACGGGCGTCTCCGTTAAGACACCCAAATCAATTCCAAGAGACTTACCAACTGTAAGAATCACATCTGCATCTGTGAACGAGGAACGGCGGATCCTGGCATCTCTAGATCGTGCCCACTCGGACATCGGAAGCAGATGTGCAAACGAGTCCGGTGGCCACGCATCCCGGAGATCCATCACCCATGGAAGATTCGAACGACGTTTTACGTGTTGAGCAATCAGATGTGTGGAGTGTGGTGGTCCGGTCGAAAAGATGGCATCATACGAATGACGCGTCATGGCTTCGACGGCGGCCCCGGCTGCATAAGACACCCATCCTTTTCGGGCGTCCGGTATGAAAAGATTAGCTCTTACCCATCGAGCGAGCCGTTCTCTGGTTCCCGGTCGATTCTGGTTCAGAAATCCGACCCCTACGACATCATCTTTCTTCTTCCCGAACAGGCGACCGTAAGCGAAATACGGATCGCGAGACTTCGTCCGGATCACGTCGAGTGAAGCGGGTATTTCGTTCACTAATTCCAGATCCAACGCAGGATATGCGGCATAGTCGGGATCGACTGTCAAGACGGTCGGCTGCCACCCAAATTCGGGTAAATACTTGACAAACTTTAAAGACCGTTGCACCCCGGGACCTCCGGAAGGAGGGAAATAATATGTCATAAAGAGGACTCGTTTCATCCTCCACTCGAGGGTTTCCTTCGTGGGATCAATCCCGGAATCAAAAGGAAAAGCAGTCCCCCATAGACCGTCGCTGTTGCCACGCCCGATATCCAAATCCCACGAGTATGCATGACAGGCTCAAACACCATTCGGACCGTGTGTTGGCCACTCGGTACGTAGACCGCTCGGAGCAGGTAATTCACCCTCTCGATCTCAACCGGTTGTCCATCGATCGTGGCCTTCCAACCGGCCGGATAGTAAATCTCGGAAACGACGAGCCACCTGGGTTCGTCTGTCTCCACCTGCCATTCCAGTTCATTCGGTGAATGAAGCAGGAGCGTCGTTTCAGCGACCGAGTTTGAATCGATTGGTGCATTTGCCCGATCGGTCCTTCGACTGAGAATCACACTTTTGGAAGGGTCGAAATCGGGTGAGCGCAATCGAGTCCAGACCGTCGAGGCGTCGTCGATAGACTCGACTTCAGAAGCGAAATAAGCCCGTGGAAGGACATCGGGGTTTTCGAATACGGAATTTACACTTGCGTCATCCTGAAAAACCACTTCATATCCGGGTACGGCTCGACGGCCGACCACATAACGGACGTTCATCATGGACAATGCGTTCGAATTAAGTGCCCTCGTGGATGGATCGAAAAGAATGTTGTCAAGGAAATCCTGGTATAACCTGAGCTTGGCGCCGTGATATCCTCCCAGCGATTCGTAGTAAAATGACGGCCTTGAATTCACGCTAGGACCCTGCCCGAATTCCAGAGAAAGAACCCGAAAATGACCCGGGCCACCAGCCGCGGCCACCTGCTCAAGAATAAACTGGTCGAAACCGAATAGCGGGATTACCGATGCCGCATCTTTGGCCGTTCTTAACGCATCTTCATTCACGTATCGTCTGCCGACTCCACCCAAATCGAGTAGAATCAGTAGTGCGAATGAAAACCCAGCGAGCCAGCCCGGTAATTTTCTCCGGTAGAATAGAAAAAGAATGAGCATTCCTGCGACCAGAAATAGAACCGAGCGACGCGCATCTGTCTGAAATCGCTCTGCCCGTTCCGTCTTTCGCCTGGTAATCTCCTGAGATAGGATTTGCTGGACTCTCGGATCTCTTTCGGATATTCCCGGATATTGCACGCTAACCTGTTGGAAGACTTGAGCCTTTTCATTTGGTTTTTCGAAATCCAGCGCCGCATTGGGGGCAAAGAGCATCATGAGCAGGATGCCGGTCACGATCCCGATGGTCACCATGGTGGGCTTGTCGGGGGTTTCCCCGGGAGAATTCCGAAATATGGACGCCAAACCCAGGCCCGCCAGAACGGATACGGTGAGTGCGACAACGCTAAGCCATGTTTCCGGAACGCGGAAAGCATCGAATAGCGGAAAGTAATTGAACATGACCCGGTTCACGAGCGCAAAATTCTCGCCGAGAGCAAACAAGATCATCACGAACGAAGCAATACCCAGCGAACGTGTGACGGGGTCCGGGCGCCTGATAACGGCGATAATCGCCAGAACCACGGTCAAAGCTCCGAAATAATGTGGGCCGGCCGTAAACGTCTTTGGCCCCCAATACAGAGCCCCGCCGCCGCCGAAGGCATCTGCGACTAAAAGCGTCAACAACTCGCCAATCCCCTGGCTCCACGCCATGGCGTAGGCCCATGACAATCCTCCGGGAGCGCCACCGGCTGCTGCCCCGCGTATCGAGTAAGTCTTGTACTCCCATTGAACGAGATACGGTTGAGCAACCATCAGCAGCGCCAGAATCGCGCCGAGACCAAGCCATCCTGACGCGCGCCAAAACCGGCCTGCTTCGTGCGACCGAACCGCGCTGACCCCCTCAACGATCCACCAGATCACCGCTACGATCACCGTATAGTAGGTGATCTGAATATGCCCGGCGCGAAGATTAAGCGCCGCGACGAGCGCCACCAGCAGTGCGGATTTGAACGACGGATTTCTGAGCCCGTATGCAAAAGCGAGTAGGAGCCACGGCGCCCAGGCCAGTGCTACGAATTTGGAATTATGGCCGGCTACCAGAATGATGGGCAGGTACGTAGTGAGACCGAATGCGATCGCAGAAAAAAGACTCGCGATCTTGTCTTTTGACAGGTACCACGTAAGCAGATAGATGCCAAAAAGAAGGAGGATCAGGTGCGAACTCGGCCACATAAATCCGCGCAAGAATCCGAAAAAGGAATCGATTTGCGGAATATCCAGTGGATACGAAATCAGGAAGCCCGGCATCCCGGCGAACGCGTTGGGTGACCAGAGTGCTTTGATCCCGGTCTCCTGCTCATACGATTGCATCGCGTTGGCCATCCCGGACCAATTAACCGTATCTCCACCAATGAGCTGCTTTGAGGAAAAGTGTATCGGCGCAAAGAAACCAAAAGAAACGGCAAGCAAGATCAGAATAATGATCACATGCTGGCGTATTTCTGACTGCTTCTCCCAGAGCACGGTCCAGGTGGATGGGGCGGGTGGTTTTCTCCTTTTTGCTGAACGACGTTTCTTTTTAGACATGTCCCGGTGCAGATCCTTCGTCCTGCTACTCAATTACTTTTGGGACGCGGAAGAATTTCCCGTCCGATTCCGGTGCGTTTGACAGCGCCTCATCCCGATTGATACGCCGTTCGACCTCGTCTTCCCTAAGCCTACCGGCGTCATTGTGAACGTGGGACATGGGCTCAACATCGGATATGTCGACTTCTTCCAGTTTTCTGACATACGCCAGCATTTTCTCTAATTCGCGTGCCATGCGGTTCAATTCCTCCTCGGTAAAACGAAGTCTAGCGAGTTCGGCGACACGTCTTACCTCCTTTATCGGAATGGCCATCTGCTTCTCCCTGTTGCACGGAAATCTATTCCTTTTTCCGTAAAGCAAATATACCCGCGAGGTGGTCCGTATACGAGTATAGATCTTTGCGCGTAGTCTTGCTACAGGGCAATTCTCAGCGGAGGGTCGTTAACGGTGTTCCACCCCATGGGGCGGAGTCACCTCGATCAATCGATTGCAAAATCAAATTGGCCCTCGATCTCGTCTTTAACTCTGTCCATCAATTCGGGAAGATCGGATCGCGACAATCCGGCCAATGGAATTGGTTTCCCGATAACAACGCGAACGATTCCTGGACGGGCCAGTCGCGTTTTTTCATTGAACAGTCGATAGGCGTCCAGAATCGTAACGGGCACGATTGGAACGCCGGCCTCAAGGGCGAGAAGGAAAGCGCCCCGCTGAAAGGGGATCAGTTCCTTCTGATACGTCCGAGCCCCTTCCGGAAAAATGATCACCGAGGTACCCGAACGAATATGCTCTCCGGCCGTCTTTATGCTCTCGTAAGACTTGCGAGGATTTGATGGATCCACAAAAACTGACGGTGAATTTCGAAGTGCCGGGCCTAGAAACGGGATGCGCACAAGATCTGATTTGGCAACAAATCCGAACGGGCACGAAATAGTCAGCGCCGTCAATGGAATGTCGAGAAGTATTTGATGATTTGACGCGAAAACGTAGGAGGCGTCACAATCAAGGTGCGCACGCTGGCGCTGCTCGATGCGGATTCCGGTACCCCAAAACATTGACCTTGCCCAAAAAATACTCCACCAGCGAAAAATACGAGCGTGCCGAACAACGAACCGCGACAGGAGATAGCCACTCGCGGATACGACCGTCATGGCGCATCCCCAGGTTATAGCCCAAAAATAGAATAGGCGTCGCCCGATTGAGAACTCGAGTTCGTCCCAGGAGTCGTCTGTGTTCACGAGTTACGCAGGATGATTGGTCCGGTCCGGGAAACTAGTGGTGAACTACACCTTTCAAAAGAATAAACACTCCAAGACTGAAATTGTTGAATTTGTACGCTCCGGTAACCATGAATGGAGCAAAAGTGAAGGAGCGCACACCTTAATGCCTTGGATGAATCACCCTGTAGTAAATAATTTCGGAAAATTATTCTTGATACCTATTCTCGAACCGTCGATTCAAATTATTCTCATGAACAAGACCGCATTTCTCAGATCGGCCCTCTGTCTTCTCTTTCTCGGACTTTTCTCGATCAGTCAGACGGCGACTGCTCAGATGCGGGCGATGATCAAGGTCGGAATTAACGGTTCGACGTTCCGTGGGAACTCCGACACCGATTTCTCAAGTATCACGAGATTTTCCGGCGGAGTTGGCTTTTCGTTTGTCATCGGAAACGGGTTTCGCATTCAGCCTGAGGTTCTGTATGTGGTCAAGGGTGCGCAGGGAGAGCGTGCCTTGGAATTTGACGGGGTTAAAGATCCCGTTGACGTGATAGCAACATTTGACCTGACTTACCTGGAAGTGCCCATACTATTGGTTTATCAGTTCGAGTCTCGAGGAATCAGACCTCAAATTTTTGCAGGTCCCACATTTGCCCGGAAATTGGATTCTCAGATTAGATTTAGAGCTGCCGCAGGGGGACCCGAGTTCAGAGAAGAGGACCAGTCGGTCGAGAGTAACGATATCGGACTTACGATAGGAGCGGGTTTTGAAATGGACGTTGGAAGCGAGAGATTATCCTTTGGACTACGTACGTCACTCGGCTTTTCAAATGCTCGAAAAGACAACCCGGATCAGCCGGACAATCGTCCGCTGTATAACACGTCCCTGGGGCTCTTCGCTGCTATCATCTTTTGACGCTTCTTCAGGAGAAGCCGCTCAGTTCCACCTGGATTTTTCGCGCGCGAACGAAAGGGCAGCTCTCGTTAATTCCGTAGCGTCCTTCGTAAGGTCCTGATAGAATAGAAATTCTCTTCGATTATTGATCTTCGCGCTCATTCGCGCGGTCGTCGGAGTGACCGCGGTAAAGTCGATTCCCGAGCGGGCGACAATTCGTCTGTAGGGTTCTACACCTTTCAAATCGGCTGTCAGGAATAGAACACTTGTAATCGCGTTAACGGGCCAGGGGGGCAGGTCGAAAAAGGATTGTGCGCCGGCGTGCCCCAACTTCGTTCCAGACCAGAGAATGAAAAGGATAGATCGGTCTAGCGCACGCGACCATCGCTGTAGACCTGAAAGTAGACGCGCGCTCTCGAGCAGCGCCGCTGCACCGACAGCCAGATCGGTGCCATCCGTGAGCTGGAGGTCTCCCACGGAACCATAGCCGTCCAGCGAAGCTGAAACAATCACCAATTCATTTCTGAGGACGGGATGGCCTCCGGGCACCAGCGCCATCACATTAATAGCCGTGGCATCTGAAACAGAAACCGCGGTGGTCTGCAGTTCGATCTCAAATGGAAGATCGATCGTAGACGTCTCTCTTGGGGGTATTCCCACGATTTGATTCAGAGTCTCAGATTGGATTGATGCCACGACGAGGCTTGAAAAGGGACGGGCATGGTGATGAAGCACCAGCGGTCCTTCGATCAGAACGGCTTTTGCCCCCCGCCCGGCGAGCGAAAGAAGTGCTGAGTCGTCTGCTTCAGAAACAGGGACGACCACGACCTGATTTCGAACGGTTTCATTCGGTCCTGGATTCCAAATGAGCGTTCGAAAACGAACGCTGTCAGCAACTGATCGACCGTGCCCAAGCATTCCCCCTCCCAACCTGACTTCAAGCGTGTCTCGAGTCAATCTTCGCAGAACAACCTCTCCGGGTACGCTAAGCGCCGTGGTGTAGAACGAATGGAATCCGCTGCCGGCAAGTGAAGCCATTCCAAACGAAGCAAACATGTCCGAGGCATATGCTGCTGCGCGGACGAACCCGACAGTACCGGTAGAGCGCCCGTCGATCTCCTGGGAATTCAGTCGCCGGAGATGTCCCAGAATCGCCCTCTCATCCAACACGGTGTCCGCTGCAAAAGCGCCTGACGGGACGGTTTGAATAGGCAACTGACCACATGCCTGAATAAGCATACTCGCGATCCAGACCAGAGTCGCGATCAACATCCCTCTGTTCTTCGGGTCAGAAGTGATCATTTATTGCACGGTCTCTTTCCCAACAACTTCTGCGAATTCACTTTGCGGATTGAATTCCCAATTCGTACGCTGACAATTCGGCAAGAAGGAGGTTCAGCATGGTTTCCCGGATCACCGGAAAGATACTTTCTTTGACCAAGATCGTTCGCAGAGCGCAGACGCTCGCCGCGACATCTGCGACCCTGACACTGGGGTCGATGACCACGCTCGTTTTTCTACCTCTGGATCTGCCCGCTCGAATTGCTATGGTCGTCTCGAGTGTTCTGTTCTTCTGCCGGAAGATCTACGTGTACGTCTACGCGCGCCATTCCACAGAACGCCTTGAATTCGAAGAAAGATTTATCGCACTCAGTTCGGATCCACGTCATCTGCGCGAGAGTGTTTCTTCCAGGAGTAAAATGTGGAATGATTCCGCTATTGTCCGGAGCGTCAGGGGGGCCGATTACAGACCAAATCTGGATGTATCTCCGTTCAACGTTTTGAATAAAAAGTTAGAGAAACATTTAAAACGAGCCTTTTCCGGTATCGTTTTACCTCGACCGTGGCCTGACCATCTGTTCCTTTCGCTGTGGATAGGTACATGGGTCTATCATGCCATTTTGAATCCGAATCCGAGTGTCCTCGCCGCGACCGTACTGGTTTTAACCGGACTCGGAATATTCACAGTGATCTGCTGGCTGGAATTCGGCTTTAATATCGCCCTTCGAGATCAGAGAATTCGATTCCACACAATGTTCTGGGATCTGGCAGAATGGTTGATTGACCAATTGTCTCCTCCTCAGGAGACCTATTCTAACGGAAGCGGATATACTCGAAAGGAGCATTTCCGCGCCAATCCATGGTTTGTCGCGAAACAAAAATAGCAGATATAAAAAATGCGGGCGGTCTCACGTGGAGACCGCCCGCATCTGGACAATCACAACCAGGATCGGTACTAGTTGTTTTGTCCAGAGAAATCGCGAGGTTTCTTCACCTTCTCCCTGACGCTCTCATTGAAGCGTTGTAGCGCCCTCTGGATTTCGTCACGTCGATCCTGAAGGAGATTGTTCCTGAACGGATTATTCGATCGGGTTAACAACGGTTCGATAATCTCAGCCTGTAGAACGATGATCAGTTCCTTCTGCGTTTCCGCACGCTGTGTGCGCCCGAACAGATACTTCAGGCCAAAAAACCAACCTGGAAGATCCTTTAGAATCGGGATTCCAGTCCGTGTAATTGACTCATCCGTGCTGTACATGCCGCCGATTACGGACTGCTCACCGTCCAACAAAAGAAGTTGGGTGGTAGCCTGATTTCTGTCGATTACGATACCTGCGACTGAGGGTCTACCACTTGACTTTTCGACTTTTACATCGAGATGTATGAACTCAAGTTCAGGAGACCCGAGCGTGTCGGCGATCGGTTCTGTAATCAGGGTCGGAGTCACGTCGATAATGATTCCTGTCTTGAAGAACTGAGTGACTGCGTTGCCGGAAAAATCACGAACCTGGACAGGAATGTCGGATCCAACCTGGATGCTACCAAGCATACCGCTCTGCACGGTGATGGATGGACTGGCTATCGTTTCTCCCAGTCCGTTCACCTCTGCTATACGAATGAGAGAGTTGATCTCTCTAACATTGATTCTTTTCGGACCAATAATCCTGGAGTTATTCGGGAACAGGTCTTCTGTATCCACAAACAGCGTGAGCCCCTGCTGCTGTTGACCACCTACACCGCCACTTTGGCGGCCCCGGCTTCCCTGCTGCTGCGTTCCAACGATCCTGCTCCAGTCCAGTCCCATGTCTCTCGATCGCGTATGATCGATTTCAAACAGGATCGCGTTGATCCTGATCTGTCTTGAAGTCAGTGAAGCCGGTGGACCCGTTAAGCCTGCTCTAACACCTTGACCACCTGCTGTCACTAGAGCGGCTTCTGAATCCAGAATCAGGTTGCTCTCCGGAGCTACTTCAATCATGAAGAACTGCTCTGTCTCGCGATACTGCAGGTTGTTGTATCCAAGTACGAGTTCCAACGCATCCAGAAAATGCATTCCAGCAATCGAGATTCCGATTGGATGTTTGCGCGATTCCGGATCAATGATCTGTTTCGCAGTGACCCGCTGAAAGATCGGATTGAGGAATTGAACAAATCGATCAAACGGTGTCGAAGGAAGAAATGATACCAGTTGATCAGGGGGAATGTAGGTGCGAATCTGCCTGCGAAGCGCCGCATCCTGGGCGCTGGAGGTGTTCGCTATTCCCGACCATAATCCCAAGAGCAGAAATGTGCCCAGGAGAAATTTATTGATGGATGTACGCATGATTCTCGTGATTGTGATGTCTCTTGAAATTGGGTCAATAAGGGTTCGAAGGCGTGAGATTCGTCGGACCCAGCGCCTGGCGAAACTGTTCTTCCGTGTCCAGAAAGATCTCGATCTCGTCAATGATTCCACCTTTGTTAAGGCGGGCTCGAACCCTACCCTGGCGCGGATCGATCTCTGTTATTTGTCCCAGATACACGTTGTCGCCCAGTGCCAGCGACACAAATCCGTCTTTCGTCTCAAAGACAGCCTCTTCCCCAACGATGGAGACGAGATTAGCCTTTTCGATTTCAAGTAGTCCCAGCGTGTTCGGCGGAATCTGATCAAGAATCAGGGGTAAGAACGGATTCAAAGAGGTTCTGCGGGTGGGCAGAACGCCCGGAGGAAGATGGCTCAGATCCGGAAGTGGTGTTGGTATACCGCCTTCTCGTCCAATTCCTGCTCCGCTCAGATCGTCCTGGGCGCTGAGCCCGGCTGCACCACCGTAGTAAGCTTCGAGCACAAAACTGAAGCTGACCAGAACCTCCATCTTATCCCGATTCGTTTCTGGATCGGTCGAAATGAGGTCGAAGTGAGATAACTCAAAGTTCTCGATCCGATAGAAACGTCGTTCGTTTTCGATGCTCCAGATCAAGTCGTACAAGCTGTTAAATCTGCCGCGTCCCGTTATTTCAAAAATGTATTTCTTGAAGCTGGTTCCCGAAATCATCTCGCGGAAAACCACGTCAAACGGGTTGAATCCGACGCGTGTTTTCTTGTTGAGATAGGCGATGACTTCTTCAGACACGAGGATCGTAGGAATCACTTTGTATCGTGATCTCCAACGCCTCATCACCTGATCCACCTCGGTCTCGGATGCCGTCACTTCCAGCATGAGTCCGTCAAGTTCGGCTTGCTTACTCTTTGCCACCTGCTCTGCCTTCTTAAGGCGCGCCATTTCGTCCCCCTGTTTGAAGTGGGTGATCCAGAGCCCACCACCTGCAACAAGGGCAAAACAAAGCCCGAGCACGATCATATTCTGATAAACGTTTCCCATTTTCTTTTCGCTGTTATCGTGTGACCTGGGTGTATTTAGTCTCCAACGGTATCCTGTTTTTCCTCGGCTGGTGCGTTGGCTTTATCCAGGATCACATTATTGCGTAGATAGACAGCTGCTTTCGGCAGCTCTCTCGGAATTCTCCGACGCATACTGAAGCTGTAGACGGGCCATCCACGAATCTCAGAGAATGATAGTGTCTCGATCGTGGCGTTGGACTGCGTGGCAAAAGCGACGACCTCATCGCGATCCGTGGCATTTCCTTCAAGTCGAAGGAATTCGCCCTCTTCTCTCCACCGCTCAATCCAGATTCCCCGTACGTCCGCAGAAACGTCTGCGGTATGTTCGAGCGCGCGACTCCACGCATCGCTCCCGACCAGGAGAGAGTCCAGTACATCGAGCGAGGTCAAATACCCGACGGTCCGAGCCCGCAAACTGTCTAGGCGTGACTGCAATACGTTCGTATTGGCCTCAATCAGATCTTCCGGATATTGGCTAAGCTCGTACCGGAAGAGTTCCATCTCATTCCGCTGGTCGAAATACTTGTACACAAAGAAGAGAGAACTAAAGAACAGCACCCCGTACATCGCGGCAATCTGCCACGAAAACGGAAGTTGAAACTGCGCCTTTAACAGATCCTTCGGCAAGAAATTGATGGGCGGGAAAACCTTCTTGTGCACATCAGACCCGACGATACGAAGGGTAACTGCAGCGGCCAAAACGGCTTCACCGTGCAGCTCCAGCGCCCCGTCACCCGCATGCTTGGGAAGGTATGAGCGCAGCAATTCTACCCGTGTGTCAGGGAAGAATGTCCTGAAGCTTTCAACGAGCCCGGATTCGCGCTCTTCACCCAGGAGAACCACCATGTCAGCGTCACCCAGGCCAAATTCGTCTTGCAGAAGCAGCACACGGCTGCAAATGGTTTCAGGCGGATCAATCGCGGTAATGGAACGAAGGCTTTCAAAGAGAACGAGCTCGGCGCCTTCCATAAACATGACGATCGTATCTCCGATACCGGCTCGGACGAAAAGAACGCGGCCTTCTTCATACGAGCTGGATTTCGGAGAATCCAGGCTTTCTGCGCTGAGCAGATACGCGGCCCTCGCTAAACCGTGATAGAGGGTAAACTCCGTATCGAATAAGTCAACTGGCGGAAGCGGACGCTTTCGTTCGCGAATATCTGCTATCGTTGGGCCAACTGGTTCGAGAGCCGTTGTAAATACAGCCAAACTCCGCTGTTCTCCCTCCTTCTTGGATTTCATCGGAAGGAAAGTGACTTTCCCGGCGTCGACTTCGCCTGGATGTTTCTCTTCCAGGGCTTCCATCATTGCACCGCCTGAACGCGAACCGTTTCCAAGCTTGAACTTCTTTTTCTTCTTGCTCGTCTTCGCTTTTTTTGACGAATCTTTGAGTCTGGAAGCGGGAGTTTCATCACCGCCAATGCGTATCTCTTCGGTCTCGAGGAATGTCGATCCTACCGTAAACGCAATTCGAAATTCTTCATAACCAGCTGTTCTACACTCAGCAACGATATCCAGCAGTTCGACGTCAAAGCGTTCTGCCGTCTCGTACATCGACATCGGCATCTCGGAATAGTCGGATGCAATCGAGTCAGGAAGACTGGGTGTTGATTCAGAATCACCGGGGCTTCCGAATTCGGATCCAAGAAACATGGCCCCAGAACTCTTAATGCCCTCGCCCACATGAAATGATGAATCGCCGGAAGAGACATCGCTTAACTCTGGAGTCAGAGGGGCAAACGTGTCGCCGCGACCTCGTGGCCGGTGAAATTTCTTCAATATGACCGGGCCGCCGGACGTATTGTGAACGAGTACGGCATTAACAGCCTTCGGAGAGGCTGTTATTCCAAGTACATATTCTGTTGAACCGATACGCTTCATTGCAATTAGGGGTGTTTTCTTCCTACTGAATCAATTGACTCAATCTGCGCTTGTTATTGGCAAAATTGAGAGCGGTCTCGCGCGTTATTTGTCCTTCGCGTAGCAATCGGAACAGGTCCTGTTCCAGGGTATTCTGTCCTTGCCCCGTACCCTCCCACATCATCTGGTAAACCTCGTTGACGTTGCCGTTCTTGACGGCAGCACGTGCAGGAGGCGTCATCCAGAGGACCTCCTTTGTGAGTACTCGCCCGCCGCTGGTGCTGGGAATCAGTTTTTGCGAGATGATGCAGCGAAGAACGTCAGCGAGTCGATTGCGAACACGAGTCTGTTCTTCATGAGGATACTCTGCGATAATTCGATCGATGCTCTCCGTAGCCGAGGACGTATGAAGCGTGGAAAACACTTTATGTCCGGAGTCCGTGATCTCTAGAGCTGCAGTAATAGTTGCTGGATCGCGCATCTCGCCGATTACGACGATATCCGGGTCCTGACGCAGAGCTTGAACGATTCCGTCCTTGAAATTCGGTACGTCGCGGCCTACCTCTCGATGCCGCATGATGCATTTCTTTGAATCATGTCGGTACTCGATCGGATTTCCGAGGATGATGATGTGACCGTGAAAATCTTCGTTGTTGGAGTCGATGATGGCATCCAGCGTGGTCGACTTACCAGAACCCGTTACGCCCGTTACGAGGGTAAGACCATCACGGACGTATTTGAACATCATGCCGCGTTCCACACTCGGATGAAAATTGAGCGAGTTGAGCGTGCGTAGCGTATCCGTAATGGCTCGCATGTTCAGAGCGAGGTATTCCATGTCGAAATACACCGTTGCACGGAGACGCACAGGGCGTCGCTGGCCTTTGATGGCGATCTGATAGGAAAAGTCCGCAGCTCCCCACTCGAAGAGTTTTTTGATGCTGACTTCATCGAGTAGGTTTAATATCAAGTAATTCGTTTCATCTACCGTATATCCTCCGGCTCCCCGGTCCGGGCTTTTATCACCGTGAATCCGGTACCAGACCGAACCATTTGCGGATTCACCGCCCAGATCGATGTCCGATGCGTCAGAGCTGATCATTTTGCTGATCAACTGGTCCATGTGGACATGCATCGCAATCCGGTCCTTGGTTTCGAGCCGTTTTAGTTGATCCAGCTCGTATTCCAATCGAGCTTCACCGCGAAGTCGATCCGGCGTCATCTCAGCCAGATCTCGACATGCCGGAGGAATTGGAGAAACGCTTCGAGGAGAATGACGTCTGGCGACACGGGGGTCTGCAGCACGTGGGCCCGTTCCGTTGGACTGTTTACGGGTCTCAGGGCGTGGGGCCTTATTACTTATGTCTCGGGTCGGCATGGTCCATGTTCCGGTTTCTTGCAAAGTCACGGCTGGCATTCGCGAACGTACAAAATGGGCCAGCTTTCTAGGATCATATCGACCAGAGATGGCTGCACTTAAGAATTATTCGGGGCTCAAAAAGGGCTAAATGTGGCCAAACGGGACAACAAAAGAAGATTTAGAATCAAAATGAGACATGCGTGGCACCCTGAACAAGAATGGGGCGGCTCGCACACGAGACGCCCCATTCCCGGCCCTCAGACTTGAGAGCTCGTCAACCCACGTTTGTATTTCATTGCACGGCTACGCTTAGTAGTTCACGCGTGGTGCCTTTTGGAACCCGTCTTCCGTCTGGTGTTGACCTCGAATCCAAACTTCGAGATACATATTCACTGTCACCAGATGGATACTCAGCCAGGAATAGAGCAGATGCGCCGGAAACATGGGCAGCAGCCATCGAGGTTCCCGACATCAGATCAACACCGAATATGTTCGACGACGTGGAAATCACGTCCTGCCCGGGGGCCAAAAGGTCCAGGCCCGATCCGAAATTCGAGAACGGCGAGAACCGACGACGCTCATTTACAGACCCAACCGTAATGGCTCCCGGCACATGCGCTGGCGAGATCATGGAAACGTCAACGCCTTCGTTCCCTGCAGCCACGACCACCGTGAGTCCTTCGTCAATGAGTTCTTGCACTGCATCGTCCAGGAGCGTGAACTCGGTAGTTCCCACATCGACACCGAGACTCAGATTCACAACAGCCGGGCGGTTAGGATTATTTCTTTTCCATGCTAAAACATGATCCAGCGCCTGAATAACAATTGAGTCATCTGCCGATCCATCCGGACCGAAAACCTTAAGATTGTGGATACGCGCACCCGGTGCCAATCCTACGATGCCGTAGTCGTCATCTTTCGCTCCAACAATGCCAGCGATATGCGTTCCGTGTCCATCGGAATCGGAAGCACTGGGATCTGTACCTGAAAAATCGACATTCTCTACAATATTGAGGTCGACAGAGGAAACACCGGTATCGATCACAAATACATCAATATCGACCGTCCCTTTTCCGTCGCCCGATACGGTCCAACTTTCCGTTCCACCTACCATGTCAACACTCCACGGTACACTGCCCACCTGTTTCGCTCTACGGCGCCTTCCGCGTTTCGGTCCTGCAACTCGAAATGCGGCCTCGATGGACGCTACGTCAGGATCCGCTTCCATAAGGGCGAGGAGTTCGGGCAGATATCTACTGGATGCCCAAATGGCAAATCCCGGGAAAACATCCATGAACTCATATCGGTCGACAATTTTGTACCGGTCAACAATCTTGTACCGGTCAACAATCTTGTACCGGTCAACAATTTTGCTCGGATATATCGTAAAAACGATTCCGGTATAGCTTTCTCCTTTTGACACAAGTTGACTGGCGTCCGCCAGCAGGTGGCGATTCCGGACTTTTTCAGTCGAAGACGACGGTTCATCTAGTTCCTGGATGGGATCGATGACTTGATCGAGGCATCCGCCCAGAAACAGAGTACTTGCGCTCAGGAAAAGGACGACGAAGATGTCTTTTCTTCTGATGTTGATGGCTTTCATGATTTGGGGGACTGAATATGTTGCTGGTGGTAGCATTGCCGCGAGATTCAGCAACGAGGAGAATCTGTATCAGCAAAACTTTGCCTTTCCGGTATCGGCCAAATGCCTTGTCGATTAAAGCTTTAGCCCAAATTTTTTTCGGGCCGCAGAAAACGACGATCGCGTCGGTATAGAGCTGCTTTGCATGCGCACGTAACGGTGCACCAAAATGACCGTACTGACACACCAGAATGGTCGCCTGGGAGACTCCTTCCGAATAGGCGCGGGACCATCTTTCCCGTTAGGCGAGATCCGCCCCGAAATCGTGTTCGAGAATCACTTCTTTCCTCGGTTCAGGGGGCGATCGAGTCACCAGAGGTCGATCTAGCGCGAAAAAGTATTTTTCTAACCGATAATCCTTAATAAATGCGCCGAAATAGACGATTAACAGGTTGACTCTAACCCCGATTTCAGCAATCCCCACCATGTGGATTTTTTACAGGCACCGCTTCTCGTCGAATTCGACACTTCCCTGGAATAAAAGCGCCTGTTACCCAGACTAAGCGTGAGCCACAAAAGGAGTCGGACGTGTATTTGAGGGGGTACTCGTCTGACTCCGGCTCACCCGGTTTTTCAATTGTTCGGCTTCGTGTCTTCGTGCACTTCTCTCTGTTCTGAGCGGTAGATTGGGGCTCTCCCCGACTGTCCGAACGTTACCTCCTCCCCCATGTCGTTCCGCGTCCTTTCTTCCCATATCCTTGCCGTCGTCGCAATTTCTTTCCCTCTGACTCAGTCCAGTTCCGCGCAGGCACCGAGTATGAGAGACATGCGCATGTATGCTATCGTGAGCAGCGCGTCAGCCGAACGAATTGAGTCGGATATTCGCACACTGGTGAATTTTGGTACGCGTCACACGATGTCTGACACGGTGTCGGCCACACGTGGAATTGGTGCAGCTCGCCGGTGGATCAAAGACGAATTCGACCGAATCTCAGAAGCCTGTGGCGAATGTCTGGATGTTTCCTTTCAGCGATCTCTTGTCACGGGTGGCGAAGGAACGCGGATACCGCGAGATACGTGGATCGTCAATGTGGTGGCGATCCAGAGAGGCACGCGCTACCCGAATCGCTATGTCATTATGTCCGGCGATATCGATTCCAGGGTGTCGAATCCAATGAACGATTCGCTCGATAGCCCGGGCGCCAATGATAATGCCTCAGGAATGGCAGGTGCATTGGAGGCGGCCCGGATCCTGTCAGCGTATTCCTTTCCTACCAGTATCGTCTACGCGGGATTGTCCGGTGAAGAACAGGGATTGTTCGGTGGACGGCACATGGCGGGGGTCGCCCGTAAAGAAGGGTGGGATATTGTCGGTGTACTGAACAACGACATGATCGGGAATATCGAAGGTGTTGATGGGGTGATCGACAATCGGACATTTCGGATTTTTTCAGAGCCGACACCCGTGACCGAGACGGAACAGCAACGACGGAGTCGCCGATTTAGTGGGGGCGAAGTCGACGGGGTCTCCAGGCAGTTGGCGCGGTACGTCAAAAAAGTGACAAATTTGTACATGCCCGAGATGAACCCGATGATGATCTATCGATTGGACCGGTTCGGCCGTGGGGGACATCATCGACCCTTCAACGACGAAGGATTTGCCGGTATCCGCATTATGGAGGCCCATGAAAACTACACCCGGCAGCACCAGGACTTGCGTGAGGAGAATGGCATCCAATATGGAGATGTCATCGAAGGAGTCAACTTTGAATACGCCGCTAGATTGACGGCAGTCAATGCTATCGCGCTTGCCGGGATAGCCTGGGCGCCGCCAGCGCCGTCCAATATTGAAATCGGTGGGGCTGTTCGTCCGTCTACGACATTAGTGTGGGATGCGGTTGAAGACCCGGATTTGGCCGGATATATCGTGTATTGGCGCGACACAACGGCACCTGAGTGGCAGCACTCAAGGTTTGTTGGCGAACAGACGAGCTATACGCTTGAGGGCATTGTCATTGACAATTTCCTGTTCGGCGTGGCATCCGTTGGAAAAGACGGAAACGAAAGCCCTGTCAGCTTTCCGTTGCGCCGCATTCGGTAGCGCGTATCCGCCGTTCAATTTCCAGCAGCATCCGCGTAGCCACCCACCTAAACTGATTTGATGACAATCATCGTAACGTCGTCAGAAAGAACGGGGGCATCCTCCGTAAAGAGGCGAATGTCTTCTCGAACGGCATTCAATATTTCGGCCGCGGTCAGGTGACGACTGTCCTGAAGAAGCTTCTCCAAGCGCTCCTCACCATATTCCTCCTCCTCTGGACTCATTGCCTCCGTTACGCCGTCCGTAAACAAGGTGAGTACATCGCCCGTCATGAGCGTAACCGATCCCCTTTCGTAAACTGCATCCGCCATCACTCCCAGGAGCAGGCCCCCGGTCTCCAGCAATTCAATATCCCCGTTGGCCCTGACTAGTGTGGGCGGATTATGACCCGCGTTCACATAGTCGAACACCTTGGTCTCCTCGTCATAGATGCCGTGTACGTATGTAATAAACTTATCGAAGCCGGTATTTTCGGAAATCACCCTGTTGATGTGCGCCGCGGCTTCTTCCAGACTCACATCCATCGGCACGAGCACGCGTAGACAGGCCTGTAGATTGGACATGAGTAGAGATGCCGGCATTCCTTTCCCGGTCACATCGGCAATGGCAAAAAGAAGTTTGTGCTTGCCCAGCTTGATGGCGTCAAAATAATCGCCTGCTACGTGGCGACTCGGTAGCGCCATACTGGCCGTCTGTAAAGACGCCAATCCAGGAATTTCCGACGGCTGGAGCCGCTCCTGGATCTCTCGGGCGAGGCGCATTTCCTCCTCGAGTCTCTCCTTTTCGATCTGCTGATCAACCAGATAGGAGTTTTGAAGGGACACGAATGCCAGATTCCCGAGGGCGTAAAGAAACTCTATTTCGTCAAGTTGATACTCCTGCCCCGTCATCTTTTTACCGAGACAGAGCATGGCGCAGGTCTCCCCTTTCTGCTTGATCGGTAAAATCAGAGCTATACCGGCGTCTTTTAAAGACTGCCACTCCTCGGGTACTTCTTCGTCATCAATTAAGAGCATTTCCTGCAGCGCGCAAAGGGATCCTATCACTCGTTGCGAAAGAACAGATCGTTTCACCCCCTTAGCCGTGACGACGTGAATGTTTGTCCCTTCGACGATCTCAGATTCTGCACCGTCCTGGGTACGAAGCAGGAAGACATGCTTCTGGACGAGCATCTGTCCCATAAGGGCAAACGTCAACAGCTTCACGAGGCGATCTCTATCGACCGTGGCATTGAATTCCTGAGATAGATCGAACAGTGTATTCAGCTGCTGCACTTTCCCGTCCAAATCGCGATTGGCCTGTCGGAGCTCTTCCACCATCAGCGAATTGTGCACGGCGGAAGAAGACATGTTTACCAGCGAAAGCATGAATTCGAGCTCCTGCTCACCAAAGGGCTGCTGCGTGAACTTGGGACCGAGACCGATCAGACCGATCTCTCGATGTCCGAACGCAACCGGAAAAACAAGTGCGATACCGTGGGCCGCAAGCTCATCGGGAACGTCGTCCCCGGTCATCAGCTCTTCCATGTTCACTCCCGAAACGGAGAAAAACTCACCCTTCTTCAGGTCCGATATGCCTTTCGACGCCGCAATCTTGTAGGAATCCATCACCGGATCAAAAACAAAGGCGCTTCCTCTGGTAACGAGGAGCTTACTCATGGCCGTCAAAAGAAGATTGCTGAGCACAAACTCCAGATCGAGTGATGAGCTGAGCAATTGACTCGTCTCGTACAACGCCCTGAGGTCGAATCGGTCCGTTTTCCGTGTATCCGTTGACGATTCTGCCATTACCTTTGCGCGCCAGAAAAGGAACGCTGATTATTCAGTGGGAAGCCCAAGTTACTCATCTAAATGAATCACTTCAGCTTGTTCTACAGTTCCGTTCGAAATTGACAGTCTCACGCATGTCTTTATGGTGTGAAGACCCTGGCGGCCAGCGGCCCCCGGATTGATAAATAACAACCCGTCCAGACTGGAAACGCGCTCGATTTGAAGAATATGACTGTGACCGCAAATAAAGACGTCGGGGGTCTCATCTCTCAATCTGGATTCCATCCCCCTCTGCCAGCGACCGGGTCGGCCAGCAATGTGCGTCATCCAAAATGTCACGCCCTCCTCTTCAAATCGGTTGTGCTCGGAAAGGATCGTCCGAAGTTCAAATCCGTCTACGTTTCCATATACGCCACGTACCGGTGCAATGGTCTCCAACCCGATCAGGATATCCTCCGACCCAAAATCACCGGCGTGAAGTATGAGATCCACGCCCTCAAAATCCGAGAGAAGAGACGGATGGAAATAGCCGTGCGTGTCAGAGAGAATACCGATAATCATCGCACATGACTCAGCGAATCATGAGTCGAAGACCTATATGCGCTCTCGCCTTGGGATAGTCGTCTCCTGAAGGTGCCCATTGCTTTAGAGGTAAGCTCAGAAATGGGGAGATTTGGTATCCGGGTCGATCAAATTCGAGTCCCGATCTGACCCAAATGACACCGCCGTTGAATTTGGTGGTTGTTCTCTCCGTCTCTTCGGCGGCCGCATTAGCAACGGTCCACTCCACAAGATCGTACTGCCCCCCTTCTCCAATGAAGGAAAAGAACAGGTTACTTCCGGCTGGATCAAACAGGAGACTGTATCCGGACATCATATGGACTTCCCACCCAAGGGCTCGGGAACGCAGTATTTCACGATCCGGAACGGATTGCGAAACGATGGGCGCATCCGGATCTATCGGTGGGGCATCTGTCGGAACAATTTGCTGAAATCCGATCTGGACTCGCCGTATTCCGACCCCAAAATCGGATCTCAGAGTCGGTGAGAGAGAGGAAGCATATAGGAAAGCGAGATCGGTCTGAGGAAATCCCGATCGGCCGTCCCGGGATGGATCCACCGCCAGCCGAATCGCATAGTCCGTGTTTTCCTG
Organism: Rhodothermia bacterium; assembly: GCA_036985715.1. GTDB lineage: Bacteria > Bacteroidota > Rhodothermia > Rhodothermales > UBA10348 > SMXL01. The sequence continues at coordinate 26,825 of BTQE01000023.1, forward strand.
CCTTCTAAAATATTTAAGGGTAACCCAACTGAGTGAAAGGCTATTTGAGGCCGTATTTCCAGACGCGTCCACAAAGAAACCAAGGTTGAATCCGCTCGCGAGGCGGTAGTCCAGATTAAGGCTAAGACCAAACGGATCAATCGCGGTCGTGGGCACACTGGACGAGGAAAGGTTGTCGCTCCTCAGGAGTCCGGCAGGACGATAGGAGAGTTCGCCAGTAACAGCGTATCGATCGAAAAACACCCGCTCAGCAGTTTCACCATGATAAAACGGATCGAAAATCTGCATGGGCCTCTGGGCACTGGCCGTCAGCCACGCCGACCCGATTACCGTGACCATGAGTACGAGTATCAGCCGACGGCAAGGTTTAAGTGTCATCCTGACGAGAGTCTGGGCACTATTAGAGTATCGGGGAAGCAAACGAATGAGTTTCGAATTACGGATTATTCCGCGAACACGACCTCCTGTTTGAATTGGACGCGTGTTGTAAGGGTTGGTTCGCGTTTAAACTTCGATGGTTTCGCCTGGGTTCAAAACACGGGCATTGTGCCCCGCGTCGGCCATAAGGGTCTCCCATTCTGAAGTGTCGACTTCGATGAGTGGAAACGTATTGTAGTGGATTGGAATGGTTAGCGCTGCCTGAAGCAGGTTGGCGGCCCTGATCGACGCCGCTGGTCCCATTGTAAAACAATCCCCTATCGGCATCAGCGCAATATCAATATCGTAATCTTGTCCCAGCCACTCCATTTCCGAGAATGGACTGGTATCTCCCATCGCATAGACGACTTTCCCTTCCACCTCAATCATAAAGCCGTTCGGATTCCCGCCATAAGTGCCGTCCGGAAAGGCGGATGAATGCCGAGCATAGGTCTGGGTAATCCGACCCCAGTCGAAATTCCAGGATCCACCGGTGTTGAGCGGCTGCACATTCTCATGCCCAAGATTCGAGGAGACGTACTGCGTGATTTCGAAGTTACCCACGACCGTCGCCCCGGATCTGGAGGCGATGTCTGCTGTATCGCCCCAATGATCCCCATGAGCATGAGTCAGGAGAATAAAGTCGGGAGAGAGAGAATCAGCAGTCACCACGCCCTCCGCGTGAATATTACCCGTGATGAAGGGATCCAACAAAATGTTGGCGCCCCCCATCTCGAACTGAAAGGCCGAGTGTCCGAAATACGTGAGTTTCATCAGTGGGAGTTCGTTTTGTTGTAGGAATTCAACGCAGTCCCTTTAGACAGTTCCTTTCGCAACCCGATACAACCAGATGCAAAAGAGTGCAAACCCGACCAGCCCGAGTCCTGTGGCAAAGATCTCAAATCCTTCCGGGGCAAGACGGAGAACATCCGTGTTTTGTGCGGCGGCAAACGGAACGGCAAGCAGAATACCGATGAGTGCCTCCCCAGTGATCAATCCCGATGAGAACAGCAGGCCGCGTTGACTGGCCTTTGCTCTTTCGTCTGCGGCTCGATCCGGGTCTGCAGCGAACGCTGAGTTTACGCGTCGAGTCACCGCCCAGGCTATCATTCCGCCGACGAAGATGGGAACCGTCAGTTCAATGGGTAGATAGATGCCAACGGCCACGGCGAGTACCGGAGCCCGGAACGTACTTCTCCTGGCTTCCAAATATTTGTCGTAGGCTATGATGATGGCCGCCACGGCAACTCCGGCCCAGATCATGGTCCACGGCAGATTCCGCCTAAACACACCTTCTGCGACCGAACTCATCAGGGTCGCTTGAGGAGCTTTCAATGCCTCCGAGGCATCCATCCCGGCTCTTGGAAAGACGTCGCCAAGACCATACGCGGTGAAAAGAAGCTGCAGAACCGGTGCGATCACAATAGCTGCCGCCACCACACCAATAATCTGCATGATTTGCTGTTTCACGGGTGTGGCGCCCACGAGATATCCGGCCTTCAAATCCTGGAGATTGTCGCCGGCAATCGCCGCTGCACAGGCTACTACGCCGCCTACCAGAATCGCCGTCGCGGCAGCCGCAGTTGCTTTGGATACGTCAATCGCAAAGTCGATTTGCGATCCCAACAGGACGAGCAGAATCAGAGAGATCGACAGAATGGTGGCGATCGTTACGCCGGAAATCGGGTTATTTGACGAGCCGACGAGACCCGCCATATAGCCGGCAACGGATGCAAAAACGAATCCGGCGAGAAGAGAGAAAATGACGCCGAACCCGACTGTACTGGCGTAGAGACCCGCCGTAATTCCGAGCTCTCCGCGATCCACAACGCCCAGAAAGACGCCTAAAATGGGAATGGCCAGTGCGACCGTTCCGATAAGAACGTAATTGAACGGGGTATCTCGATCGGTGCGCAGAATGGTAGTTTCTCTGCCTTCCCGGTTGGCCCGCATCGCCTCGAGCGAGGACTGTACACCCTCCTTGATGGGCGTCCACAGTGAAAAAAGGGCATATATTCCACCAGCAGCCATCGCTCCAACTCCCAGATATCGTATCTCTGCACTCCAGATTTCCTCAGCCGCAGCGTATCCTGTAGCTCCGCCCGTTACTTCCTGAAGTGTTGCCGCGTCCACAACCGCCGAAAAGATTGGAATTCCAAAAAGCCAGGAAATCAGCCCGCCCGCAAAGACAAGGATGGCGATATTCAACCCCACGATATATCCAACGCCAAGCAATGCGACACCGAGTTCCGTTCCCATCCCGAAAATCGAGCCACCAATCGTAACGGAACCGGATGTCTTGCCCGCAACCAGCTTCAAACCGGTTTGAGACAATTTGAGAAAAGCACCCGCCAGAGCAGCGAGACCGATAAGTATAGCCCCCTTTCCGCCCTCCTCCCCCGCCTTTAAGACTTCTGCTGTTGCCACTCCCTCTGGAAACTGCAAGTCAGCCTTGATGATAAAGGCACGGCGAAGCGGGATCGTAAAGAGAACACCCAGGATTCCGCCAGAGAGCGCAATGGCCATAGTCGGCAGGAACTCAAATTTCTGCCAGTACTGAAGCATGATCAGCGCAGGCAGCGTAAAAATGACTCCCGCCGCCAGCGATTCGCCGGCAGATGCGGACGTCTGCACAATATTATTCTCGAGAATGTTATGCTCGCGAAAGAGTCGGAGTAGCGCCATCGAAATGACGGCCGCCGGGATCGAGGCAGATACGGTCATGCCTACCTTTAATCCCAGATAGGCGTTGGCGGCCGCCAGAATGGCCGAGAGCAGAACACCCAACACGACCGCTTTCAACGTGATTTCGGGCAGAGTCGTAGAGGCAGGGATAAACGGTCCGGGCACCGAAGCGGTGAGATCAGATCGATCCGTGGGTTCCATCTACTGGTAGTGTTGACTGTTGGGTGGCGTACGTTCCGACTATTTCATCAAGATAATCTGTCGAGTCTGGACCCCTTCATTGGTCCTCATTCGGACAAAATAGGTGCCTGTCGGAAGATCGGAGGCATCAAACTGAACCTGATGTTCTCCCTGGTCCTTGCGAGCATCTACCAGCATCGCGATCATCTGCCCGGAGAGGTCCCAGACGGAAATCTGAATCTGTTGGGCTTTGCGGAGCAGATACGTAATGGTCGTACTGGGATTGAATGGATTGGGGAAATTCCCCATGATATTTGCTGAGGCATTTGGGTCTTCTGTTCCCATTCCGATTTTTACAGCTGATGAAACGGTTTCCATTCCATCCACAAAGAACTGCCGAATCCTGTAGTAGGTTACGCCTCCAGGAATCGCCGTATCTCGATATCGGAAGGGCGAATCTCCACCATCGACGTTGGAGACTGATCTGGCATCTATCCGGTCGAGTTCGCTGTAACTCAATCCATCACCAGAGCGCTCTACACCAAACCCTGTGACATTAGGGTCGACGCCCCGCCACGCCAATAGTACACTGGAGACATCCAGACTCACCTCCAGGTCTCGAATTGATTCGTAAAATGACAGATCCGAGGGAACAACGCGAATGTTCTCGTCAACACTGTTCGAAAAGCTCGGGTCCCCGTCATCAAATGATATCACGTCTACCTCTCCTTCTCGAGGATGCAGATGCTGACGCATCGAACCCCTTACAGATTGCTGATCACGAGCGACCGTCCAGATCCGGATTTCATCTATGAAACCCGTGAATGAGCCTACTTTCTCATACTTGGATTCCGAATCAACACGTCGTCCGCCAAGAACAAGCTCCGTCGCACTTTGTATCGAAAGTGGAGTGAAGTGCAATAATGAATCGGACGGCAAACCATCCACGTACAGTCGACTCCAGCGAGTCTCGGAATCGTGTGTAACGGAGATGTGATGCCAGGTACCGTCGGCAACAGGCTCCGCGCTCCGCATCGATCGATGTTCTCCTGGAACTCCTCTATAGAACACGATATGGCCCGCACCATCGAGGACGAGTTCGAGTGGATACGACGATTCGTCCTCACCATCCCAGGTCGAAAGAATGACTGCATTGGACGAAGCAGACTTGAGCCAAAACTCCGTTGTGAATGCGGATGTGGCCGACAGGTCCAGTTCTGAAACCACCAGGGGCTGAGGAGCATCTGTCCTCCGTTCCAGTACGAGATTTCCAGGTGCCTCGCGCTCAGTTTCAACTCGAACATCCTGCCTCAAAGAAAGGGCATCGTAGAGCTCCATCCTGCTTTCGAAGCTTGGGCTCGTCAGTTTAAAAGGCGTGATTCGAAAGAATGAATGACCGGTCAGGTCGCCCATTTTCAGACGAAGAACTATCTGCCCCCTGTCGGTGAATCGCCGGGTTGGAAGCAGTTGGTATCCGTAGCCGGACGATTCCAGCCTGCGAAACGACACGTCCGATATTTGACCTGACTCCGAAATCAGCGTGACGTATTCCAGCTTCCAGTCCTCGGGGATTGTCAGATACGCACCATCAAATCGAATCGAAGAATTAATCGTGATGTAAAAGTTGACCGTCTGACCCGTTTGAATCCGAGTCGGCGCATGAACCAGACTGAACTGCCCCGCCACAGGATGTACGGGTACGAGTAACCAGAATGAGAGAATGGCTGCTACTAGCAGTACCCCTCGTCTCTGAATGCGTAACCTCATAGATTCAACGAGTCGATCATGGGGTTGATCATTTCTTCGATCAAGGCGTCGATCAACAAATCGGCACGAGCAACCGTTAATCGTTGTGGTGGTGGATTGATTGCTCCAGCCTGATAGAAAATAGCCGTGCGAGTCTGAGGTGTCAACTGGGTATCTTATAGACTCATTCCCGTACAATCATAATAGCCGCCATCGTGTGTCAGTGAGGGACCCGGATATAGGACGCGTATTGGTAACCGGTGGAACCGGATTCGTCGGAGGATATATCGTCCGAAACCTGTTCGAAAACGGGTACGACGTGCGTGTTATTGCAAGGTCAAACCCTCGACAAACGGACAATTCAACGAATTCCGGTCATTATGAGACGGTACATGGAGACATTCTTGATTCATCAGCGCTGTTAAAGGCCGCCGAAGGATGTGATGCGATTATTCATCTGGTCGGAATCATTGAGGAAAATCCGCGGCGCGGCGTCACTTTTGATTCGATTCATGTGGAAGGCACGACGAATATCGTGGGCGCTGCACGATCGGTCGGTGCACGGTGCTTTATCCACATGAGTGCGAACGGCGTTGCCGAACACGGACCAACGGCCTATCAGCGAACCAAGTGGCAAGCAGAGAACCTGGTCAGAAACGCAGGATTCGAGCGATGGACAATTTTTCGTCCATCTCTGATATTTGGAAAACCGGCACCGGGCCGCACGGAATTTGGGACGCGGATCATCGAGACCCTCATCAAGCCATTTCCGATCTGGCCCATCCCCGGGCGCGGTGAGTATCGGCTCCAACCTGTTGCTGTAGAAGACGTCGCAACGGCGTTTGTGAACGCCCTCGGAAATCAAAAGCATTCGGGAAAAACCTACTGTGTCGGTGGCCCGGAGAATTTTACCTACATCGAGATCCTGGACATGCTCTCGCGGGCTATCGGAAAGAAACCTCGCCCGAAATTGTTTCAACCGATTTGGGCGATGCGCCCCATAATATCTCTTCTCGCACCGACGGGAATCTTGCCGATCACTCCCGCGCAGCTGGAACTACTGATCGGAGGAAATACGTGCGATTCGAACGAGTTCCGGGACGAATTTGGACTCCAGTTGACGCCCTTTGGGGCGGATTCACTCTCTTACCTTATGGACTGACCGGTCGAGGGGCGTTACGATCGTTTCAGGCGGTGCGTCTATACGCTCGGCTACATGAGGCCTTACTCCAGGTACGGCTCAGACGAATCGACCGGCTCATGGCGTATTTCCGGGTACCGGTCCAGGATTCTTATAACGGTATTCCACCTCAGATCTGCGTCCGCATTTTCTGCCGAACTCAACTTCGAAGCGGCTCCGTAGCATTCCAAGGACCGCTGGAACCACTCATATGCCAGGTAGCCTGATGCCGGTTGCCCCGCATGAAAACTGGCTTTCGCCCGTCGCTCGTAAATCAATCCCTCGTAGTATCGCCGACTGTACTCGTCCGGAAGACGTTCCAAAAGAGCACATGCGTGCCGATATACGGGCTGAAGTCTTCGCGCAAATTGATCGGTCAGAGCAAG
>BTQE01000024.1:0-32957 GCA_036985715.1 Rhodothermia bacterium
AGATGAGAACCCAGGTTCGAGACGAGCATGCCAAAGGCATGCGACTCACGAGGACACGCAGTGTCCGAGTAATCCTCCCAAGCGCGCTAGCCTCGTCGTTTCATAATGGCGGGGCGTTTTTGCTTTGGGAGCGAGGGTTCAGGATTGATCAGCATGACTGCCATATTTCACCCGTAAAACGGAACAGCTCCTATTCCAGGAGAGAAATGAATTCGAGAACTGCATCTGCTGCAGCCGCGTGTATAAGAATGAGGGTCTATACCGCGAAGAGAGGATTAGCGAATTCATATCAGGGTGGGAAGGTGCTTCCTGGAATAGGAGAAGCTCCGAAAGATGTATCTCTTCATATCAACTGCAAGCATTACGAATGCAGTCGAAGTCCGAGTCCTGACGAACGTTGGCTTCCTTGAGGGCTGGAAGCGAACGCGAGGGGTATTCGCCAGGAACAATCGCTGCCTATTCAATTCACGCATGAGAGGCGCGCGAATCTTGAGAAGTTCAAAACCCGTGAGGGCGGGTTTTACGGTGGGGAACCGTTTCCGAAGGCAGAAGGCGGCGTTGAGGGTGGATCAATCGTCTCGAGGGGTGAATCAACGCTCTGATTCAACGAGTTACGTAACCCAAATACGTGACAACAAGGCAATGAACTGTCACGTGCTTATTCGAATTTGATGCCAAACTGCGAATTCCTGAGAGATGTCACACGAAAACCCAAAAAATGCGCGTAGAAGCCTATTTTCACTCTGAGAAACCGACCCTATCTCGTCTCAAATCGCGAATTCAGGACAATATCAGATCGAGACCACCTAAGGAGCTGGTACAAGCTTCAATTCACCTTCACTGGCCGCTATGATTGTAGCGACCGCCGCATCACCGGTTACGTTCGTAACGGTTCGGCACATGTCGAGGATACGATCGACGCCCAGAATGAGCCCGATTCCCGCCGCAGGTACTCCCACCGCTTCCAGGATAATGATCAGCATCACAATGCCGGCTCCCGGGACCGCTGCCGTTCCTATGGAAGCCAGGAGCGCCGTAAAGACAATTGTCAACTGGGCGCCCAGTCCTAGATCCATCCCTATCGTCTGCGCAATGAACACGGCGGCGATGGCCTGGTAAAGAGCGGTCCCATCCATATTGATTGTCGCTCCGAGCGGCAGAACAAATGACGAAACTTCTTCGGATACGCCAATCTCGTTTTCGCACGTCTCCATCGTCACCGGGAGCGTAGCACCGCTGGATGACGTCGAAAATGCCACCAACTGAACGGGTACCAGCGCGCGATAAAAATCCCGCACCTTTAGTGGTGTCATAAATTTCACGAGACCGGTATACGTAATGCTCATGTGGAGAATGAGCCCAAACAGAACCGTAATGCTGTAATACCCGAGCGCCGAAATCAATTCCAGAATTGAACTGAGATCATCGCCGGCAACTGAGGTAATCACATCGGCGAGTAGAGCGAACACTCCCACTGGAGCCATGTACATGATGATCTCCACCATCTTGATCACCATGTCATTGACGGAAGAAAAAAAATCGAGCAATGGTCTTCCTCTCCCGTCAGGAATCATCAGAATCGCGATCCCTGCAAAGATGGCAAAAAAGACCACTTTCAACATGTCCCGATTACTCGTAGTGGCCGAAAAAATATTATCGGGTACCATATCCACAATGGGTGCCAAAGGGCTTCGATCCGCAAGCTCCTCTGCCGATTGGGATCGGGTCTCTACTTCGTCCTGATACGTTGCCTCAAGTTTTTCCCTCATCTCAGGCGGGACGGACGATCCAGGCTGAAGAACATTCACCAGTACCAAACCAATGACCAGCGCTATCAGTGTCGTCCCTATATAAATGCCGATCGTCTTTCCTCCGATCCGGGAAAGCTTCTTCATATCAGACAGGGAGGCGACACCCGTAATCAGGGAAGCCAATATCAGTGGCACGGCGATCAATTTGAGGGCATTCAGGAAGATCTGTCCGAACGGAGCAATCCAATCTGACGTGAAACTCCCCCAGCCGGCCGCGGCTGCAATAACTCCGTAAATAAGGCCCAGTACGAGACCGATGATGATCTGCCAGTGAAGCTTCTTATGCCAGGACATAGGACGAGGAGAGTGATGATTGATGGCGGTCGGCCCGGTCTTTCGTGCCTGGGCGTCTGCGGAATCAGTAGCGTACCGTAAGAACGCCTTGCGGCGCTAACATGTCAAGTTATCGGAGCGACCCTTGGGGAGCAACGAATCCCTTTTATAGCCGGTAACGAATTGATGCAGTGGGTACCGGTTCACCATCGGGTGAGTAAGAGAAGCCCATGCTCGTTGAAATCCGGTCGTTGTGGAGTTTTGCGCTCACCGCCGCGTCGATGGCTGCCACCAGATGGTTGGCAACAACGAAAAGGGATACCTTGGACGCCCTCCTCAGGAGATCCTGGGCGGCGGCATGATCTTTGGCATAGGCAAAAAAGTTCGACGATACATTCGGTTTCGATTTGTCCGGATCCGTTTTCTCAGGATCAATGGCCGCCGTGAAGTTTCCATCTTTGTCTATCCACTCCGGGTAGTCGCTCCATCCGGGTGCAAACTGAAAATATTTTCCGATTAGTTCGTAATACTGCTGTTCACCGAAATTCGGAAGTCGATGGGAAAACGTGGCTCCCGTTTCGGGATGAAACAGTTCTCTTTCGACGGTCTGGATTTGACCGAACATTTGGAAGACGGAAGATCGTTCCTCGCTGGTCCAGGAATTCGGATTCTGAAAGTCAACGTCGGAAACGATTGAAACTGAAGGTGCGGAGATATTTGCCCCGTGCTCGACTTCCAGGAAATCGGAGTAATCATTGATCCACGTGGCATACTTGTCAGGCGCCCAGTCCTGATGGGCAAATATCCTGAAGTCATCCTCGGCGTCCAAGCCGTTTGATCTGTACGTAGACCAAACAGCGATCGCGGTTGCTTCGAGGGCAAAACCGATCACGGCCTTCGTCCAGTTACCATTGTACGCCTGCCCGGCTCCCGGTAGAATCGCAGACATTCCAAATGCCAGTGGTAAACTTCTGTTACCGAAGCTTTTTCTTCTTACCAGATACGATTCAGATGCCCCTGTTGAACTGTGAAGCAGGGAGGCTCGGATGGACGCGCGCGATAGCTGCCGTGAACACTCTACAGGATCATCATCACACGTGGACATGGCCAATGCTGGACCCACCGCGAATACAGCTAGAACAACGGCGGTCAGAATAGCGATCGTTGCTGACAGAATAGAACCGCTGTGTATGAACTGCTTCAATTGTTGAACCGGATATCCTCTGGTCTACAAGAACGGTGTAATCGCGCGCTCGAAAAAGCCATATGAGCGTGCACCCAGAAGATATCGACGAACCGTCCCTTCTCGGTCTATGATAAAACTAGACGGAAGGATTTCGAAAGCTCCTGTAAATGGAGATGGAAGGTCAGTCAGGTCGGGAAATCGCATTTTGGTTGTTGCCATCGGCAGCTTCTTTTCAAACTCCAGCAACAAATCTTTTTCTTCGTAGGAAATGGAGACGATAACGAGTCCCTGGTCCCTGTATTTCTCCTGGAGCTTGTTCAAGTCTGGAATTTCCTTAAGACACGGGACGCACCATGTTGCCCAAAAGTTGACCAGAACGACGCTTCCTCTGAAATCAGAGAGAGCATATTCCAGATCGTCGTGGACACCCGTGATCGAAAAATCAGTGGCCGGCACTTCGAGCGTGAAATCTTCGATGACTGGAGGACGTTCGTACAAGGCCACGGAGCGAGAATCTGACGATGTGGTGGCCATGATCATGAGCGCGATTGCCGAAATAACCAGAAGGCCGGAAAGTGCTGCTCCTATCACTTCCAGTTGATCCTTGGGCTGGCCCGCCTTTTTCCCTTTCAGCAACAAGTAGAGAAACAGGACGCCGATGAGGATCATCACGACCGACATTCCTATGATTACTCCTGTGCCCATAACCTTCTTCCCAACATTCTGCTTAATATTGTCAATTCAAAATAGATCGAACCCGAACAGGACTCCAGCGTGCCACAGAAGTTCGTTCCCGTATTGTATCGATTTCGATCCGCTCGGCGTCACAAATCCCTCATCCAGATTAAATTCGAACGTGTCGATTCCGTACGTCGCACTTACGAACACGGCTGTCGGAAGTAAATAGTACGAACCCAGACCGAGTCGGATCTCTGCACCGATGTCTTTTCGCGCATTTCCCAAACCAGGCCAACTCCCCGTCCACGCGAGCGCCGCATCACCGTAAATCCGAGCATAGATTTTGTCTATGTACGTGAACAGAATCTGTTTCTTAATCCTGGCGGCGATGGGAAACGTAACCGAGAGCTGCGTCCAGAGTGTCTTGTTGCCGCCTAATGCATAGAACGGATATCCTCGTGCTCCCGCGAGCCCCCCCACATAATCGTCATAAAATTTGTCTACCGGGTCTCCTAGAATTGAGCTTTGCCTGATTCGAAAGCCGACACCATATGCGCCACCGCTTCGTCCGGACTCGGTTAACCGGTAACCGAGTCGACCATCAAATGAGTATCGATAAATCTGAGATTTCTCGTAAACAGGCTTCAGAAATCCGTTTTCTATCGTAAATCGCTCAAGCAACTTACCCTGCTCCAGTTCAAATCCAGCCTCCACACGGAGTCCGTGAGGCACGACGTCGGCATCCCGATACGGATGAAAAGATTCGAAATATGCCTTTATACGTGGTCCGTGTCCGATAAAGTACTTCGAGGATGATTCCGGGACAGCGCCCCGCAGTTCTTTCGAGAAAAACCGTTCGGTCGTGACCTGATACGGGCTGTATCGGTACCCCGCTTCAATCAACAGTGAGCGATTAATCTTGCTTCTTGCCGACAGATTGACCTCCCACAAGTTGTAGGATAAGTCGGCAAGTGTCGTATCGGGATAACAAGCTGTGCACGGAAATTCGTCGATCGCCAGTCCGTTTTCGACATTGCGTCGGATATTGAAGAGTTCCAGCGAAATCTGGGGCGACCATCGAGCCTTCACGAATCCGAGTCCCTTATTGTAATCAAACTGAAGAAAAAGGTCCCGCTCCAGATCCAGCAGATTACTCGGGCTGAAAAAGCTGCCGAGCGATCCGGGTGACGTTGATCCGGGGGCAATCAGCACCGCCCCGAACATGCTCAGTCCACCCAGGATTTCTCTCGATGCCGTGTACATGCCCAGCTTCAGGTTTCGCCAGAGGGTTTCGGCTCGGGATCGGTCCTTCAAACGCACTTCGGTGCGACTTCGTCTGCGAGACACATACTGATCGAGACGAAGGACGGGTAAAAAACTGAAGGATGTAAAAACATCGTCGTAGGGCCGTAACTCGGCGTCTTGCTTAAAACTGGTAACCGGATACGCTCGGACGTCAGCATCGACGTCAACGGGATCCACGTGAAGGCCCTCGGGTGGTCTTGATTTGCCCTTCAGCGTGATCGCGGGTGGTGAATACGCTATCCCACCGGACGCGGCCGGAAGGTCAATCGGATCCGTGAGAAGGGCGACCTGATAACCGGTTGCCGTATATCGGGAATACGTCACCTGCCCGGTACTCGAAAGATGCGGCGTGAATGCACCTCCCAATTCGTTTGTCAGCTGCTCGGCGGCGAATTCGAGGCGATCGGCGCTGGAACTGCGGTACAAATTGTAAATGCCCGTCCGGTCCGAAGAGAAATAGAGCACCCCCGTATTGTCAAACGCTGGCGAGCGTTCATCCACCGCTGGATCAGCTACAACCGGCTCCATGTCCCCGCCTGAGGTGCGGATCCGAATGATATCCCTATTCGCATCTCTTGACAAACCAGCGTAAATCCAGTCACCTCCCGGGTGCCAGACGGGCTCACTAACCTGAGTGCCGTCTTGAAACTCGGTCACGGGCGTCACCTCCTTCGTGTTCACATCAAGCAAAAATAGATTTGCCGAACCATCTCTTTCACCAATGAAGGCGATCGTCGAACCGTCCGGGCTGTACGAAGGAGACCGCGCGCGAAGCTCAGTGGTCAGGCGCGTCTCGGTTTCGGTCGAAATTTCGATTGAATAAAGATCAGAGTAGAGGTGTCCGAACTTGGTATCCCGGATTCGCGCATATACAATCGATTTTCCATCCGGGTGCCAATCGATTGCTCCGGACACGGGCTTCGTCAAGACGTGTTCGAACGAACGCGTTAGACCCAACCGGGCGGGCTGGGCCAGGCCCGGAAGCTCAAGAACGGTTTCGCTACCTGCGTCGAGATCCAGCAGGTGTATCCGAGTTCGGCTGTAGTCCTCCCCCTGGTTCGACACGTAAGCAATCGTTGCTCCGTCCGGAGAGAATCTGGGATAGAAGTTGTTAAAGCCCTTCTCGACCAGGACGGATCCGGATGATTCGTTTCTTCTGATCTCCTCAGTGCCTGCCATATAGGCGTCCCTGAGAGATGAGATCCATTCTTCGTATAGCTGGTCTCCGGAAATGCCTAACGCGTCCTTCGCTGCTGACTCGAAATTCCAGTTGGTCCACTTTCCAAGCTCCTCAGTAACTGATGTTAACGCATCCTCGCCAAATCGATTTGCGATATAGGACGTGAAGGCAAAGCCCTGATTGTACACGCCTTCGCGCATCAGGCTGGTATGCGAATAGAAACTGCCCATATCGGCGAGCGAAAGCTCTTCGCCAGCAAGAACGCGCGTTCTGAGTAGCATATCACGGTGTGTATCCCAATGATCGTAGTTCATCCACTGGCGTTGGTACTGAGCCGTCCCTTCCGCGAACCATGCAGGGTTATTCAGGACGGGTATCGGATACGTAGCTATAACGTTCGGAAACCCATATAGAACGTCCGGCCTTCGAACATCTTCGTAATCCAGGAGCTGCAGATAGTAAAACGGCACTCGCCGTGTTCCTTTCATCGACTTCTGGACCTGCACTATGTGTGTAAATTCGTGCGTAATCACGTTTCTGAGCCAATTGTGACTTCCGCGGTACGGGGTGTCCAGAGCCGGCGCCCAAATCTCGATAATGTTGTCGAAAAAATAGGCCGCTCCGTTGGAGTAGTCCTCAAAGTCCTTTAACACGATAGAAACTTTCGTATCCGGCTCATAATTATAAAGCGATGTGATCGGAGCATAAATGTCTTCCGCGATCTGCGAAACGACACGTGCCGTTCGATTGCTTCCCGACCCGCTTTCATCAGCGTGGAAGTGAATCAGGAAATGCTCCGTTTCGATCGTATACCAGTCCAGGTCGCTTCTCACGTAATCGTATAAGGCCGGAGAAACCTGAGCAGTGGCTGAACCCGGTATTAACCAGGTCAACACTGCGACGAATACCGGCGTAAGCCAGCGGAGTCGATATGAAACCCATACCTGGTTCATCGAATGACGGCCATTTTGATCAGATGGGTCCGGACCCTTCCTTTATCGTCCGTCAACTTAACTCGCGCCAGATACACACCGCTCCCGACGGTCGGCCGCCACGGTATCTCCGATGAAACGCCAGCCGGTGCACTTTTCATTTCAAGGGTTGTGATATGTTGACCGGCCATATCCACAATAGTGACTTTAACGTCGCTTACCGATCCCGGCTTGAATCGAATCCAGGTAATGCCATCACGAATCGGATTGGGCCAGTTATACGTTTCGCGATTCCGATTTGAGTTCTCCGAATCGCTTCGCTCTTCAGACATACTCCGAACGGGTGGAAGCTCAGAAAAACTCCTGTTCCCGGCAGAAAACAATTCCCCCCAGACGATTTTGTCCACCTCGGCGAAATCCCACTGGTTTACCGCGCCAGTACTTGACATGGCGTACAACGACGTGCCATCCATATGTGGTGTGACATCCAGCTCACTACCTACAGATAAAGGAAACCCGAGCACGCGATTGTTCCGAATGCCCAGATCGTATGCATCGATGCGTCCGTCGACTGCTGCGATAATTATCACAGGGGCGCCATCATCCTCAAAGCGAACCACCAGGGGCTGTGCGTTCGTTCCGGCACGCATATCGATCGGAAAACGGTTGACAACAGCTCCTTCCTGGTTAAATGCGATCAATGTTTTGCCGACCACTGCCAATATATCCGGACGTGAGTCTTCGTCGAGATCCACGATAATAGGATACCTGTTCAAAGTCCCCGACACGCCGATCTCTTCATAGGCATTCACGCTCACGTCGAGTGTTGTTCCCGGTTTCTGCAGTACGATCAATCTCGAATTCTGCGGATCCGGAATGACACCGGTAATGCCCCGATCATTTTTTGAGAAAGCAGCATAGAGCGGCCCCTGTTCGGCTACTTCGTCAAATGTCCAGCTCTTTGACAAATTGGGGATTTCAGCATGAGTGGGAAATACATGCACTGGTTGCAACCCTTCCACCACGGCGAGTGAAATCAGCCGCTCCTGAAACCGATCAATCTGTATGGCACCGTTTTGTGCGGAAAGAAGAAACGGCCCCGAAGCATCGAACGCTCCCACCATGTACGTGTCGTCTATCATTGCCACGACCGGGGTCGTCACTCCCGTGATCTGCAGCGTCGACGGAAGTCCCGCCGTCACCTGGAAGCTGCCGTTCGGTGAAAGCTCCCAGAAATTTCCAGGCCCGAGAGCAATCACGCGCGAGTCCGTGAGCGCCGGGGCTGCGGGCAACAATGGGGAGTACGAACCCTCAACTCGACCCGACTTCGCCCACTGTAGTTCAGCGGGGCCATCGTCGCTGATAAAAAATCCGATAGCGTCCACGCCGTCTCCACCGACGTATTTCAGGACGCTACCCGAACTCCGAGCACCGATGTCGATGTCGAACGAAAACGAGAGATCATCCCTTTGTTTGATACCGGCTGCCCTCACCCGGCGATAAATCAGCTCCATCTCCGGCCCGGGCAATGAAAACTCGGAGAGTTCAATAAAGCTGCTTCCGCCCGCGTTTGAATCACTGTTCGGATGGGTTTCCGGGCCAAATCGGTTCTGGTAGAGACGAATTTCGGACCCCGCAGGTGTGACGACGACCGTTGGATTGCCGGCGTAAAAAAAGTCAAACGGCGATCCTTGCTCGAATGCCGGACCAAATATGCCGAGGCCTGGCTCTCCCAGGTCCTGGCCTCCATCGGCTTCTTCAAGGTCAATGGCTCGGCGGTCCGGATCTGCATTCACGGAATTCGAAAGTAGACCGGCCTTGAGTCTTCTCTCGTCCACATGCCACACGAGCGCCCCTCCCACTAAAGCAGTTCCCAGGTCGTCTCTTCCGCCTGGAAGCGCGAAATCAAAATTGTCGGCGTCAATCACAACACCGCCGGGATATCCGCGCCGCGACAGACTGTTGAAATCTTCGGCTGCGTTGTCGAAGTGAACGTCCAGAATCTCACCGTCTCGCCACACGCGCAGGTTGATTCCGTCTTCTTCAGGATCCCGATTCCGATTCTCAACCAGGAAATACTCTCCTTCGGATACGGGTGCGACAAATACATCATTTGCTTCATCGGATCCTGTTTGGCGAAGCAGAATATTCTGCCCGGACTGATCATCGGGGAAAATCAGATCCGCCCAACCCAAGTAAACCTTGGTCCAGGCGGAAGGCTCCGGTGGCAGTAGTCCGCCGTAGGCGAAAATCCCGAGACCATCCATCACCCCGAACGGCCCGATTGCACTTTCGCCCGTCGCCGTGTCAAATAAGTCGGGAACCTCCAGAAAACTGAGAAAGCTGGCCGCCAACATTCCGTTTATCGAAAACTCTGCCAGAAAGGTCTCATTCAGGATAAAATTGAAGCCTCGACGGGTTTCTGTCCGGGGAATGAGCATCGTATTCGTTACCGGAACGCCGTCAACTGATACGTCAAAAAAGCCCAGTAACCGATCCAGGGTCTCGCTGCTCAGGAATAGAGAAGGCAGGTCTTCCGGCGTCTTGTCCAATGTAGTCCCCGTTAACTCGACGTCTCGACCCACACCCGCGTGAAAAATCACGAAGGCCGTGCGATCCGGATCCAGGCCCGGCGGAAGATCAAATGAATCGAGCTGGCTGGCCAGTGTCCAGGCTTCTCTCACGAACCCGGCCAACTTCTGAACCTCCTCATCTGAACTCGCATCCAGTCCGATCGGGGCATACTCACCCATTTTATCCGATACCTGGACGACAACAGGGATCAGGTACGTGCTGATTGTCGTGCGTCCGTCCGACACGCTTTCGATATAGTTCTCCAGAAACTGGAGGTGGGCATCGAAATAGGCGGCGTCGTGGGGGAGTGGATCCATGATCGGGGCTTCAGACCCCTCGAACAATGGTCCACTGAACGTCCCGTTTCCAGTCGTGAAATCCGTCGAATCGGGCTGAAATTCGACGCGCAGTGCGACAACGTCGTAATGTGTATCAGCCGGGTTCTGGAGGAGCGAAAATTCGGAGGCCGATCTGAAAGAACCAGCTGAACGGTTTTGTCCCTCCACCGGCGACGTTAGTAGCGCCAACGAAAAGATGAAGCACGAAACGATGTGTCCGTTCACTGGAAATTGGCCATCGACCCACCGTCCATTCATACCAAATGCGCCTTCATACCAGATTCCCTCCCTACCGAGTTACTTTCTTACCGTCCCTGAAACGGCAAAGTAGATTACCGGAAAGGTGTCTTACCAGACCTATCTGGTAAAATTCAGCAGAAGTGAGAATCGCATGGTGCCGGCCAGCGGTGATTGCTCCTCGAGCGCATAGATATAGGAGAAATCAACACCAATAATATTGTATCTGACACCGGCTCCCAGCGTCAGGAACTGTCGATTTCCGTTATTCGGATTCTCATAGAAGTATCCTGCCCGCAGGGCTAAAAGCTGATCATACCAGTACTCAATTCCTGTACCGATTGTAAGCTGCTCCAGAACGGAAACCGTGTCGTACGTCGTGTCATCATCACCGACCGGTCCGTTGGGTACCTTGAATGAGGTCCACGACGAAAAGATAGCTCGGTAGAAAGGATCGTACTTGACTCCCGTCGAGTCGTTACGGGAAGAATGAATAAGGTCTTTGTTGAAGTCTGTGACCCAAGTAAGGGAATTGTATTCGTCGAAATCGACCTTGAATGCGTATCCGAATCTGAAATTGGTCGGAATCGGATCAGCTTGGGCATTGTCCGAATACTGAATCTTCGGACCCATGTTTGCCAGATTGAACCCGAGGGACAGTGAGCCCAACGCATTACCCATTTTGAACGGCTTCGTCCTGTACAAACCCGCGACGTCAAACGCCGTAGAGACACCCGCTCTCGTTTTCTGCGCACCTACAATTTGGCCAGGAGCCAGATTGGAGTAGATGAATCGTAGACTTGTACCAAGGGCGAACCGCTTGGTTACCTTAAAGCCAAACGAAAGGCCCAACGCCATGTCGTACGAATTAAAGGTACCCGTAGGATTGTTCTGCTCGTCGCGGCCTTCGTGTTTACCCAGATTCAGGTAGGTAAGATGGGCACCGATGGTTCCCCAACCCGGGAGATTGTGTTTCGCAACCAAATACTCGTAGTAGAGGCCTGCATCGAATTGCGGGAGCCACTCAGAGTGCGTGATAGCGGCTTCCGTTCCTTTTTGAAACGCCAATCCAGCCGGATTCCAGAAAATCGCACTGGCGTTGTCGGCCAGGGCGACTCCGGCATTTCCCATACCGGCCGCCCGGCTATCCGGTTCTATTTTCAAGAAAACAACAGCAGCAGATCCTGGCCCCCCCTGTGCAGCGACAATCCCTGCGACAGGTGCAAAAAGAGCAAAAATGAGTGCTAGAGCGATCGCGTAAATCGATCGATTGATATTACTTGAGCGTCGCATAATCGCTTGATACCGCTCGTGCATTGACAATTTCATGACGATCTATGAAGAAGTTAAGTAAGCCGAGAGACCCCAACGAGGTAATTCGTCGGGTACATCCTGTCTCGTTGATTTTGTTCGTTTCGCTGTAGCGGATCGAGCTATATGACTTACCTATCGTATGACTGCCAATTTTTCTATTCGTTCACTAACCTTAACGGAACCGTCAGGTTGTTCGACTTCGACGCGCAGCTTATACAAGTAGATCCCGGTTGCCAATCGATCGAAATCTTCGTCTCGACCATTCCATTGAATTTGAACAGAACTACCTGTCAAGACACCTTCCGGTAACGCTTCTTCTGTATCAATCGTCCGAATTGGTCGTCCCTTTAACGTATAGATCCTAATCTGAACCTGCGCAGGGGTTCCAGTGGGTTGATTATGATCAAAAACGAACCGGGTTTCCCGATTCATAGGGTTCGGGTAGTTATACACATTAGTAATGCGCAATACCTCATCATCGGAGACCGAAAACAACAAGTCTGCGGAAGAAGAGTTGTTTAATACATCCCAGACTCGCACGGTCAGCGAATGAGGACCGGGTGAAATCGGACCCAGTGGCCACCTGGCTTCTCCCCGCTGATACGAATTCTTATCAGAAACAAACCCGCTTGAAATATCTTGAGCAGCACTCTCGTCTCCATCCAACACGAGTAACATCTCGTGTCCTACGCCGGCACCCACCGTATTGACGCCACTTTGATCAAAAAGTCGGACGATTACCTCCGGAGACACCGGAACAAGGCCGCCTGAAACGAAAGTAGTGTCATTCAGGAATAATTCGATCTCCGGACCGACATCGTCATTCGGCGGTTTGTCTGATGTACCCCCTACCAGAAAATTCTCGGAATAACCTAGGGCGTCGACATCCGCCGAAGCCGCGTACACAGTCACCCTTCCAGGTTCGTTCGAATAAGAAATATCCTTCGGTACCACAAATTGGGCCGTGAACTGTCCAGATTGCACCTCGACATCGCCGCGCCAAATGAGGTCTTCGCGGATCTGGTAGTACGGAGTCGGCATTCGGACCTGCTTGACCAACGGGACATTTCGAACGGCATCAAAAACGGTTACTTTTGCCGCACCGTTGAATGTTGTATTGAGAGAACCATCAGGGTAATTAACCCGCCCTGAAATCTGAACCAAATCGAGTGCTTTCAACTGACCCGTGTTTGTTTCCAGCGGAATCGAATTCAACGACTCAACTTGAATATCGCCGGTTGGAAGACCGAATCGCATTGACGGATCGCCGAGCAAGCCCATTTTTCGACTGTTACCCTGCAATCCTACCGTGGTATTCTTGGTAAGCCGAAGAACATCTCCCAACCTCCTGGGCTTTCCTTCGACGTCTGCACGGAAGAGCTCCAAATTGAGTGCGCGATTAAGACCTGCGTTAAGTGACGTTGTATCGCCAGAGGTGTAGACGAGTCGTACCGTCGTAAAGAGCGCGATTGCCCCTCCCGAGTCGTTCATTAAGAGGGCTTCGGCACCGCTTGTTCCATTGTTGAGATCCCACCAGCCCCATGAGCATGTTGCCGTAATAAAAAGGGGAAGACGGTTTCCGTTAGTCAGTTGTTCAGCATGCTCTTTTGTAAAAATGTCTTCCTGAGCCAATCCTTCAGGTCCACCGTGACCGCTGTAGTTGAACACCAATGTTCCGGCATTCAGTACTGCGTTGACCTCCTTCGTCGCACCGGGAAGTTTAAATCCATTCTGAAAAACCCGGTCGAAACTCTCTCCGTAAATCTTATCGATGTCAATTTCCGGATAAAGACCTCCACGGATCAATTCGACGACCTGGTCGATGTTTTGGAGGTGGAGATCCGCATCGTCCTGAATGCCTGCGAGTCCCGTCGGCCCGTCATCCGCCACCGCAACATACCGGGAGCGCCATGCCCCCAACGATTCAGGACTTTCGTACTGAATAATCTTGTCTACGAGCAGATCCGCCTCGGCGCGATTCTGAGCTGGTAGACGTCCAATTCCAATATCTACCCGCTCACTACTCACGGCGCTGAAAGTTGAATACGCCCAGACACCCTCGTCATCGTCGAGTAGTCCGAAGTAGTCGTCCGACGTATAGCTGGCGTCGGTGTTCAGCGACTCCGCCGATTCGAACGGAAAGATCCAATTATTCTCTGGATTCTCTACTCCCGACAGATTCCGAAAATCATAATGCCCGTCTCCGAAAAGAAGAGCATATTGAAGGAGACTGGCCTCATCGGGAGCTCGATCGTAGAGAAACTTAAAATAGTCGCGGATCGCCCGCATGTCGGGTACGCCACCTGAGAACTCATTGTAGATCTGGTCGATCAGTACGACCTGTACGTCTAGTCCATCCTGTCGACGATGAGTGGCCAGTCGATTCGCGGAGTCAATAAATACTTCGGGTGTGACGATCACGAGGTCCGGAAATCCGGCAAATCCGTGGAGATCCTGGTTGGAAACGGTGGAAATATTTTCGATCAAAAGTGTGGTCGCCGACGCAGCCGTAAACGCGATCATCTCTCTGGGTCCAGCCTCGCTCGGTGCATCGATTTGAAATTCGTATCCACCACCGACGGACGATATGCCCATCCAGGCATTAGAAGACGGACTGGAAACGTCCCAAACCATGGGCTCAACTGAGAATCCGCGAAGTTGATACGTTTGAGGTCCACTCAAGTCCGGTTCCGTTGCGAATCTTAATAAATCATCCGTAGCAACGAGGTCCTGATTATATGTCAAGCGGACCCAGTCAACGGCCGCCTGAGGTTCACTAACCTGATTGAGGAGGGTCATACTCAAATTCAGTGTTTGACCAGCCGTCACCGACTCGCTGAAAGAAATCGTTCCCGGGGAAGCGGACGGAAATTCCGCTCGATCGACTATAATTCTCGGCGCCGTTAATTGTGCGAGACTGGTGCCGTTCGACTGAAATGCCACTGTGGCCCTTGGATTCGATGCGATTGCCGCCCGAGCCCTGTATCGAACCGTTCCCGCCAACAATCCCGGAAGCCTCAAATCGTCCAAAATCGTTCGCGAGCCGCCTGCGCGAATCGTGTTACTCATCCAGTCATAGCCTGAACCATGATCCCGACTCCAGAGAAACTCTTCTATATCTTCGACATATCTCCCCGTCGTGGACGTACGCACGGAGGTACCGGACAGGCCCGGGAATGGCTGGGGCGTTAGCCTTGACCCGATACCCGGACTGATCTTCAGGAAATAGGCATTATCGTTGGAGAATGGATGGACATAGTGCACCCACTCCCCTCCCGCATAGACCCATCCTCTTGGACCCGCGGCATAGAAGAGAATTTCATCTCCTTCGTCAAACCGCCCATCACCTCCACCGCTCGAAAAAACAGCGTTCTCTACAAGATCCGCATATCGAAAGACTCCGTTGGAAGCAGGGACAGGTGCGCCACCATTCCCTAGAATCTTGATATCGTTTGGATCAATCGAGTCCGGACTCAGGCCAAGCCCGGTTAACACACCTCGGTCGATTCGGAATATTCCCTCTTCCGTGATTCGAATCTTGAAGAGCGTTCCATCGGCAAGAGCGCTTTCGTCCACCTGGAGATGAGAATTTCCAGATCGGGGCGCTACGAACCGGGCAGGAACAGCAACCTGCCGACGTACCGACACCCGAAGCTTTCGATATCGCCTGAGCACGCCTGCGCTCTCATCGAGTTGATAGAGCCTGGCCAGAAGTGAAACCACCGGCTCCTTCCGAAGGGTACCGAGCCCGACGGCTTCGGCCTCAGGAGATCGCCTCTTAGTTATTTTAGCCCTCTCCGAAATGAGTACAGTCTGTTCGTCGTACTCCCTTGTCACCACTGAAACTTGCGGTAGTGCGTAAGAGCCGACTTTTAGTACCAGGGATGTCTTATCGAAGCCTGCCGAAAATTTCATCAGCGTTTGCTGATCCCAGGCGTTTATTCCGCTGGAATCGACGGCTTCCTGCAACGAC
This sequence comes from Rhodothermia bacterium, assembly GCA_036985715.1. Classification (GTDB taxonomy): domain Bacteria; phylum Bacteroidota; class Rhodothermia; order Rhodothermales; family UBA10348; genus SMXL01. The sequence goes on from BTQE01000024.1 coordinate 15,802, forward strand.
GACCGCCAATCAAATTCAAAGTCGACCAATGCCGACTGACCGTCGTCAGAAATGACCCGGGACCGAATGACTTGCGCCGAAACAGACGAAACGACCGCCAGACACATGACCAAAAGGACCATGCACCTGCAACCACCTTCTCCACTAAAATACTTCCAGTCCGATCGAATTCGCATACGGAGGAGATAATGATTTCTAAACGAGATGCAGGTCGTTTGTTTTACTCGCAAAAACGTCGTCTGATCTCAGTTCGTAGCGATGATCGTCGATAGGCTGTGGAGGAGAATTCCAGGTGTTTAGTAGATCCGAATCTGGGCATTCTCACTAAGAAATGTTGCTTAGAAAGGATTCCCGGTTTGAGCGCTCGAATTTACCTGCTGCAGTGGCGATGGACAAGGGAGAAATCAGTCTCCGTTTATATCAGCACTTTTCAACTCTCCTCCTCGTCGAGTTGGGCGAGCAGATTTCGAAGAACCACGAGCTCCTCGGTCATTCCGGTGAGTTGTTCGGAGGCGGCCATCACGTCCTTAAGCGGTGCTTCGAATTCATCGCTCACCTGCAGCGCTTTTGAAAGTTCGTCCAGCAGCTGCACATTCCCGGAAATGATCGACAGCGGGTTGTTCATATCATGATGAATACGCGAGAGGTGTTTTCGCACCGTGCGCAAAGTAGCGTGAATCTTCTCGGATTCATCCCGCGTCATCTCGACTGTGTCCATTACGCTTGAAAGAATAGTCCTTTATCGACCCTATGAATCCTTCGTTCGGGCTGCTGTTCCCGTTGTGTCGCTTAGAACTACGACGAAGGACCGGGGAATTTTTCGACCATCAAGCGTCGGCCGACAAACACCTCGAACGAAGTACCTGACTTCATTTCGAGTGTACGGGCCACCCACTTTGAAGCGTGTGACCGACCGTCAGATCCACGCACATCCATCGTCAACGACCGACCTGAGGGGCCTTCTTCAACCCAATTTTTAAAACGCGATCTGGCTTTCTCGTCGAGATGACATTCCGCAAATTGCGCTAATCCGGTCTGATCAATGGACTCATCTGAATGAAGATCAACCGTCTGCAGACTGGAGTAGACTATTTTTCGATCGCTATCAAGCACGAGAACAAAATCCTCCGTCGCATCGAGGACCGCCTCGTGAAGCTTGGATAGGTCTGGCCGAAGAGAGGGTTCGACAGATTCACTTGACCCGTCTCCACCGATTTCAATCGCATTGACGTCGATATCGATGGATGGCTTTGTAGCAGTATAATCGTCGGCCGCATTCACACCGAGGAAGCGAATAGCGATCACGCCCGTTACCGACATGAGACTCAGCGCGAGAATTGCGAAGATCATCCAGACAACCGTCGTGAAGGTAAATGGCGGCGAAAGCAGGATTATCGTCCAGTACGAGCCGTCTGAAGAATTCGATCCTGCTACGACGAAAACCTCGCCGTTGATCGTGTATTCATCAAGAATATTCCCGTCAACGGATTCCAAAGTGAGAGCCCAGAGATCAGCACTTAATTCAGCGTTTTCCTCGCTGGTCACGAGAACTTCCCCGGACTCGGACACGATCCAAAAACGATCAAATCGACGTTCTGAGGGCGAATAGACTACGTCCTCCGGATACTCAGTTTCGAGCCGATAGGCCTCCTGAACGGATTGGACCGTAGCAAACGCGCTCGATATGGAGCTTTGCTGAAGGTCTGAATAGGTTTGAATCGCCAGAACGAGTGCCGAAATGGCAAAAACCACTGATACTGGAAACAAAAAGATCCTGGTAAAGCGATCGAGAGAGATCCGATTAAAATGAATCCTGTCGAGGGCAACTGTAAAATTTTTCACGGCAGTGGGGATATACGATGAAAAAGGGCGAGATTTTCATCGATCTCCAAATACCATGCCGAGCTAATTTTCCATTTTATTCCGTATGGCCCGGAGGAAAATCTTTAAAATGGCCGTTTGACAACACTTTCATCCGAACCGACTCCACTTCTTCTACCATCGGTAGGAATTGCTCCAAGTGATCTACCAGAAACGCCAGTCGGTCTGCTTCTCCCTTCATCTCGAGAATTTCCTGCTTCTGATCGAGACTTAGACCCGCATTGTGAGCGATAAAGAAGGACAGAAAACTCCTGTCCTGGTAGCTCGTGGGTGCCGGCATCCGACCCGCCAGTTCGAGCAACTTGATGTGTTGAGCAATAACACGTTCTCGCAGATGTACATCGACAACTTGATCGTCGTCAGCCAGTACTTCAATATCACCCGTCAGGTACGATTTCTCTTCGTTCACTCCCATCACCCGAAATCGGTCCAGACCATAGACAAGAATATCTTTGCGACCGTCCTCGTAGGACTGAACGATCTCTTTAATTCTCGCAGAGCAGCCGATGTCCGACATCTCGCCATCCTGATCGAGCACGATTCCGAATGGGGAATCGTACTCCAGACAAAACTCTACCATCTCGCGATAGCGGGGCTCAAAAATGTGCAAGGGGAGTTCTTCCTCGGGGTATAGAACGAGACCCAAAGGAAAGAGTGGGAAATCGCTATCGTTCATAGTTGTCGAATCGGTCGCATGGTCAAATCGGCCGAATGGTCGAAAGGCTGAGTGGCACCTACCTCGATAGACAAATCTCCGTTCCAGGATATTCAATTCTTCATGTCCCTTTTGAATCCGCCCGAAGCCCCGATCCTTAACTGTTCCATGTATCTTGGTGCTACCATGCGCTCCGCCATAGCGATTTTCATACTAACCAGTTTGTGTCTTCCTCTGGCAGCGCAGCCTCGATTATTTGGTTCGATCGACGATCCGGCCGAACTAGGAAGTCGGGCTCCGTGGCTGTCAGAATCGAGTTTTGGTGTTTTCGGTGGACTCTCCCTCATCGGACCACAGTGGAGGTCTGAAGCCCGCGTGGTGGTCCAAACGGCATCTTCGGCGGTTTCGTCAAAATTCACCGGTCTTGTTCGCGTCGGACCGCTCGGCAACTACGAACCCGATATCGACGAGATGTACGATCTGGTGCGTGTAGTTGACTACGTCCGATTACAGAACCAGCAATCAAACTTGTATGTCCGACTGGGGCCTCTCCAGAGAACGAGACTCGGCATGGGTCAGCTCGTCAATTTTCACAACACGCTGGCTTCCTGGGACGAACGCAGAATGGGTGTAGAGGCTTCGATTTCAAGCCCCATGTTCACACTCAACGCCTTTGCAGATGACTTGAATCTCGACGGGTTGTTGGGCGGTCAGCTTTCAATAGCGCCTCTCTCAGAACTTCCCAACCGGCCGCTTCGGTCGATCGTTCTCTCTGTCAGCGGCACGGGTGATCGAATGGTGGACACTGGCGGCAAGAATCCTTTCAGCGGCTATGAGATCAGTGGCCAGATCGAGGCGTGGAGAACGGGGGCATTCAGCCTGAATCCATTCATCAGTTATGCCCGGATAAAATCTGGAGCAGACGGATATATGGTGGGTACCGATCTAAGAAGCGATAATTTCATCGATACCGCACGATTTCATTTTCGATTAGCCATCCATTTGAATACGGACGGATTTGTACCCGGAGTTGTCGGGCCATTTTGGCAAGTCCAGAATGCGCGAGCGAGAATTATTGCGTCTGGAGATAAGGGAGCTGGCGACGATCCTCCCAATCTGGTCTCTCACACCCTGTCGAACGCTTCGCGAAGTCGGGCTATCGAAACCGAGTTGAGAGTTCTGCTCTTTGAGCGATTTGAGTTCTGGTATCGCTTCGTACGAATTTTTGACCGCCCAGGAACGGGGGAATTCAATTCACGAATATTCGTTCAAGCCCGTCAGTATAGGCTTGCAATTGCTTACGACCGTGGAGGATTGGGTGGATTCTTTACGCTTTTCAACGATCTCGGCGATCTAACACTGCTTCGATTTGAGACCGCATACCGGTTTCATGGCGCGGCATGGATCATGATCGAGGCGAGATATACGTATGAACGAGTACCGGACGACGGTGATCTGCTCCTGTATGAAGTACAGCGAAGATTTGACCCACTCGTTGGTCTTCGTGTTACGTTCTAGATCCGGTCCCGGCTACTCCTCAGACCACCTCGAGACTCATTTCCATCATCCGATCGATCGGACGCAGTGCTTTAATTCGAATTTCCTCATCGAGAGTAATTTCAGGTTCCTCGTGAACCAGGCACAGGTAGACCTTCTCGAGCGTGTTCAGTCGCATGTGCGGGCACTGACTGCACGCACACCCTTCTTCTGGAGGGGCCGGGATGAACGTTTTCTCAGGAGAGTCTTTTCGCATTTGATGCAGAATCCCCTCCTCCGTAGCAATAATAAAGGTGTCGTACGGCTCTGTCGCAGCAAAACGGCGAATCCCGCTCGTCGATCCTATGTAATCGGCGTGTTTCAGGAGATTCTCTTCACACTCGGGATGTGCCAGAACGGGGGCGTCTGGATATCTGGTTTTCAGTCTTACCAGTTTTTGTTCGCTGAACATCTGATGTACAATGCACACGCCGTCCCACAGCACCATCTCCCTTCCCGTTTTCTTATTGAGGTAGGCCCCCAAATTCTTATCGGGAGCAAAGATGATGGGCTGGTCCTCAGGAATTTGATTGACTATATGCTCGGCGTTCGAGGACGTGCAGATGATATCGCTCTGCGCTTTTGTGGCCGCTGAGCAGTTGATGTAAGAAATGACAATGTGATCGGGGTGCTGCGCCTTGAACGCCGCAAATTCGTCGGCAGGGCAGGCATCCGCTAACGAGCAGCCGGCATTCAGATCCGGAAGAAGAACTTTCTTCTGCGGGCTCAGGATCTTGGCCGTTTCGGCCATGAAATGCACCCCGGCGAACAGGATAATGTCTGCATCCGTTTCGGCGGCCTGTCGGGACAAACCGAGCGAATCCCCCACGTAGTCAGCCGCATCCTGAATGGCCGCTTCCTGGTAATAGTGCGCCAACAACAACGCATTTTTTTCCCTCTTCAGACGCTCGATCTCATCATATAGATCTAGTCCCGGATCGACCGGTTCATCGATGTAACCGACGATAGGATTTAGTACAGGATGGCTCATGAATAAGAAGCATCATGTGGACGTGTTTCACCACTTTCGTATTCTTCGACGGAGGATCCGTTCCGTTCGAAATCGCTATTCTTAGCGATTCAATAAATTGAACCAGATGACCGATTCGAGCAAAATATCGGTGCTTTTTCTGTGCACTCACAACAGCGCACGGAGCCAGATGGCTGAAGGACTCCTGCGTGCATTTTACGGCGACAAGTACGACGTATATAGCGCCGGTACGGAGGCGACGTCGGTCAAGCCCCTGGCTATCGACGCGATGGCCGAACTCGGAATCGACATTTCCGCCCACACATCCAAGGTGTTAACCGCTTACGACGATCGCCACTTTGCCTGGGTAGTAACGGTCTGTGACTCGGCCAAAGAAGCATGTCCGGTTTTCCCCGGAAGTGTAAATCGGCTCCATAGAACTTTTTCAGATCCATCAGAGGTGAAAGGCTCCGAGGAAGATCGTCGAAAGGCGTTTAGAAAAGCGAGAGATGAATTAAGGGATTGGATAGACCTGGCGTTCGGGAAGTAGCCAGAATCAGTTCCCAACTTTCCACGATCTGAGCTTGTCAAAAAGCACTCCGGCGACGGCATCCTTTTCGACCCGAATTTGCTCCATGGAGTCCCTCTCCCGGACGGTGACGGTTCCACCGGTCAACGTTTCCCCATCCACCGTGACGCAGAACGGAGTCCCTACTTCGTCCATACGGCGGTACCGACGCCCGATCGCCCCCTTTTCGTCGTAAAACGTGTTGAAATCTGCTTTCAGACCGTCTTCGATGGCATGGGCCACCTCCGGCATCCCTTCCTTTTTCACGAGCGGTAGAATCGCGACTTTGATCGGCGCAATTTGTGGGTGAAACGCCATGAGGGTTCGTTTTTCACCGTTGACCTCTTCCTCGCGATAGGCGTCACAAAGGAGGGCAAGAATGGTTCGGTCCAGACCCGCTGCCGTTTCAACTACATAAGGGATGAAGCGCTCATTGGTTTTCGGATCAATGTACTCCATTTTCTTACCTGAATATTCCTGATGGGCTTTCAGGTCGAAGTCGGTTCTTGAATGAACTCCCTCGAGTTCCTGCCAACCACTCGGATACTCGTACTGCACGTCGAAGGCCGCATCGGCGTAGTGTGCCAGCTTCTCGTGTACGTGCCAGCGTAGTTTCTCAGGCCGAATTCCGTTATCCAGATGCCACTGCATTCTGCGCTCGCGCCACATTTCGAAGGCATCCATCTGCGATCCTGGAGCGACGAAATACTGCATTTCCATCTGATGAAACTCTCTTGTCCTGAAGATGAACTGCCTCGCAACGATTTCATTTCGAAAAGCCTTCCCCACCTGAGCAATTCCGAACGGGATTTGAAGCCGTGCCGTCTCGCGGACGTTATGGAAATTTACGTATGTGCCCTGTGCCGTTTCCGGGCGGAGATAAATCCTGTTCTCCGAATCGGACGACGCGCCGAGATGCGTCTCAAACATCAAGTTGAACTGACGCACTTCGCTCCAATTGCATTGCCCCGAATCCGGCGACCGAATTTCTTCTTCCGTGATAATATCACGGAGGGCATCCGTCATATTCTCATCATTCAGCGCTGCAACAAGGCGCTCATGTACCTGATCAGCCCGTTCATCTTTGCCTTTTTTTCTCAGGCGGGCAATGTGATCCTCAATCAGGTCGTCGGCCCGGTAACGAATGTTCGTCGTCTTGTCATCAATCAGCGGGTCATTGAATGCGTCGACGTGCCCCGAAGCTTTCCAGACGGTCGGATGCATCAAAACGGCTGTGTCTAACCCAACAATGTTGTCGTTGCGATAAACCATTTCATCCCACCAGCGCTGGACGACGTTTCGTTTGATCTCGACTCCCAACGGGCCATAGTCATAAGTGGCTGCAAGACCGCCGTAGATTTCCGAGGACTGAAATATGAATCCGCGACGCTTGCTGAGAGAAACGATTTGATCGAACTGAGTGCTCATGAAGGGTGTGATTAAGTCGGTCCGGGTAAGAATTGGGCGTCCCGATCGGAAGGATCAGATTTGGCGCTCAAGTTACCGCAACCCCCACGAGGCTTCAATCCAGGTGAATTGAATATCTGGCTCATTTCACAGTCGCATGGTCGTTTTCTGACCGAGCTTTTTCGAAAAATCCCCGCTCTGCAAGCGATGTGTATCCGTCTCCGGCGATGATGATATGGTCGTTGAGCGTAATACCCACAACCTGACCGGCAAGTGCCAGCTGTTTCGTAATCCGGATGTCCTCCCGGCTGGGCTCACGATTTCCTGACGGATGATTATGCAAACAGATGATCGATGCTGCGTGAGCGAGAATCGCGCGTCGAAATACAAGTCGGGGTTCCACAATGCTGGCCGCCAGTCCCCCTTCGCTCGCCGTAAACGTGCGGATCAGTCCGGCAGCGCTGTTCAACATGACAACCTTGAACACCTCCCGGTGAAGATCGCGCATCGATGGTGCAAAGTGAGCGACCACGTCTTCCGGGCCGCGAAGCACAATGCGTGTGCGCTCCGGCGTTTCTGACACGCGACGACCCAATTCAAACGCTGCCACCAACTGAGTACTTCGAGCCGTTCCCATACCTGGAAGCGCGACCAGTTCGACCGCTTCGACAGCCGCCAGGTCTCTTATAGATTCGTGTCTGGACAGGATCTTCTGACCCAACTGGACGGCGGAAATAGGACCGTTCGCAGTGCTCGTTCCGGAGCCGAGAATGGCTGCAATCAGCTCGGCGTTGGAAAGCACCTGAGGTCCCGACTGAAAAATCCGCTGCCTGGGCTGCTCTTCAGTAGCCCAGGTGCAGATGCCTGTAGATTGTCTTGCTCGGCGATTACTCACGAACCGAGGACACGGAAATCGACTGTGCGTAACCTTGTCGTCAGGGTCTGTTAACACTTCCTGCAACGCCCTGTAACTGCCTGAAAAGACGCTAATCAAGGCGTGAGGAGTAAAATATGGTGGAATCATATGAACGACGAACAACGCAGAGGAGCGTCTTTTCAGACGCTACCCCCCGGGCTGGGGCCATTTTCATCCCCAGCGTCGTTATCAGACGCTTATGTAACACTGCTACACTGCTCGTCTTCTGCCTTGCTGAACAAGAAAATGGCCTCCAGCAGGACGATTTCAGGAAGTGTTAACATGCCCTAGTCAGCCGCTGGAATCAAGTTGTCCAACAGCTCGTCGTTCGTCGGTACCTGCTGCATGTGCCGAAGAAGCGCTTGCATCGCGTCGATGGGTTTGCGTGTATTCAGCGCTCGGAACAGGCGGCGGTGTTGGTCGATTTTGTCACCGATAAGCATTTCTTCCATCCTCGTCCCGGATTTTCGCAGATTGATCGCCGGATATATGCGTTTATCTGCCATCTCCCGATCGAGTACGATTTCTGCGTTTCCTGTGCCTTTGAACTCCTCGAAAATTACCTCATCCATTCTGCTCCCGGTTTCGATAAGCGCGGTGGCGATGATCGTCAGCGATCCCCCGTCTTCGATATTTCTCGCGGCGCCAAAAATTTTCCGCGGAATGGTCATGGCTTTAGAATCCAACCCTCCGGAAAGTGTACGTCCACTTCCTCCCAAGAAGAGATTAAAGTTTCGCCCGAGACGCGTTAGCGAATCAAGAAGCAGGACGACATCTTTATCCAATTCGACCAGGCGCTTTACGTACTCCAGAGTGAGCGTGGCTACGCGGACATGATTGTCTTCTTCGCGGTCGTTGGATGAGGCAAAGACGGTTGCCGATGTCGAGCGCTTGAAATCCGTTACCTCTTCAGGTCGTTCGTCGACGAGAAGTGCGACCAGCTCACATTCGGGATGATTCTCTGTAACGGCTGCAGCTATTTCTTTCAGGATATACGTCTTCCCGGTTCTGGGCGGCGCGACGATAAGCGCTCTTTGACCCTTTCCAATGGGCGCTGCGAGATCAATGACCCTCCTGGTCGCATTCGCGGACGTTTCCGAAACCATACGGAGTCTCTCCTCCGGATAGATGACCGCACCTGATTCGAAGTCGTAGATCTTGCTCCATTTTTCCAACGATATCCCCATCACGGAATCAATCCGATTGACCTGCATGTCGCCTTTTCGGCCCGGCCGAAGGGTGCCCTCCATCACGATACCATCGCGAAGATTGTGCTTTTTAATTAGAGACGGGGAAACGAATGGGTCCCCCTTCATTTTGGGAAGAGCCGGTTCAAAGGGGCGTATGAATCCGAACTTCTTATCCCCGATCAGTTCGAGGATTCCGGAGAATGTCTTTTCTTCCATATAAAGATTTGAAATTTTTCCTTATGCATCCCGGCAATGATCAGGTTTGTCACGCCGGGACCGATCAGGAAAATCAAGGTTCGCTTCTTCCAAAAAACAATCGACCATTCATCATGCCCGTCGAAAGCGCTGGTTTGGCGTGTCGGGGATAAAAGCGAAGCGTTGATTATCTTCAACCCAGACAAACGTCCAAATAAGTTGCCCAGACAATGGGCGCGACTGCGGGCATCATTCGCCTCCGACTAAATGGAGGCTGTTGCCGATAGGAAAAGCATTTCTGCTGAATCGTCGGATAAGATAGGTGGTTTCTCGTCTTGCAGCAACGGAACAGCGATCTTCAGCATCCGAATACACTCGAAATTAAAGTGGATTCACATCGCGTCCGACTCTCATTCGAGTCGAGTGGCGAAAAGGGCTCACCGGCCGTGCTCTTGCTGCACGGTTGGGGAAGCAGCGCCCGGTTGATGCGACCGATCGCGAAATGGCTCGAGGCCACCCACTACGTCGTTAATATCGACTTTCCCGGACACGGGAATAGCCCCGTTCCGCCAACCGCCTGGGAAATGGATGATTATGCTTCCGCGGTGCGGCAGGTTGCTGATCAATTATTCGACGGACCCTTCAGCATCGTCGGGCACTCCAATGGAGGGCGGATTGCTCTTTTCGTTTCCTCCGATGCTTTCACACCCGACTCGTTAGAAAAGTTGGTCCTTTTCAGCCCATCGGGGGTTCGGCGGAAACGATCGATTCGAACCTACATCCGCGTAATTGTAGCATCTGTTCTGAGATCTCCATTCCAGATTCTACCCGAACGAATTCGCGAATTCGGACTCGATTGGCTCCGTCATACGTTGGTATGGAAGCTCTTGTCATCGTCCGATTATCGGACACTCGATGGCGTTATGCGAGAGACGTTCGTGAAAACCGTGAACTCCTATTTGGAGGATCGGCTGCCCGACGTTCTGCAGCCTGTTTTGCTGTTCAGAGGTGAGAATGACGATTCCATTACGAAAACTCAGATCAAACTCATGGAGAAGGAAATACCAGATGCCGGCCTCGTGACGGTTGAGAACGCAGGCCATTTCCCATTTCTCGACCAGCCAGACACGGTTCGTACGACCCTCCTTCATTTCCTGAACGATCAGTGATTCTATCCATCGTCATAGCGGTTTCATTCTGTACGTGGCGGATCGGGCGAAGACTGCAATTTTTCGGACACATCCTACAGCTCGAAGGATACAAGCCTGCGAATTATTTCGATTGGGTTCGCCGTCGATTTGGAGATGTTGTCCTACGCGTCTCACACCGGCTGGCGCTCAGCTGGATCGTCGTTGTTGTTCTGCTCGACTTTCTGTTTGACAACGTCCTCCCGCCAGTGCTCATCCCAGGCTTCTATCTGATTTGGGCGATGACCTTCGCATCATCCCGACGATATCGTCGAGACAAACCGAAGAAACCCCTTGTGTTCACCTTCCGAATGAAACGGGTCCTCAGTTTGTCTGCAGGTATATCGATTGCGCTAGTCGCCGCCGGGGCGCTTCCCGCGGCAGGCCTTTCTGGATGGCGGGCAACCATTTTGTTCGTGGCTGGATTTCTCGCAGCCGACTTTTCGGCTCCGTTCGCGATATATGCAGCGGCCATCGTCCTCCAGCCGGTCGAAAAGGCAATCCAAAATGGATTCAAGAGAGCTGCCCGCAGGAAACTGTCGGCCCGTCCCGATCTCGATATCATTGCCGTTACCGGATCGTACGGAAAAACCAGTGTCAAATTCGCGGTTGAGGAAGTGCTCGCGCAACGATTTTCCGTGCTCGCTACACCAAGCTCGTATAACACCCCCATGGGTATCTGCAAGGTCGTGAACAACGACCTCTCGCCGGCACATCAGGTATTGATTCTGGAAATGGGAATCCGATCCCCGGGAGATATCGAAGAGCTTTGTTTGATCGCAGCGCCGAAAATCGCACTCGTGACGTCGGTTGGGATCGCTCATCTTGAATCCATGGGATCCACCGAAGCGATCGCCAAAGAAAAGGCTTCGCTACTTCAATTTACTCGGTCCGACGGACACGCCGTACTCAATGCCGATGACGAGCAGGTTCGGTCCATGGAGGGGCAGTTTCCCGGGCATACGTGGCTGGTTTCGTGTGAGAATCATCCTGATGCCCGGATACGGGCGTCAGAGATTCGCTTCGGACCAGACGGAGCCGCCTTCAAAGCGTCGGATGAAACGGGATCATCGATTCAAATGCACACGCGCCTTGTCGGTCGGCACAATGTCGTAAATATCCTGATGGCGATTGCCGTTGGCCGGATTTACGGTCTGCGACTCAGGCAGATCGCCCAGGCGGTCTCAAGACTCACACCGGTCCCGCACAGACTTGCGGTCCGCCGCGAAGGCGCTATCACCGTGATTGACGATGCCTTTAATAGTAATCCGGTTGGCGCGCGAAATGCGGTCGAAATACTTGGTCAATTGGAGGCGCGCAAGCGCTTTATCGTAACGCCAGGTATGATTGAACTGGGTGAAAGACAGGATGACGAGAATCGACTCCTGGGCCACCACATCGCCAAAAGCGCGGACGTGGCCATTCTCGTTGGTGAGCGTCGAACCTATGCGATCGCCGAAGGTCTCAGGGAAGCTGAATTTCCAAACCAGAATATCCAGATCGTACAATCGTTGTTCGAAGCAAAGGATTTTCTAAACGGGGCGCTCGAATCCGGCGACGTGGTACTCTTCGAAAACGATCTCCCCGATCAGTTCAATGAAAGCTGAACAGACTTTAGAGTTATTTCCCGTCGGCCTCGTCGAAGGTGCTTCGCTCTCCATTGAACGAAAGTGCTGGGCTCGGGGCTATTCCGCGATTGCAGGTGTAGATGAAGCGGGTCGAGGTTGTCTGTCGGGCCCGGTGGTGGCCGCAGCGGTTATTTTTCCTTTTGAGCATCAGATTCCTGGTGTAAAAGACAGTAAGAAACTGAAGCACAAAACGCGTGTCGAGTTGGCTGAAATCATTCGTGAGGAGGCCATTGCCGTAGCCACGGGAACGTGCTCTCCTCGGGAAATCGATCAGTTGAACATCTTGAAGGCTGCCCTTGAAGCCATGAGAAGAGCCGTACTCGCACTAGACACGGAACCGGATCATCTTCTCATAGACGGAAACGTCTGTTTTTCAGATCCACCCGTTGAGGCTCGAACCGTGATAAAGGGAGATGCACGGAGCCATTCCATTGCGGCGGCTTCAATCATCGCGAAAACGACCCGGGATGCTATCATGAAGAAACTCCATTCTAAATATCCCATGTATGGTTGGGATACGAATATGGGATACCCGACCGCAGCTCATTATCAGGCCATCGCCCAATTCGGACTCACCGCGCATCATCGTCGCTCGTTCAGGCTGTATTGATGAACGAGACGACTCTTTCCCAGCCCATCGACCTGGATGCACCGGACAGCGGCAAGCCGTTCGTGTCTGTGGTTGTTGTCTCGTGGAACGCCCTTGACACGGTCAAGCAGTGCCTTCCCAGTGTGGTCGCATCCACGTATTCACCGCTTGAGATCATTTTTGCCGATAACGCTTCCACGGACGGCTCATCGGAGTGGATTGTATCGAATTATCCGTCGGTCAAACTCGTCCGGAACCCGGAAAACTGGGCGTTCTGCAAAGGCAACAATGAGGCTGTTCGCCATGCTTCGGGCAAATACGTCGTACTTCTCAACAACGACGTTGAGGTGCCGTTCGAATGGTTGCAGCCTCTTGTCGCAACGCTGGAGGGCGATCATTCAATTGGCGCTGTTCAACCCAAGATTCTTGATTTCTCAAACCGAACCCGATTTGAATACGCCGGAGGTTCCGGAGGATTTCTCGATACCAACGGATACCCGTTCACGAGAGGCCGGCTTTTCTCTACGATTGAAGAGGATACCGGGCAGTACGATGACGAGTGCGACATCTTTTGGGCCTCTGGTGCAGCCGTCATGTTTCGAAAAGATCTGTATGACCAACTCGGTGGCCTGGACGAACGTCTGTTCATGCACATGGAAGAAATTGACTTGTGCTGGCGACTCCAAAGAAAGGGCTACAGAATTGTCTGCAATCCCAATAGTCATGTCTTTCACATCGGGGGAGCGTCGCTCGCGGTGGGCTCGTCGCAGAAAGTGTATCTCAATTACAGGAATAACCTGCTCGTTCTGTACAAGAACTTGCCAAGACGCGTCTGGCCCAAGGTTTTTTTGAAGCGAGTGTTGCTCGACGGGATCGCCGTTATCCGCGCACTTTTTCTACTCCGACCCGGAGAATCTCTTGCCATATTTCGCGCTTTTGCGGCAGCGCATCGAATGAAGAGGACAATGAAGTCGGATCGGCCCGGCTCGGACGAAACAGATGTACTTCCCTCATACAGAGGAAATATCGTGTCCGACTATTTCGTGAGGGGAAGGCGTAGGTATTCGGATCTTCCTCCCGATCGTTTGGATAGCTGAGAGCTGATTTACCGCAGCCGATCAACCGACTTGGTGAGCTCTATGTCTTTGTCGATTGCTCGGCGAGCCAGATAAAAGAAGAGATACCCGCCAGCCGCGAAGCCGAGGCCGATGCCTTCGACCATTCCGTCCGAGTTCGTACCGACAAAAGGAAGCAAGCCTCCGAAGTATTCTCCTGTAAACAGCGTGAGCAAGCCGAGGATTGTAAATACCTGTAGCAAAAGTACCACGCTCCGTTGGCGCTTGCGGTCTTTATACAGGAATACGGCAACGAATGCCCCCACTACGCAAATTCCGGAAATACCCAGCGTCACCGCCATAAGCCAGTGCGATTTGAGAGCGGTCGGCCCGGTCCAGATATCGCTCAGAAGATAGATCGATCCGATCGAGACCGCCCCCAGCACGAGATATAGAGTTTGAATTCTCTGGATCATACCTGATTAGCTCGTAGTGCAGCAACCGAATCACTAAACATGGCTTGCCACCCGTTCGGCAAGTTTTTCGGCGAATTCCATGGTTCCAGTCGATCCGCCCAGATCAACCGTAAGATACCGGCCTTCCGTATAGATTTCAGTGAGGCCCTTCGCGACAGCGTCCGCCGCGTTTGTCTCCCCAAGATGCCGAAGCATCATTTCTGCCGATCGAATTAATGCCGTGGGATTTGCCAGATTCTGACCCGCAATATCCGGGGCACTCCCATGGACGGCTTCAAATACGGCATACTTATCGCCAATATTGGCGCCCGCGACCACGCCGAGACCGCCAACCAATCCGGCACACAAATCGCTCAAGATGTCCCCAAAAAGATTGGTCGTCACAATGCAGTTGTAATCTTGGGGATGGATCACAAGCTGCATGCACATGTTGTCAATAATGCGGTCATTGAATTCTACGTCAGGGAATTCGTCCGAATATTCGCGGGCAATATTCAGAAACATTCCAGAAGTCAGTTTTAGAATATTGGCTTTGTGAACAACGGTTACCGGATTTCGGTGATGCGTCTGAGCATACTCGAAACAAAATCGAATGATGCGTTCTGATCCGGCGCGGGAAATCCGAGCGATGGAATCCGCTATGTCATGTCGCTCATCGTATGTCTCCATCCCGGAATACAGGCCCTCTGTATTCTCCCGAAAGATCACGAGGTTGACATTTTTGAATGGGGACGGGATACCAGGCAGTGTTTTGCAGGGCCGAATATTTGCATACAGATCAAGCTTTTGACGAAGCTGTACGTTGACGCTCTTGAAACCCGTACCTACAGGGGTCGTCACCGGCGCCTTCAGAGCTATTTTCGTCTCGCGGATCGATTCAAGTACGGAATCTGGTAGCGGCGTGCCATGCTTCTCGAGAGCAGATGCACCCAAATCAGGGTGTTCCACCCACTCACACTCCAGTCCTGTAGATTCGAGAACCGTGACGGTTGCCCGCGTTACCTCAGGGCCGATTCCGTCTCCAGGGAGTAGCGTAATCCGATAAGCCATTCTTGCCGGGAATAGATGCGCGGTTGGGGTTCAGAACTTCCGGTCGACGTTAATATAAGCTTCGGATATCACTCTCATGGATCCTGGAAGCGGGCAAAGGTAGCGGGTTACGGACAAAAAAAGCCCCGTAATGCTCGGCTTGCTCGAATTCAGGGACGATTCACGCGGCGGTCAATTATCGACTTACGCGAGCCACAAGAAGCGAACTATATGGTCAGAGTCCCACGTCCCGCTTCGTAGAGAAATTCACCCGGAGGGTACCCGCTTCTCTTAGTTCCTGTTGAACGTCCACCAGGACCCCCATTTCAGACGTCTGGTCAACCTTTAATGAAACGATCAATTTAGGCTGTTCGACAAGTTTTCTATACATGATCGCGCGGACATCGGTTAATTTTTCAATCAACGCATCATCAATTTGTACTCCCGTTTCTCCCAGCTCTGTCGCGGAGATCTTTTTCGGACCAATCCATACGTACGTTACGAGCCTTTTCTGATCAATCTTGGTTAACGCTTCGGCTTGCGGAAGAACCGTTCGAACCTGCACAGTGGTCTCGCGAAGTACGGTTGTAACCATAAAGAAGATCAACAGAATGAAAATGATGTCAGGGAGGGCGGCTGTTGGGATATCCGGCTTCGCCTTGCTTGTCTTCTTAAAATGCCCAGCCATATTAATTACCTAATTCATTCGGTCGCGAGTCGGTGCGGCTAAGCGGCATCGGGTTCAGCGATGGAAATGGCCGCCTTAATCTTCTCTCGGATGGCGTTGTCCTGATTACGATTATCCACGTCGATTGAATACTCCTTGTAGTTGGAATACCCAAGCTTGCGCGCTTCAGCATCCCACATTTCAAAGTATGCCATCCAGACTTCGTCGAGCACCTGGATATACGCGTCATATGGTGTTTCCCTCGCCGTTTTGATCGAGACAAGGGCCTTATTCGTGGCTTCAGCATATCGGGGATCGACGCCATTATTCAGGACGTGAGCCTTGACTTCGGCGCGAACAAGGCTTACGGCCGAAGGCAGATCCTCAAGCAGAACTTGACCCTGTTCATTCACCAGGATCTTTAACACATTCCGCTCCTTGATCGGGGGCGGTATAACGTCTTCCTCGAGTTTAGGCGGAAGCACCATCCCGATTCCCGTGTCGACATCAATGGTCGTGGTGACGAGAAAAAATATGAGCAGCAGAAATGCGATATCAGCCATCGACGCGGTCGGAATAAAAGCCTCTTCGCGTTCTTTCTTTTTTAGAAAACCAGCCATGCTGTACTCAGGTTACGTGAGTATTTTTACATACCGAGGAGTCCACGGACGCTCGAAATGAGTAACGAAAGCGACGTTACAACCAATAAAAATATAAAGGTTACTACGGCAGCTTCAGCCCACGAATCCATGGCGAATCCTAGAACCACGAGAAGAACACCGGGTGAGGCAAGCACGCCCATGGTCACATAGTCCATCTTCCCGTAGGTAACATTTCGAATTCCGAACACGACCATCGCCAACAGGCTCAGTCCAGAAACGATGAGAGCTGCCCAGATTACGATTGGAACAATTCCAGCCATATCAGAATCAGGTTTTTAAGGGATAAGGATCGAATCAGCGACACGTCCAACACGAATTTGTTCTATTCGCTACCGGGTCGGCCAGCGCGTAGCAAAACGAGCGAATCGATCAGTTCGATTGCAGCTTCTTCCATATCGATCACAATCCGGTCGATTTTTGAAACGACGTAATTGTAAAAGAACTGAAGAATGATCGCCGTGATCAAGCCAAACACCGTCGTGAGGAGAGCAATCTTGATACCGTTGGCAACTAGACTCGGCGAAATATCGCCTGCTTGCTCAATC
>BTQE01000025.1:0-32474 GCA_036985715.1 Rhodothermia bacterium
CCGGACTGACTTGAATGAGTAGGGAGATTTATTGGGGTGCAGATCACAGGCGAACGGTCCTACTATAGTATCTGATTAGGTGTTCAGATTAGAAATGTTAAAGCCCAGATCGGCGGATGCCCATCTGGGTTCTAATGTTGCCCTACCAGGAGTCGAACCTGGAACCTCCTGATCCAGAGTCAGACGCTCTGCCAATTGAGCTATAGGGCAAGATTGGATCGGGGCGCAGAATTTACGATGCAGCAGAAGGCATTGCCAATTCTACGCGGGCCGCCCCGAACTCTCAAACAGCCGCTCCCTGGTCGAGGATCTTGTCTGCTGTTTCTATGTCCGACGAGAGTGGATCGACATCCGCGACATCAACCGAGCGCCAGGAGGCGATTTTCTCGACGATAAGATTACGCACATGATTGCGCAAAGCCGGAGCCCTCAACCCCGACTCGGTGACCTCAACAGGATCGAAGACATGGATCTTGATATCGGATTTTACTCTGAATTTCCAGCTTTTTTTCGGAAGTGCGTCGAACGTGCCGTCAACGGCGAGGGGTAGAATGGGAACGCCGTGTTTGATGGCGAGGCTGAACGGGCCATCCGAAAACGCTTGAATTTGACCGTCGGGAGATCGAGTTCCTTCGGGAAAAATGATCACAGAAACACGGTGCTTTAATCGATCCTTCGAATCGATAAACACTTTTGCCCGGCTTCGTAAACTGGTCCGATCGACGGGTATGTCTCTGGACAGCCGCATCATCCAACCCACTATGGGTAATGAAAAAATGGATTTTTTCCCCACCCATTTCATGTCCCATGGAAGTAGACTGAGGACCGGCATGTCAGCGATCGACTGGTGGTTACTGATGACCAGATATGGATTCCGCATATTCGTCGGGAAGTTGCCTGTAATAACAAACTGCCATAGGGGATTGGCACGCGTCATTGCGGCACCCAGACGTCGAAACGTGCGGCCCGTCTTGTACTTACCCGGATCTCTATCCAGTAGATAGACGACGCCCATTATCGGTGCCCAGAGTACGATCAGCGCCGATATCGAAAACCAGACCCAAATGGAGCGAAGAATTACCAAGTTTTACTACGGTTGGTTGGACGCGGGGTGAATTTGTGCGCAAGGGTCAATAGTCTCGAACCACGTGTTCAGGTCAAGGATCCGGTTCCCGTAAAGCTGTCCATGTATGAGTGCTCAGCTATTTTCGTTCAACTTATGGTATGTTCAGCTCCGCAAAGCCCGAGACGGCGTCACAATAAAGAAGGCCGACGCTGTTCAAGCACCGGCCTTCTTACCAAATATCCAGCTTTTGAAGCCGCGCTCTAATACTGAGCCAATTCCATTTTAGCCACAACCCTACCATCGGGCTCGACCGTAAGTGAGACTCCTTCACTCGGCGTCGATGGGGCGCCTGCAGGCTCAAGTACGATTTCGATTCGCCCGTTTGCACCGGCGACTGTTATCGTAATCGCTTCAACCTCAGGGATTTCCGGTGCCAGCGGATTAATATCGCTTACGGCGCGGAACGTAAATTCGGTGATTCCAGGGCCACGAAGTACGTGCTCGTACAGTTGGCCGCCTAAAAATACCGAATCGTCAAGCTGTACGTCTGTATGACCAACGGCCTTAACTGATTCACCTTCTACGAAGACCGTTATAGTCGTGCCTTCGACCAGTGGATTGCCGTTCTGGTCCACGACGGTCAGGAGATAGGTCTGGTCCAGGATGGCTGTAGCAGGAGAAACACTGACTACGGGAACTCCGGACATGATGACCGGCGTCGATCCCGAAACAACGTTTTCCAGATCATCAGCACTTTCTGCGGCGACAAGGACGATTCCATCTGCCGGCAGAGGGTTCGCTGACATCAGATTGACTGTACCCCTTCCGTCCGGGTCGGTTTGAATCGATCCTCCGATCACCCCAAAATTGGTGTCGAAGTAGACGGACGTACCCTGGCGAACCGGATTCGAATATTTATCTCCAACGATTACGGCTATCGGATCGACGAGACCGTAGCGCAGCAATCCGGGGAAATTTTTCTTGTCTGGTCCGATACTGAAGTGGGTCTGATCTGGCAGTCCACCATGAATAGAGATAGCCACCGGGATAGAACGAATCAGACGTCCCTCAACAGAGGTCTCTGCGATGATCTGCACAACGCCGGCTCGCGTACCACTGGACAAATTAACGGTTACTATGCCGTTGTTATCTGTTTCAGCATTGAGCGGGTGCAAGAATTCTCCACCACCCGGCTGAACACCAAAACTGAAGTTGACTGCCGTGGACTTGTTCAGGATAACTGGACGCCCCAATGAGTCAGCGACCTGAAACTGTATTACGGCCACTTCTTCAGAACCACTCTCAATAACCCCGATGCTCGAAGCTGATTGTTCTAGGAGGAGGATGTTGGAAGCAAGACCAGACACAGGATCATCCAGCGCAATCTGGAAGAGTCTCAACGTCGGGACTTCAATAAGGCGATTGGCCAGCGCCAATATGTTGACCGACGAGTTGGCGAATCCGTCACTACTGGCCACGATCTGCAAATTCATTGTTGAGTCGATCTCGACGACGGCTTCGAATCGTCCTTCCGCATCCGCCTCGAAAAGCAAATCGAGCGGAAGGATTTGAATGAAGGCGCCCGGTACAGGATTGTTTGACGAAACGTTCAGGACTTGCCCGGTCAACGTAACATCACCCGCTTCGCTATCACCGCTCGAAAAAGCGTCACATCCGGTCAACAGCTGCGAAAATGGTAGCGCGAAGAACAGCGCAATAATGAGGTTTTTAGAATGTCTTTTCATGATCAATTCAGGCCCGTATAAATTGGATATGAACAGTATCGACGTCTCTTATTGTGCCTTAAACCGTTCTGTGGACCTTGTGAAGACAGTCCAAAATCTTTGATAATGGCCATTTTGGGAATCTCGACGGGAACAATCATTCAGGCGAAGGCTTTCGACTAACCTTTCGGACAAAATGCATGCTGCCGGAAGCACTGAATCCCCATTTTCAGCTCACCTAGGGCAATTGAGGCGATCTACAGAACTCAGGCAATCTGATTAGAATTATGGCAATCAAGACCATTGATATGGACCTCTTGGCGAAACTGACGGGCAATATTTTTGAGTCCGTATCCATTCTATCGAAGAGATCTCGCCAGATTTCACGAAACACGAAAAACGACCTGGACGAAAAACTGGCGTATTTCGAAGGTTTTGAACAAGAATTGGAAGATCCGAGATTTCAGGAGGAGCAGGCCCGCGTCTCTCTCGAATACGAAGTAAAACCGGAGTCGACGGAGCAGGCAATCGGGCAGATGATTGAAGGCGAAGTTTACTTTCGTGATCCAGCGGACGACGAGGAGCTCTAGACGGTCGCGACTACCGGCGTTTTCGAAGCAGGCTTCAGTGAGGTCTGCCTTTTTTCTTGGTTCAGATTCTATTGAACTTCAAATCCCGACGTTCAGCCGTCCGTAAGTTGATTGAGCAGGTCAAACCCGGTATCTGGGCCAGTACCACGTACTGAGAGGCACTGAGTTACTCATCACTAACTCTGGAAATCGTTCTGAATAACGACATGCCTAACCACCCCGTCCTTCCTCCTGACGCGAAAGCGATATCGTCTCGAGTACCGTTTACGATTTCCACCGGGGTGGCTCGCGTTCTCCAGCTCATCGTATTCGTACTGACACTGGGGGTAGTAGGCGGACTCTTCATTGAGGAAGAACTGACGCTACTCATTCTTTGGAGCATCATCATACCCATTCTGCCAGCCTCTTTTCTGATTTCTCCCTCGCTTTGGCGGGCCGTCTGCCCTCTGGCTACAGCGAATATGTTGGGTAACGGCCTCATCACGAAAAAGGAAGTATCCAAGGAGGGTCTTTATCGGGCTGAGATTTTGGCCCTGGTCCTGCTTCTTATCCTGGTACCGGCGCGACGATTTTTATTCAATATCGATGGAACGGTATTGGCTATAACTATCCTGGTTCTCACTGTAGGTGCATTGGTTCTGGGATTTTTTTTCACGTCGAAAGGGGGTTTCTGTAATTCCATATGCCCCGTTCTGCCTGTAGAGAAGCTGTACGGTCAGAAACCGATTTTTAATCTCCAGAATCCTCGATGCCCGACATGCGATGTCTGCACAACCAAAGGGTGTATCGATCTGGATCCGGCGAAATCGATCAACCATTCTCTCGGAGCGCATTCAACCAAGCGAACCTGGATTTTGAGGCCATTTGGGATCTTCGCGGCTGGTTTTCCTGGATTCATTATTGGATACTTCACCCTGGAAGACACCGTCCTTTCGAATGCGGCAGCCGTATACATCCATATCCTACTCTTCATCGTGGTTTCCTACGTCATCGTTGGGATCATTGTGAGTTTCCGACGGACTCCCGCTACAACCGCAGCACCCATTCTGGGCGCCTTTGCCGTCGGGCTCTACTATTGGTATTCCGGTCCGGCCATTTCCGCTGCTCTGTCCGCGGATCCTGTCGTGGGCACGGGCATACGAGTGGTCGGACTTCTTCTAGTCGGATATTGGTTTCAGCGCGCACTCCGAAATCTTCCTCGCATACCGGGGGATGATCAGCCTGTACCGATCACGACGCTAACGTCGAATTAGCCGCCGATTGCTCGTTCGACCGACTTGTAGAGCGTGATTTCGGAGCGGATTGTTTTATCAAGGCATGGACGAGAAAATTGTAATTCGAGGTGCCCGCGAGCACAACCTGAAGGATATCGACCTGGATATCCCGCGGAACCAGCTCGTCGTCATAACCGGACTATCGGGCTCAGGCAAATCTTCCCTGGCGTTTGATACGATCTATGCCGAAGGGCAGCGTCGGTACATGGAGAGTCTGAGCGCGTACGCGCGCCAGTTTCTCGGGATGATGGAGCGGCCCGACGTCGATTTTATCGATGGACTTTCCCCGGTGATTGCCATTGAGCAGAAGTCCGTCAGTCGGAATCCACGTTCGACTGTCGGAACGGTTACCGAGATTTATGATTTTCTTCGATTGCTGTTCGCCCGAGCCGCTATGGCCTACTCCTATGACTCGGGCCACGCCATGCGTAAGCAATCGGATGATGAGATTATCGACGGGATAATGGCCCTGCCGGAAGGGGCAAAAGTCATCCTGCTTGCTCCCGTCGTGCGTGGACGAAAAGGCCACTACCGGGAATTATTTGAACAGATCGGCAAACAAGGATTTCAGCGCGTTCGCATCGACGGAAAGCTCCGAGAGATCGAGAAAGGATTGAAAGTCGACCGGTACAAAACGCACGACATCGAAGTCGTCGTTGATCGGATCGTCATCAAGGAGGGTATTCGAACCCGCGTAAGTCAATCGGTAGAAACCGCTCTCGGGATGGGAAGTGGAACCGTAATCGCCTCCGTCATCGGTGGATCCGGAGAAAAGGGAGATCATCTTTTCAGCCGTCACCTGTTCTGTCCGGAAGATGGCGTATCGTACGACGATCCGTCACCCAATACGTTTTCGTTCAATTCCCCGTACGGTGCATGCCAGGACTGCAATGGTCTCGGAAGTCGAATGGAGATCGACCCGGAGTTGGTGATTCCCCACCCGGAAAAGAGTATTTCCGAAGGCGGGCTGTCACCGATCGGAAAGCCGCGAGACATCTGGATTTTCAGCCAGGTTAGAGCTGTTGCCAAGCAGTTTGATTTTGATCTGGATACGCCCCTCGGTGAGTTGTCCGATGACCAAATTAGGGTACTCCTGGAAGGAGCCGGAGACGAACAGTTTGATATTATTTATCGCTACAAGGATCGCGAAATCACGTATAAACACCGTTACAGCGGCGTACACGGTCATATCTGGCACACGTATAAACGTACTTCCTCGGCCGGGTCCCGGAGATGGGCAGAAGCATACATGCGAAACCTTCCCTGCCGCACATGTAGCGGGGGCCGTCTGCGAAAGGAGAGTCTTTCCTTCAGACTGGGAACGCATAATATTGCGGATCTGGTTTCGATGGACCTCAGAACTCTGCGCCTGTTTTTCGACAAGCTGAAACTCACCGATCGGCAGGGAATTATCGCCAAACCCATCGTAAAAGAGATCAAAGAGCGCCTGGAATTCATGATCGATGTCGGCGTAGGCTACCTGAGTCTGGATCGAGCAGCCCGGTCGCTGTCCGGCGGGGAGAGTCAGCGCATCCGTCTCGCAACGCAGATCGGCACCCAGCTAACCGGGGTGCTTTACGTTTTGGATGAGCCGTCGATTGGTCTTCACCCCCGCGACAATCAGCGACTGATCGGTTCTCTCAAACGTCTTCGCGATCTGGAAAACTCCATCCTTGTCGTGGAGCACGACCGTGAGATGATCGAATCCGCAGACTTTGTGGTGGATCTTGGACCTGGAGCAGGTGAGCTCGGCGGTGATGTCGTGGGAGCATCGCCTCCGGATGAATTGCCTCTAGGGATGAACGGCTACACCAGCCTTACAACGGCATATCTTCGCGGCGTCAAGCAGATAGCTGTTCCTTCTCGACGCCGCTCGGGGAATGGCCACGCCATTGAACTCATTGGCGCAAGGGGTCATAATCTCAAAAGTGAGGTGCTCAGGATTCCGCTCGGTATGCTGACCTGTGTTGCGGGAGTTTCGGGCTCGGGAAAATCTACGCTGATAAATCAAACGTTGTATCCCATTCTGGCAAACCATTTTCATGGAGCGAAAATGGTGCCCTTGCCCTACCAGGACATCGTTGGCCTTGAGCATATTGATAAAGTCATTGATATCGATCAGAGTCCGATAGGTCGGACTCCGCGGTCGAATCCAGCCACCTATACGGGCCTTTTCGGCAATATCAGAGATATTTTTGCGCAGCTACCTGAGGCCAGGATCCGTGGATACAAACCGGGAAGATTTTCATTCAATGTGAAGGGGGGGCGCTGCGAATCGTGCAAGGGGGCAGGAATCGTAAAGCTTGAAATGAACTTCCTTCCCAACGTCTACGTGATGTGCGAAACATGCCAGGCACGTCGATATAACGTCGAGACACTGGAAATTCGCTTCAAGGGGAAGAGCATTGCGGATGTGCTGGAAATGAGCGTGGAAGAAGCCCTCACGTTTTTCGAAAAAATCCCCCGAATCGCACGCAAGCTGAGGACACTTCACTCGGTTGGAATGGGTTACGTACGGCTTGGTCAACAGGCGACGACCCTCTCAGGGGGCGAAGCACAGCGAGTCAAACTGGCCAAAGAGCTATCGCGCCCGGGGACCGGACGAACGCTCTACATCCTGGACGAACCGACAACCGGACTTCATTTCGAGGACATTCGACACCTGTTAGCTGTACTGCAAGCGCTGGTGGACAAGGGAAATACCGTCCTTGTTATTGAACACAATCTGGATGTGCTCAAAACCGCAGATCATCTGATCGACCTTGGACCCGACGGCGGAGAAGCAGGCGGGCATATCCTGTTCGCTGGCACACCAGAGGAGATCACGAAAACGGATACATACACGGGTCAGTACATGGCAGAAGAACTGGCGAGGGATAACACAGAATCTGACGACCAGGTGGAACTGAATCTCGACGAAATGACTACTGACGACGAGCCCGAACCGGAAGAGATGATCGAAGAAGAAGACGGTGCGGGAGTCGAAGAGGACACCACCTGATCCATGGAGCCACCTTTCATCCCTGAATACAACAAGCCAGATGCACCTGGTATCGCGATGAATTTCGACAATACCGTGTCGCTGTATCATGTCGTGTCGGGGAGAGATTCATTCGAGACGGCGGTATCAGATGTCTTCAGCCTCCTGAAACAAGCGCAATCCCGATATCCCGATTGGCCAAGAATATTCTATCTGGAAATTGAAGGTCACAAAGGCCAACGAGACGGGTTTGACGAGGACTTCTACGAATTCCAGCAGGAGTTCTGGTTCTCTACGATCGCCCACTTCGTGACGGCGTTTGAGCTTCCCCTATTGGGGCGACTCATCAACCCGAAAGCGCAGAAGAACGAACTGCCGGATCAGATGGTCATCGACGATGCGCTGCCAGGCGCGGAATCAGGCCTGGAAGCCTCTCCAGCACCTGGCACAGATTCCAGTCCAGAATCATGATTCCTGCTCAACGTCCAACGACTCGATGTGGGCATTGACGGTATGGTTCATCCTCAGGCCAACGATCCCATCGGTCTGAAGGTCGCCTTTCTCCATCAAATGAACTTCCGTGTCGTTCACGAAGAACGAGATCGAAGCATCATTGACTCGAACACCAAGCGTGTTGGTGGCAGTACCGGACGTCTCTTCCGTGTAGGGTACTATGGCCTCGTTTGCTTCCCAACCAGAGAGAGTTTCGTAGTCATCTCCAATTCGCTGCTTTATGAGGAAATCTCCTGAGCGGCGAATGAGGAAGTAGATGTAGGATTGACTGTCATCGTCCAGATTCTGACCACCGAAGATTAGGCCGTATCCTTCGTTACCATGACCCGGCTCTATAAGGTGAATTGTAGCCGAGGCCGAGTAAGAGCCTTCCGCCGTGCTCGCCGGATGGTAAAGGATTGCCCGTGGGCGCCCCATCGTCACATGCCAGCCCGGCGTCATAGACGCCAAATAGACGTCGGTCCCGGAGGATGTATCGGCGCTGATGACTGCGTCCGAATCCGGAACGTCGAGCCGCACCTTCCACCCTAGAGGGTACTCCAGGCGTTCGTTGACCGGTTTCAGTGCATCGGGTCGCAGCATGGCCGTGTCGTCGGGGTCATAGGTTTCCGGAGCTTCGTCCGTCGTTGCATCCGTTGCGTAGTCAGAATCGTCCTGTTCTGCGCATCCGACAATGAAAAAAAGCGCGAATGCTGGAATAAGTAATCGTTTCATTTCAACTCTGGTTTTTATAAGTATGCTCAGAAAGTGGGATAAAGAGTTTTGGTCAGGATCCTCCGGTCAGCTCTGTGTGGATAGTTCGGACTCTGTGGGAACGGAAACATGGACGCGCCAAGCGCGAGCGCAGACGACTTGACGAAATCACGACGTGTTGAAATCATGGTTCAGAAGTCGAAAAGGTGTGGCGGGAGCAGGGATAATTCCTACGTAGGAATCCCTCCGAATGATTCTCGGAAATAGCCGGAAATCGGTCCACATAAAAGGGGAGGGCCGGATTCGGCCCTCCCCAGAGTGGATAGCGTTTCTGTAGCGTCGCCGCTGGAGCTACTTGAGCAGCGTCAACTGTTTGGCGGTCGTAAATGAACCCGCCGTCATTCTATAGATATAGATTCCGCTTGGCAGCTCTGACGCATCGAAGTCAACCGTGAACTCACCCGATTCGACCCAGCCGTCGACAAGAGTAGCCACTCTCTTTCCGAGAATGTCATAGACCTCCAGCTTGACCCACTCACGATTCGATATCGCAAATCGAATATTCGTGACGGGGTTAAACGGATTCGGGTAGTTCTGGAAGAGCTCGTAATCCTGTGGGACCTCAGCATCTTCGATTCGTTCGATGGCAGTCGAAACAGCGAAGAAGCAACTGGAGAATTCTGATGTGCCTTCAGGGCCCGTCGCAATTGCAGTTACCGCTTCTCCTACAGCAATCGGATTTTGATCTATGAAAACGTTGAATCCCGTTGACCCAATATTATCCGTCGTTACCGTCTCACTGCTGAGGAAGGTCATACCCTCTCCATATCCGGACGGATCACACGTCGGGCTCACGAAGAATTCAATATTAAACTCCGTATCCGGTATCGACATCAAATTACCTTCAATATGCCCATCTTCGGCTGTTACGACGCCCAATGTTGGAGCATTCTGAAGGCCATTGGGTCCGACATCTACGTCGCCAACGTCATTCTGGGTAACGCCGTCTGCATTGAGGTCGATTCCCAGTCCGCCATTTTCAAATATGGCGTTGTTTCGAATTTGATTACCGCTTCCTGCGATGACGGATATGCCCGGACCAGCATTATTTCTGATTTGGTTACCAAAGAGGAGCTGATCATCTCCATTCAGTAGGATCCCAGCACCGTCAAAGCCATAGATAATCGTGTTTGCGATAATGGCACCTGGAGACTGAAGCGTTAAACCGTTAGCTCCAGCGCCCGCCTGCGATCCATCAATTTCAAGCGTTCCATCACCATCCAGTAAAAGAACGCCTGTTATCGGTGGATACGGCGATAGAGGTTGTAGAACTGCTCGACCGCTCTTCGCCAGGCTTGACGCACTGATAAGCAATGGCACTCCGGCTGCGTTCGCCTCCATGATGGCTGCACGCACCGTACAGTTCCCGGAAGCGTCCGCACATATACCATCTCCCGGATTTACGTCTTCCGTGTCGGCCGTGGAGTCAAGCGGCTTCTGATCCAATGTATAAAGAATATAGTCTTCTACCTCACCTTCTGGACCTGGACCACCAGGTAGCGACGATCCAGCAATAGAGAACCGGAAACGAGCGTACGTAAAACCGACGCTTGCATCAACAGGTATGGGCCAATCCAGACGCGTTTCAGTCGGACCAATAATCTGGCCGTAGATCTTTTCTCCGGCCTCCCAACTACCGCTTCTGTCCCAGTCCACCCAAGCATCCAACATTCCTGTCGCACTTGGCTTGACTATGATTTCAGAACTTGTACCCCTGACCTGACCGAAAAGGCTTGTAACGTCATCAGACGCTGGGTCCAGCTTCAGGAATAATGGGATGAAGTCTGACTCGAATGTTACGCCGTCTTCGTCATCACCGCCATCCGCGTCGTCTCCGTCGGCAGGAAGGGTTGGTTGCCCACCCGGGTCTCCATCTACCGTTGGCCCGATTCGAATCTCAGGATTTAGCGGGTGCGCAGCTCCATTATTTCCGATCGAAGTAGGATAACCAACCGGGAAAATGTCTACAAAATCAGGATCAACGGATTCTGGTGCATCGCCCCAGTCTCCTGCGCCTGGTGGAGGAGGAGGGGGCGGTGGCGGTGGCTTGTTTCCAAATGCCACATTTTTCATATCAGCGCTTTTAATAGCGACATTGTAGATCCCAGCCACAGGAGATGTCTGCATCCAGCCAGCCCTGACTCCTTCGCTGATGACGTAATTCCCAGGATCAAGACTACTAAACGTCGTTGTCCCATTAGCGACTGTATTCTGTGTGATTCCGGGTGGTTTACAAGAGGGTCCGACGCACTTAATGCTCCAACCGGAAACGGGCGAGTCCCCGGCGTCGCGAACGCCGTTGCCATTTTCGTCCCTGAATTTAAGGACCGTAATTTTCCCAGGTTTAAAGTTTCCGAATTGTTCAGTTTTGGTGTCCCCGCTTACCACAATGATGTTTTTGGGACTGTTTCCGGTTGAGAGTTTCCAACCCGTCTGGAGGACTTCCGAGACCGAGTACGTGCCTGGTTTCAATCCGTCAAACGTGGCTTCTCCACTGCCGTTTGTCACCTTGGAATCAGTATCGACTTTTACAGTCCATCCTGGCAAAAATGGTTCCGTGCCGTTCTTGGCACCATCGCCATTTTCATCATGGAATTTTTTAAGGATGATTTTCGCTGGCATATAGTTACCAAACTCAACCTCCTTTGTCTGACCGTGCAGCACGAGAACCGTTGTCGGATTGTTACCTGTCGAAACAGCCCATCCAGTTTTTACCGTTTCTGAAACCTCGTGAGGCCCCGGATCAAGTTGATCGAATTCGGCTTTTCCTGCTGCGTCGGTCATTTTGGTAGCACTATCGACCTTAATCTCCCAACCCGGCAAGTCTTCTTCGCCCGTGTCCTGGGCCTTGTTGCCGTTTTTGTCATGAAACTTGTGGACTATAATTTTACCTGGTTTGTAATTGCCAAATAATACCTCTTTCGTTTCGCCGCTTGCCACTATAACTGTGGTGGGGTTGGTTTGGGGTGTCGAGATTTTCCAGCCTGTCTGTGGCGTTTCCGTTACTTCGTAGACACCTGGCGGGAGACCGGGGAATTCCGCTTCTCCCATCGCGTTTGTCGTTTGAGACCCGACGACGGTGAATTCCCAGTTTTCAGAAAATGGCTCCATTTCATCCAGCACTCCATCACCATTGACGTCAATGAACTTGATCACCTTGATGGTAGCCGGTTGATAGTTTCCGAAATTCACGACTGCCTGCTCGTTGGCGACTACGATTACTGCTTGCGAGGGTGGCAGATTCGGACTCGGTTGCCACCCTGTCTGGATATCCTCCTCGACTAAATGCGAACCGACCAGCACGTTTTGAAACGTATATTTTCCATCCGGTCCTGTCAACTGGCTAGTAGGGCCGCCGTCAAGGACGATACTCCAGTTTTCAAGGGGCTCTTCACCTGGGTCTTGGACTCCGTCGCCATTTCTATCATGGAACTTAATTCCGGTGATCGAGCCCGTCGGAAGAGGTGGAGGTGCCACCAAGTATGGCAAAACAAGATGAAGTTCAGGCCCGGCGCCAATGTTTACGTTGAACTCCATATCAAAGGTCTGTCCGATCGTGAATCCAAGTGGGAACACACCGTCAAAATTGACTCCATATTCGAAGCCCGTCGGAATGCCTGGCCCAAAAAAACAGCCGGGAATTGGTGTGGTGTAACATCCGTTTTGGCCCTTCCCGGCAGGTGCTTCAGATGGAGTTTGCATAACAACTGTTTTCCCCCCAGGACGAGAATTCATATCGACGAAATTTGCTGGTGGGCCCGTATATCTTCCGCGCCCCGTTGCACGAGTCGTCCCATCCGGATTAGTCTGTGACGCGACAGTTCCTTCTACATCACCGAATCTGAATCGGTATGAGAATCGATTTACCTCACTCGACTCGGTGTATTGTATATCGAATATTTCAGCGCCGGAAGGAAGAACGACACGATCATCCGTGACAAAGTGCGATAAACCGTTCGTACTCCAGTCGGAGACTTTCAGGAGAGCTGTCGGACGTACTGGCGTGGTCTTCTCAATGAGCCCTTTTTCATTGTCGTCGAACGGAAAATCAACCGGATTAGCACTGAACAGGGCCACTGCCATCATCACTGACGCCAAAGGCGCCAGTAACAGTTTGTAGCTAGTCTTCATCATCTTCTTAGTGTATCGATCTGGGTAGATTGGCGGGAAGGCAGATCCTAACGTTTTTGCATGAATAAAGCAAGAACGAGAACTGCGTATTTCCACGAACACAGAGCTTTCTAGTCCTGTAAAGATGGGCCATGTACGGACGCCACGGTCGGTTCGACGCTGGCCAGCTCTTGTTCCGATGCGCCGCCTTGTCGGGTAGTGTTGCTACCGCGCCTCTTCTGACGCAATGACCTCAAACATCGTCATCATCCCCGCGTGCAGGTGCTCGGCGATGTGGCAGTGGGCCATCCATTTTCCCGGGTTTGAGGCGTCGAGGAGTATATCCATGGTGGAGCCTACGGGGACGATGGCGGTATCTTTCCAGACCAGATTGGTGTTCGGGACACCATCCAACGATAGCACCAGAAACCGCTGTCCGTGAATGTGGATGGGGTGGTTCATCGGGTGGAAGCTCTTTGGATTGTTGAACAGGCGAATCTTTTTGACATCCCCCTGCTGAAAGACCCAGCCGATGTCCATATTCAGCTTGCCGGTCGCGACGTCTTCGAGGATCCAGTGGACCTGATCCACGCTCGAGAGCCAGTTCATCATCGGCATGGCGTCGTTCCATTCAATGGGTGGAACGTATAATGTGTCAATCTCCATCAAGCGCACGATGGGGAGCGGGAGATTCTCCACTTCCACAATCATGTTGATTTCGTAGTCGATCGGCCTATCGAAATATGGCCGAAACGTATCGATATCGGCCGCCACATCCTGGTTAAAGCGAATGTGAGAGAAACTTTCGCTCAAATCAGGATCGGCCGCCTCCGAACCGGCCTTGATCGTTCCAAGCGTGTCGGTGTGCGGATAGAATTCGCCGCGGAAGTGATTGATGGCCTGGATCGTATTGGTCATCGAATACGAGCGGCTCTCCGGGAATCGGACATCTACGACATACCGCTCGGCGGGGGCGATAACGACGCTCGTCACCCAGGTTTCATGCTCGAATTTGCTGACGTCCGAGGCCACGATTTTTATTGGCGCTCCGTCGAATACCACATTAAATGTGCGGGAGTTGGCCACATTGGTCAGGAAAAACCGTACGACATCGCCCCTGTCAATGTCCAGGAGGTAGTTCGTTTCGCCGTTCACAAGCATGACATTCCCGAATCGCCCCATGAGCGCGTGAGTCGCCCCTGATTCACCAAAAGGATAAAGGCCGTCGGCGTCCATCAAGATGTCGTCGAGGACCACGACTTCTTCCCGATTTGCCGGTGCGTAGTAATCTTCCCCAGGCGGATCAACCAGTATATTCCCGTAGAGCCCCAGATCCTGTTGAAGGTCTTCTCGCATGTGCGGGTGATACCAGTAAAGACCCGTATCGCGAAAATACAATTCATACGTGAAGCTCTCGCCGGACATAACCGGAGGTTGGGTTACGTCCGGAACACCGTCGAAGCGATTATCAAGGCGGAGGCCGTGCCAATGCACGGTCGTAGGCATCTGGATTTCGTTTGTGAATTCCACCACGACTGTTGAGCCCCTGTCTGCGCGAATTAGCGGGCCGGGATACTGGCGATTGTATCCGTACATCACGAACGTTTTGTTGCCAATCCTGCGCCTGATCAGTGATGCTTCCAGATAGAGCGTGTCCCCGTCCGCCATCTCGACGACTTGGCGGGGAATTCCCTCCGGGAATATCATGGGATCCATTCCAGCGCCCGGCAGAAATGGCGCAGTCGTGGGCACTTCATTCTCCAAACCCGGCAGCATGGGCATCGACACGCCCATGGGCGCCATCCGCCAGACGAGGCTGTCGCCCGAGGCCATCTGGCCGTGTTTCATCTGCATCATGTCATGGTCCTGAGCAAGAGCCGTCGCCGTAGCGAAAGCCATGGTCGTCACCAAAACCAACGCGGGAGTGATAGGTAGATATACGAAAAAATTGAACGCGCGCATTAGGATCATACGATCAGGAAGTGGAACGAATCTGTGTTGGAGAGATCAACTGTACCCGTACACGGCACAGTTTTCGGTTTGGAACGGCCCGTGCCCGGCCATCGTGTGCATCAGTCCGCTTCTCGACATTCCCCGAAGGACGATGGGACCGGACCAGCGGTCTCCAAGTTCGGTTTCAAGAGAAACCACCACGAGGTATTTGTTCAAGTCGACGCGACCCTGAATCCGAAAGTCCTGGTCAAGAGTCCCGAGAAGACGAACGGTTTTCAGATCGGACGATGTAACCCAGACGGCATACACGCCTTCTACGGGCGACTTAATTCTGTTTATTCGAATATCGAGATCGTAGACGTAAGTGCCACTAGGAGAAATCGATACACCGAAAGGTGACGGTACATACGTTACGTCTGCCGTACCGGTAGCGAGACGCGTCCCGGACACTTTTCTCGTCGTAATCAATTCAATCCGGTAGTAGGCAGGCGGGTCTGGGTAGATTCCGTCAACCAGGCAACCAGGGACCCGGGGGCCTCCAGTTGAAACGCCAGACCATGCGCCCAGTGTCAGTACAAGGGCAGCCAGCATTCCAGCGCTGGAAAGTCTTCGTAGTCGCATGTGTATCAAAACGCAATCCCTGATTCAGGTTTCTGTCGTAGCCGGGATTAGTGTGTGCCTTCCGGCTGCTCGTCCCACTTCTGGGCGCTGGAAACATCCGGCATACCCCAGTCTTTTCCATTCCATCCGTTGAAACCTTCCATCCGGAAGACCCAGAACCCGGTCGTCATGTCGCTTACGACAATCAATCCGTCTTCGTTGCGGACATCAATGCCGAATGCTCCATTGGCGACACCTCCCATTCCCCCAATATCAGTCGAGCCGGTGTAGGTGTCGAAGTAACCGACCGTCTCCGGATTGACGGGATCGAGAAGGCTGAATATCTGAAGTCCGTCCTGATATGCAGAAACGAATACATACGGCCAGCGCACTTCGTGATTGTGTGCCAGATTTTCCCAATTCGCAGTCCAGGCGCCAATGGGCTGGCTGATATTCGACACCTCGCCGTCGAGCGCCGGCTTTAGATCAAATATCCGAAGCGGTGCATATCGATACTCCGTCTCAGCGACAGCATAGCGTCCATCCGGTGAGGGCGTAAACGTATGACCATTACGGACGCCGCTGATGCCAGTAAGCGTGACAAGTAATTCCGGACTGTCTATGTCAGAAACGTTGTATACATAGTACCCGCCCGTGCCGCCGCCATAGAAGCGATCCTGGCCAGAATCGGTATCGAACCCGAGATAGAAATCGTGATATCCGCGACGGGTATTTTGAGCAGGAGTCGGGATGCGACCGATGCGTGCATTCTCAACATCGCCTTCCACCACCATTCCTAGGTCGTACACGTTCGCGAACGGGCCAGATACGGTTGTCACCAACCACACCCGACCACTCGAATGTTTGTAGATAAAGATATTGTGGAATCCTCCGGGAGTCTCCGGTTCGCGGATCCGGGCGACCTCACGAACTGTCGACACATCAGGTAGGCCTGTTACGTCGAGGATGACCGCACCAAGATCCGGGTCTGGGCCGCCCTGCCTGAACTGGAGCGACTGTACCGTATAGTAGCGGTTCCGCCACTTGAAGTGCTTCACATCCATACCACCTGTTCCGGAGTGCAATTCCTGGTCCTCGATTCGCCACCGGTAGATGACTCTGGGGTCTGAAGGATCGGAAAAGTCGATGATATCTGTACCACGTTGACCTGCTTCGCCGTATTTCATACGGGCGACGTATGCATAGGGGCGATGGAGTTCCTGTTCGATATCGATATCTGCGACGCTAAGAGTAGGTCCGAGCGGAATGTGCCCCAAGACTTCAATATTATCGCTCCCCGGTTTTTCCGGGGTCCACTGCGCTGTAGCCGTCGACACCAATACGACCAGTGCCACGGCGATACAAACTGAGATAAAAAGACGTTTCATGGATCTTTCTATTTAATATTGTTCAATTCAGGTCTGTCAATGCCAAACACTACCTCGTGCCCTCTTTGGACTCCTCGTCCCATTTCTGGACGCTTGAAATATCCGGCATGCCCCAATCTTCTCCGTTCCAGCTATTGAAGCCCTCCATACGGAATGTCCAGATTCCGGTCGACAAGTCGGAGATCACGATCAGTCCATCTTCGTTTCGCACGTCGACTCCGAATGCGCCATTGCCCACTCCGCCCCCCATAACACCGTCATTCTCCGGGCCTGTGTAAGTGTCGTAGTAGCCGACGGTCTGTGGATTTTCCGGATCTAGAAGGCTGAAGATCTGAAGCCCATCCTGATATCCGGATACAAAGACATAGGGCCAGCGAACTTCGTGATTGTGGACCAGATTTTTCCAATTTGCTGTCCATGCGGAAATGGCTCTTCGGATGTTCGTCTGCTCCCCATCGAGCGCCGGTTTCATGTCAAAAATTCGCAGCGGGGCATATTGGTATTCGGTTTCACCCACTGCATAACGGCCGTCGGGGCTCGGGGTAAACGTATGCCCCCACGGAACACCCGAAACACCCACGATCGATATTTCGAGGTTGGGATTTTCCAGATCGGTAATGTCAAAGACGTAGTAACCACCCGTTCCTCCAGCGTAAAACCGATCCTGACCGGTATCCGGGTGCCACGCGGCATATAGATCGTGGTAGAACAGGAACGGCATCGGCCCGCCCGCACCAGCAGGCGCCAATACGGGTACGGTGCCGACGAGTGCATTTTCCCGATCTCCTTCTACGATCATTCCCAGGTCATACATATTGGCCTGGCCACCGTTTACCGTCGCAAGTAGAAGAACGCGGCCATTCGAATGCTTGTAAATAAAAATGTTGTGGAAGCCGCCCGGAAGGTCGGGCTCGTAGATGCGAGCTACCTCAGTAACTGTACTCGGGTCGGGTAACCCCGTCGTGTCGAGAATCACTGCTCCGAGATCGGAGTCCGGACCTGGGCCAAACTGTGTCGACTGGACGACGTAGTAGCGCCCTTTCCATTTGAAATATTTGACATCCATCCCGCCAAGCCCGGTATGTAAATCCTCATCTTCGATTCTCCATCGAAGAAGAACCCGGGGGTCGGTTGGATCGCTCAGATCAACAATATCCATTCCCTTTGCTCCTGCCGCGTCGAGCGTACCGCGTCCGACATAGGCATACGGCCTTGACAATTCCTGCTCAAGTTCCATATCCATGACACTCAGACGGGGACCGAGAGGTAAATGGCCCTCAACTGAGATATTCTCAGTTCCTCGCTCAAGAGCCGTCCATTGTGCGGAAGCCGGAGTAACAAGCAGCAAAGCCACCAGAAGTGACATCGCTACGCAAAAAAATCTTTTCATTAGTCCTTTACGTTATTTGTGCATTCGAACGATTTACCGCGTTCCTTCCTTTGATTCGTCGTCCCAGTTCTGGACGCTCGAAATATCTGGCATTCCCCAGTCTTCTCCATTCCAACCGTTAAACCCGTCCATACGGAAGGTCCAGAATCCGGTTGTCATATCTGAAATTACAATGAGACCATCCTCATTTCGGACGTCCACACCGAAAGCGCCGTTGATCACTTTGATCCAGTCATAGGTGGGCGGGCCGATATACGTATCGTAATATCCTACGGTTCTGGGATTCTCCGGGTCCAGAAGACTGAATATCTGCAAGCCATCCAGATAACCCGAGACGAAGACATACGGCCAGCGGACCTCGTGGTTATGAACGAGGTTTTTCCAATTGGCTGTCCACGCAGAGATCGGCCGACGGATGTTTGTAACATCACCGTCCAGCGCCGGCTTCAGGTCAAATATGCGAAGCGGGGCATACTGGTATTCGGCTTCTCCGACTACGTAGCGCCCATCGGGGCTGGGCGTGAACGTGTGCCCCCAGTCGACTCCGTTAATGCCCGTAAGCGTAATCTCAAGTTTCGCGTTGTCCAGATCTGTGATGTCAAAGACGTAGTAACCGCCCGTTCCTCCTGCGTAGAAACGATCCTGACCCGTATCCGGATGCCAGGCCGCGTACAGATCATGAAAAGAGGTACGCCTGCTCGAGCGACCCTGGACTTCAGGGACTTGAATTTCGCCGACCAAAGCGTTCTCCACATCACCCTCGACGATAAGGCCGAGATCATAGACATTGGCTTTGCCGGTGCGAACGGTCGTGAGTAGCAACGGACGTCCGTTCGAGTGCTTGTAGATGAAAATATTGTGGAAGCCGCCGGGAAATTCCGGATTCAGGATCCGTGTGACTTCCGTAACGGCACTTGGATCGGGGAGTCCGGTTACATCGAATACGATAGCGCCCAGGTCATTGTCCGGTCCCTGAGGAAATTCGAAGGACTGGACGACATAGTATCGCCCGTTCCATTTGAAATTCTTCACGTCCATGCCGCCGCGATTCATGTGGAGATCTTGATCCGGGAGTCTCCAACGGAGAATTACTTTCGGGTTACTCGGATCGCTGAAGTCAATAATGTCCATCCCTTTCGGACCATCTTCGAGAATGGATGCGCGTCCGACATAGGCGTATGGACGTGATAATTCCTGTTCGATATCCAGGTCCGTCACCGTCATTCGGCCACCAAGAGGTATATGGCCCTCGACGGTAATATTGTCGGAGCCCCGGTTGTCCGGTGTCCACGTGCCCTGTGCATTCGCTGTGGATCCGACTAAAAGAAGAGAAAGCGCGCAAACGGCGACGTATTTCATGGGTGAGTCCTCAATCATGTTCCGAAAAATTAGTGCTGATCCCAGTCTTGCCTGCAGGAGATATTCGGCATTCCCCAGTCCGCACCATTCCATCCATCAAAGCCCTCCATCTTAAGCGCCCAAAACCGGTGGAGTGTTTGCCAGTCGGCATGCCACGCGCCTACTGCATGGTCAATATTGTCGACTTCACCGTTCAAGGCAGGACGTAAATCGAATATTCTCAAGGGCTGGCACCGAAACTCTGTTTCGCCGACTGCAAAGTTGCCGTTTGGAGTGGGTGTAAAGGTGTGCCCCCAGGATACGCTAGGGACCCCTGTAATTGTTACAAGAAGTTCAGGATTTACACGATCGGTGATGTTATACACGTAGTATCCGCTTCCGCCGCCACCGTAAAATCGGTCCTGCCCGCTCTCCTCATGAAAGTCGACATAAATATATTGTGAAAGTCCCGCGCGTTTCCGACTGCCGGATTCGACATTTGAGGTGGGACCACGAGACGGGATAGAATGAAATGAAAGCTGTCGCATGCCCGGGGTGGAACGTACTACCAGATCATAATTAAAACACGAAAAAATAGCAATAAATTACTATTCTGACACGCATTGGGAATCTTCGGTCGTAACTCTAAAAAACGGGGGCAGCGTACAGGATTTTACCCTTCAGATCGTCGTGAACGAGAGCTTTTTCGAATCCCGCGAGGTGCGTATGTTTAGACCCCCCAAGAAATCAGCTGACCCGCTACTGATATGACTAGATTCATCCGTGCACTGATCTACGGAGCCTTCGCCGCATTTGTCGCCACTGTCGTTCTCGATTGGCTGGATCGTGATTTGAACGCACCCACAAAGCCAGATCGTTTGAACGCTCCCGAGAAACCGGAGCGTTCGATAGACAAACTGGGTGATGAAGCGAAGCAGGCACTCCTGGACGAACTCGCTGCACAAGTCTGACAAGGCTTCGCAGGGCATGAGCCATCAACCGGCCCTGTACTTCGTCGAGAGGTCGTACGGAAAAGAACACACCGATCAAACTGCCGAAGGGCTTGTGTGGGATTGGAACGTTGATGACATTCCGCATATTGTGATATCCGATTAAGCAAGAACACGTGAGTCAACAACGAGAATGCCCATCCTGCGCGCTGTCAGTTGACGGTGATGAATCGACCTGTCCTTATTGCGGATATGAATTCCCGGAAACGTCAAGGTCTTTAAAATGGGTGGCGTGGCTCATGGCCGCATTGCTCGTTTGGCCGCTCATCGAACTACTCAAATGGCTGTTCTGAGGTAAACTGGTTGGATATCCCTGAATCGTTGTTTGGTGAAATCACCGTCGAGGAATTCCTTCGGGATTACTGGCAGAAAAGGTCCCTGCTGGTTCGTTCAGCCTGGCCACAGTTTTTGTCTCCCCTCGAACCCGAAGACCTGATCCAACTTGCCCAGAGAGACGACGCGGATAGTCGACTCATTCTGAGGGAAGGAGGCGACTACAAATGGGAAGCCAGATTCGGTCCGTTTGATGAAGATGAGATTACCGGGTTAAGAGAATCTGACTGGACCCTTCTGATTCAGGAGGTCGACCGGATGATACCCGAGGTTTCAGCGCTGCTGCAGTCAGTTCCGTTTTTGCACAATTGGCGGATTGATGACATCATGGTCAGCTATGCGACGGATGGTGGCGGCGTTGGTGCCCATATTGATAATTACGACGTGTTTCTGATCCAGGGAATAGGAAAGCGGAAATGGGAAATCGAAGGCGAACCGGTTGAAGATGAGGAGTTACTACCCGATCTGGATGTTCGAATCTTATCGCACTTTGAACCCACCGACACGTGGATTCTGGAACCGGGAGACATGCTCTACCTGCCTCCTCGTATCGCCCACCGCGGGACGGCCGTCGGCGACTGCCTCACCTATTCGATCGGTTGTCTGGCTCCATCGAAAAATGATCTGGTGAGCGCCTTTGTCGAGAACCTGTTTGAAGCAGGCATCGATGAAACGCCGTTTTCCGGCAGGGAGAAGTCGGGGGAGTTCGATTCCGGGTTGATTTCAACCGAATTGAAGGAGTTTGCTCGCAAAGCTGTTTCCGAATCCATGCAGGAGACCGAAGGATTCAACCGCTGGTTAGGAAGATATTTGTCCCGATCGAGTCGAGGTTGGTTGCCGCCGGTACCGGAATCGGTGATCACGTCAGAAGAGCTTCGGGAGCGCCTGGAAGAAGGTGCTCACGTCCGGGCATCAGTGGTTTCGATGGTTATGTACGACCAATTGCCTGACGGTTCGCTGATGCTCTTCGCTGGTGGGGAGGAGTATGCAGTCGACGCTAAATACGCCTCGATTCTGGCGAGGTTGACTGGACGTCAGGGACTCGCGTTGGAACGACTCCCCCAAGACGAAGCGTTCACAAACGTGATTGTCGATCTGATCAACCAGGGTTTTTTCGAGATTCATTCTTCCGGTTGACCGATTAGCGAAAAAGGGCAGGCTTGCAATAGCAAACCCGCCCCTTTTCAGACACTAAATCTGGGCTCGTTATCGCACAGGTATGGTGTCAACTCGGCGATACGTGCTGAGCCCCTCCTTCTTGCTCGTGAGGTTTTTCGCGCGTCCGAGACCTACCGAAACAATTCTACTGGCTGCGATACCGTTATCAATATAGAATTGCTCGACTGCACGGGCTCGATCTTCAGAGAGCTCTTGCGCACGGCGCTCACCTGGAGCTGCAAGTCCTTCCACTCTGACATTCAGGTTTGGACACTGTGACAGAATCTCGAGATTCTCGCTCAATGCCTGACGCCCTTCTTCCGTGAGTGTCGAAGCATTCCTGCCAAAGTAGGTCGCATTCATCTCGCTGATCTCTCGGCAAATGGCTGCTTCGTACGGATCTACCGTAATGGTCATCGTGCGACTGACCGTGCCTCCACAATTTGTGACTTCCAGCGTGACCGTGTACGTACCCGGGGCTGCAAACGTGTGGGTCGGATCCGAGCTTGTGGATGTTGTGCCGTCACCGAATTCCCAGCGATACGACACCGGGCTTGTACCAACCACGTTCGACGTGAACCGAATCGGGGTTTGCGTATCGGGCGACATGGTTGATGCCGTCATTGATACAATCGTGGCGGGTTCACATGGATGTTTGACAACAACGATACACGATTGGGTGCTGGAACCACGGCCGCCGCCATTGGTCGCCGTAAGCGAGACCTCGTAGGTACCTGGATTGGCGAATGAATGCGTGGCGATCAGGCCAGACGCCGTATTCCCATCACCAAATCTCCATGTCGATGTTACGGGTTCGGAGGCGTCTTCGTTAATCATGTCTGTAAACGTGACCGGAGAACCGGTCTCGACCGGATCGACCGGGCAAACCAAACCTGCCAGCTCGACAGGGACGAATCGGCTGAGGTTGATTTTTAATCCCACCGACGTGGCGCCCAGAAAATCAAAACCACCAAAACCTCCTTCGTCGTATCCGTCGGCCTTGTCGTCGCCGAATGTCAGATTGGCACCGAACTCGGTGAAGAAGGACATGTTCTCATTAATAAAGAAGTCCAACCCGAACCCGAGCAGGGGTCCGAACGATGTTTCATTGGATTCCTCACAGGGTCCGGTCGTCAAACAGACTCCGGGCGAGTACACTGCCGTCTTGCCAAAACTGGCATGCAGACCTGCCTGGAGGTATGGGGCAATTTTGCTCTCGTTCAAAAGGTATCGGGCAATCAGCTGCACACTGGTCCGCGTAGTAGGATGCTCCGACAGGTCCATTTTATTCCGAAACTCGGTGATTCCCGGATAATCGGCCAGCGTAAACGCCAGGCCGAGACTGTAGCGAGGGTTGAACTGGTATCCGAGTTCCGCTCCGATACTGTACGGCAATGAATTCTCGAACATCTCGCCGTCAAAATTGAACGGCGACTTTTCGTTATCTCCCAGATAGAAAGAGATGCCCACGCGAGGGCGCAAGAAAAAAGCATCTTCCGCCCGTTGCGATTGTGCAAACAGAGCGGATGGCAATAGGGCTGTCACCAGCAATAGCGAAAAAACGGCCCCACGCGTTGTAGTCCGGATCAGTACGTCCTCCTAATACAAAATGATTGTTCTGACTATTTCCTGTGATAGCCATCAAACGATGGACTAGTTGAGGATTACCGATCGGCGATGGGTACAACGGGTCGGGCGTGCGAACCCGTATAAATCTGACGAGGCCTGTAGATGCGCTTCCCGGGATCTTTCTTCATTTCGATCCACTGCGCAATCCACCCTGGTAAACGACCCAGAGCAAACATAACCGTAAACATATTCGTCGGAATGCCCATGGCACGGTACAGAATTCCGCTATAAAAATCTACGTTTGGATACAGTTTCCGGGAAACGAAGTAATCATCCTCCAGCGCGATGCATTCCAGTTCTTTTGCGATATCCAAAAGGGGATCCTCTATCCCCAGTTCGGACAGAACTCGATCGTTTGCCGACTTGATTACGTTCGCTCGCGGATCAAAGTTTTTATATACCCGATGTCCAAATCCCATCAGTCGAAAATCCGAGGATTTGTCCTTTGCCATGTCCACGTATTTGCGGACATTTCCTCCGTCTTCCTGGATCATTCCCAGCATTTTGATGACGGCCACATTGGCGCCTCCATGAAGATGACCCGAGAGAGCACTGATCCCAGCCGAGATCGACGAGAACAGATTTGCATCGCTGCTGCCAACCATGCGCACGGTAGCCGTACTGCAGTTCTGTTCGTGATCCGCGTGGAGAATGAGCAGCAGATCGAGCGTCCTCTCTATGAGCGGATCGAGTACATAATCTTCCGATTGGACGGCGAACATCATATGCAGGAAATCACCCGTATAGCTCATGTCATTTCTAGGATACACATAGGCCTGACCGATCGATTTCTTAAAGGCGAAAGCTGCGATAGTCTTTAGCTTCGCGAGCAACCGGATAATATTCAGTTCCGAAATTTCCGGATCGTCGTTAACGGGATAATAAGCCGAGAGTGAGGCCGCGATCGTTGAAAGGACGCTCATGGGTGGTGCGTTCGGCGGATACCCCTCGAAAAACTTTTTCATGTCCTCATGAATGAGGCTATGATACGTGAGATTGTGGACGAATCCGTCCAGCTCTTCCTGCGAAGGCAACGAACCAAAAACGAGCAGAAAGCAGACTTCGGGAAACGTCGCATGCTCGCAAAGGTCTTCGATGGCATAGCCTCGATAACGCAGGATACCCTTTTCGCCGTCAATGAACGTAATCGCGCTCTCGCATGAACCGGTATTCGCGTACCCGGAGTCGAGGGTTATCGCTCCCGATTCAGCTCGTAACGATTTGATTCCAATGCCGATCTCCCCTTCGGAACCTATCGTGATGGGAAGTTCAAATTCCTTTTCGCCCAATATCAATTTTGCAGAGTCCATGGCAATTCAATAGATCTAGTCCTCTGTATAAAACCCTTCATCCCAGAGCGGTGAGGCTCTTGGTCGATAGTAACTCATTCACACTACGTATGCTCCTCAACAAGTCCCCAAATGGCGCTTTCCAAGGAAAATTCGCCGAGTCTCCTGCTAATCTCCAACCAATCGCGCTCATTGTCGACGACAGTTGGACGAACTAACTTCAGAGACTGGACAACGGCCATCCATTTGA
Organism: Rhodothermia bacterium; assembly: GCA_036985715.1. GTDB lineage: Bacteria > Bacteroidota > Rhodothermia > Rhodothermales > UBA10348 > SMXL01. Next base: position 25,349 of record BTQE01000025.1, read on the forward strand.
TATTTTTCTTGCGGGAATGAAGGATCTTTGGAGTGTGATAGAGAATCAGGTTTTTGATGTTGCTTCGACTGTAGACCTCTTCAATCCATACAGCTCGGTCAATGCTGATCTGGATCTAGAGGAGGCCACATCGATCCGAAGGGAGAATTTGCGACGCTACATTCTCGATCACGAAAACGGGGTCGACCTGCTGCTGATCGCTGAGGCGCCCGGCCCACGGGGTTGTCGCTTTTCGGGGGTTCCGATAACGAGCGAAAGTCATTTGGTGGACCCGGATTTTCCACTCAGCGGACGTCAGTCCAGCCTGCGGGAGAAGCCCTATACAGAATACAGTGCGGGGATATACTGGCGACTGCTTTCACCGTACTACGACTCTATCTTCACCTGGAATACGGTACCACTGCATCCGCACGATGCGAGCGACCCCCTCTCCATTCGGACGCCACGCAAGAAAGAGATCGACCTTTTTCTACCCGTTATTCAGAAGATCGTACACACCTTCAAACCCAAAGTGACCCTTGCAGTTGGGCGAAAAGCTGAAAATGCTCTCGCGCGGATCGGAGCCGAGGCCAGATACGTACGACATCCTTCCCAGGGCGGTGCGCGTCTCTTTGAGGCGGGCGTCCGGGAGGTTATCAACGAGCTGGGCCTTCTTCCATCACACTAGATTCTGCTTTCATGGACGACTTGTTTGATTCAGCGACCGTTCGATTTCGCGCATCCCAAGCACCATTGGCCGATCGAATGCGACCCAGAACCCTGGAGGAGTTTGTCGGACAGGATCACATTCTGGGACCGGGAAGCCTCTTGAAGCGGGCGATCGAGGCGGATCGGATCTCGTCCGTGTTGTTTTATGGGCCACCCGGTTCAGGTAAAACGACGCTCGCTCGCATCATTGCCAATACGACGAAAGCTCATTTTGTGACGCTGAATGCGGTTCTGGCAGGGGTCAAAGATATTCGCGCAGCGATTCATTCTGCTTCGGAGTTGTTACGCTTGCATCAACGCAGAACCATCCTTTTTGTGGATGAAGTTCACCGATTCAATAAGGCGCAGCAGGATGCGTTACTTCCTCATGTCGAAAACGGCACGGTCATCTTTATTGGCGCGACAACGGAGAATCCCTACTTCGAGGTTATTAAGGCGCTGGTCAGCCGGTCCCGAATCTTTGAGCTTCAGTCACTGGAAGAATCGTCGCTGAACAGAGTGCTTGATCAGGTGCTTATAGACGACGAGCGAGGATACGGGCGTCTGAGTGTGATTCTAGACAAGAACGCACGGGATCACCTCGTATCAACGGCTAATGGGGATGCTCGATCTCTACTGAACGCACTCGAGCTGGCCGTGGAAACAACGACCCCGGACGAATCTGACGCGCGGCACATTTCGCTGCGTGTCGCCGAGGAGAGTATCCAAAAACGTGCGGTCCTGTACGATAAGGAGGGGGACGTTCATTTTGATACGATCAGCGCCTTCATCAAGAGTCTGCGAGGCTCAGATCCCGATGCGTCGCTCTATTGGATGGCGCGGATGGTTTATGCAGGCGAAGACCCGCGCTTTATCATCCGGCGGATGCTCATCTTTGCGGCGGAAGACATCGGACTCTCGGATCCCCGGGCTCTGCAGGTGGCTGCGGCCTGTGCGCAGGGTTTCGAATATGTGGGAATGCCGGAGGGTCGTTTTCTACTTTCGGAATGTTGTCTGTATCTGGCCACTGCACCGAAGAGCAATTCGTCGTATGCGTTTTTTGACGCGCTCAAGTACGTGGAAGAAGAGCAGTCTCTGGACGTGCCCAATAAGCTGAAGGATGCCAGCAGGGATGCCAAGGGCCTGGGTCACGGGGCAGGTTACAAGTATCCGCATGCCTATTCCGCCCACTACGTTCCGGAGCAATATTTACCGGAAGCGATGCAGGGAACGTATTTCTACGAGCCGTCTGGACTCGGTTACGAGAAGGATATTGTGAAGCGACTCGAGTACTATCGTTCACGGGACGAGGTATTGGATCTCAAGAAGCGAGTATCTCGATACGAAGGCGATGATACGCCGGCGAATCTTTCTCTGGACGACTCTTCTGACGATAGATCTTCTGAAAGCGCGTCTGAGAATCTTTCCGACCAAAATGCGTCGTCGTAGCAACTCCTCGACCGTCCTCGTACTTTGCGTGCCTGTTCAGCACGACGCGACCTCTGAATGCCCCGCCTGTTACGAATTTCCAACGCGATTGACCGATTCAGCGAGCGGTTCGGGCGAATGTTGTCCTGGCTCACGCTGGTTATGGTCGTGGTCGGCTCGTTCAATGCGATAGTCCGTTATTTCGACAGATATACCGGGTTTGGTCTCAGTTCCAATACCTATTTGGAGCTCCAATGGTATCTCTTCAGCCTCGTTTTCTTGCTCGGAGCCGCCTATACGCTCAAACACGACGCGCATGTTCGTGTGGACATTCTCTTTTCACGGCTGGGTGAGCGTGGTCAGGCTATCGTCAATCTCGCCGGAGTGATCCTGTTTCTGATTCCGTTCTGCGTATTGATGATAATCGTTGCGTGGCCGGCCGTGTATAATTCCTGGTCGGTCCTGGAGATGTCTCCCGATCCCGGAGGCCTGCCACGGTATCTCATAAAATCGGTCATTCCCATAGGCTTTTTGCTCATTTTGGCGCAGGGAGTTTCCATGGGAATTCACCAAATCGACATTCTCTTCCGTCTGCAGCTCGATAAGCAAGACGGCCGGGAGGATTTGGACTGATGGTAGAGTGGTTGGGCCCCCTGATGTTTCTTGCCGTCCTGGTGATGATTTTCACCGGTTTCCCGGTTGCTTTCGCCCTGGGAGGCACGGCGATTCTGTTCGCTTTTATCGGGGTCGAAGTCGGGATATTTGACTGGCCTCTTCTCCTGGCGCTGCCCGACCGGACCTTCGGGATCATGGCGAACTACGTCCTTCTCGCTGTGCCCTTTTTTATTTTCATGGGAACGATGCTGGCCAAATCCCGACTGGCCGAAGATCTTTTGACGACCATTGGTCAGCTTTTCGGTCCACTTCGCGGGGGTCTTGCGTTCGCAGTCATTTTCGTTGGGGCTCTACTCGCTGCGGCAACCGGCGTTGTTGGAGCATCGGTCGTGGCCATGGGGATGATTTCATTGCCGGTCATGCGGCGTTACGGATACTCGGATGAGTTGTCGGCCGGCGTGATCACAGCCTCGGGTACGCTCGGCCAAATTATTCCCCCGAGTGTCGTTTTAGTGGTGCTGGCAGATCAGATGGGAATCTCTGTCGGAGATCTGTTCGTTGGGGCACTCGTTCCGGGTGTTGCCTTGGCACTGATGTACGCGCTATATGCGGTACTTGTGGCCCTGTTTAAACCCGAGAGTGCGCCTGCGTTGCCACGAGAAACCCGGAACATCACGGGAGCAGCGCTCTTGAAGCGCGTGCTTCTCGTCATGTTGCCGCCACTCGTTCTGATTCTTCTAGTTTTGGGAAGCATTTTCGCGGGCGTGGCGACCCCGACGGAAGCGGGTGCGCTCGGGGCGATAGGAGCAATAGGATTGGCGGCGGCCAACCGGCGACTCACGCTCAAAGCATTGAAAGCCACCATGGAGGAGACAACCCGACTTTCCTCCATGATCATGCTTCTTCTCATCGGATCCACGGCATTTACGTTGGTCTTCAGAGGATTGAACGGAGACCTATGGATCGAAGATCTTCTCACGAACCTTCCCGGAGGCGTTATCGGCCTCCTTATTGTCGCCAATCTGGCAGTTTTTCTGCTGGGATTCTTTATCGACTTCTTTGAGATCGCCTTCATCATTATCCCACTGATCGTGCCTGCGGCCACTGCCCTGGGTGTGGACCTGGTTTGGCTTGGCGTGATGATTGGAATGAACCTCCAAATGTCATTTCTAACGCCACCCTTCGGATTCGCCCTGTTCTATCTTCGAGGTGTAGCTCCACCGGAGGTAACAACGGCCTCCATTTATCGAGGAGTCATCCCTTTCATCGTGATCCAGGCGATCGGCCTGCTGCTAATCATCCAGTTCAAGGGATTGGTGACGTGGGCGTTTTAATGATTCTCGGACAAGGCGCGGATTCCTCACGCTTCATCGTCACTCAGAATGTCAGCCATATTGTCACTCACACTCTTACCCAAATCCTCGCCCATCAACTGCGTCAACATGGCTGGGTTGATCTCGTGGGGTCCGTCGTATATCAAGGTCTTTACCGGGCGGTCGTCGATTGAGATGAGCGACGCCACCTCCTTTGCGCGATCGGGGGGCATGTACTGGTCGGACGTTCCCGTTACCAGTGTCGTTGACACGGCCGATACTGAAGTCTGGAAGTTTTCGTCACAGAGTTCGAATGCGGGTAGCCCGCCCCAGAGGATGAGTCGGCTGGCGAAGACCGTGCCCGAAGCCAACCAGCGAGAGGCCGTAGCTGCGCCCTGGGAGAAACCGAGTACTACGACTGACGCGTCCTTATTGATGCCCTGTTCGACGAGTCCTTCGTAGAGTCGGTTCAGATAGTCTACGTAGTCGCGGATTTCTACTTTCCGATCTTCTGATGTCATCCAGGATGCACCGATCTCGTGGTCCCGGTTTCGACGGTAGAAACGAGACAGCGCCTCCGGGCTGATAACGAGTCGATCCTCGCGATAGTGCGCTCTAAAAGGTTGAACGAACTCAAGCGCCGTCTGCCCATACCCATGAAGACCGAACCACACCTCAGTTACGTCCGGGCGAATCTCACCAACAGTGAAGTATCTGGCCGTACGGCTAACCGAAATATGATGGGGCGACGGCGTCGGATGTTTCATGGGTTGACAGGCTCAACGGACGGCTTAAAACTGAACTATGTCCTTTCGAGCATCTATAATTCCAAAAGTATTCGAAAATCCGTCAGATTGTCTACAATTTCCGGGTAACTCTGGATTGAACATGGTACGAAATACACTGGAGAGCCTTGATAAGACGGACCGGAGGATTCCGAATTTTCTTCTTCACGGACTAACCGGCTTGTCGGATGTATTCAGGATCCATACGTCATTCGTGCTCTCGATGGTGAAGTACGATACGCGCATCCCGATTCCCGAGGAATCTGTTTGATCATCCAGAGTGTTATGCGCCACCGAGGGCCTGTCGCGATGTCTTCCGGAATGTTTTTCAGAATGTCTTTCTGAATGAATCGGTATCGAAAATCGCTTCCGGCTCCGAAACCACTTCAAAAAGCGAAGGTTCGGACTCGGACAGGAACTGCGTCTCCACCAATTCGCCGAAGAACTCGATGAGGCGATTATAGAAACCGTCCGTGTTCACCAGTGCGATGGGTAGGTCATGATAACCGAGTTTTTTGAGTGTAATGACCTCCATGAATTCCTCCAGCGTGCCGATGCCTCCAGGTAAAGCGACAAAAGCATCGGCTCTCTCGTGCATCTTGGCCTTCCTTTCCCGCATGGTGTCCGTCATGATCAGCTCGTCAGCCACTTCGTATGCGACACCTTCAATGGATCGCAGTGCATGGGGGATAACGCCGACAACCCGACCGCCATTCGCGTGAACCGCTCGCGCCATTACACCCATCAGGCCAACGTCGCCGCCGCCAAAAACCAGCGTCATTTTTCTGTGGGCCAGCAGGTAGCCCATGCGTTCTGCGACTTCATTAAATCGGGAGTCGACGTGATTGCTGGACGCGCAAAAGACGGTTATATGAGGATGATCCATCAGGCGAAACGTCGTTAACGAAACGCGAAGTTCGCGTATGTCAGTTCGGACGTCTTAAAAAATCGGTTAGACTCGGCCTGAAATTTATTATATGCGTTATAAATTCCACGGTACACTGAATCCGTTCTGGCGGCTTCTTCCTGCAGCTCCGTCGAAATTCGTTTGGCTTCGCGCATGATGTCTTCGGCGAAAGGATGTAGCTGGACCCCTTCACTAAGCAGGCGAGTCAGTGCCGGCGGATTCCGGGCATCATACTTTGCCATCATATCTACGTTCGCCTCCGCAGTTGCTACTTCAAGTGCAGCTTGATAATCTGACGGCAGTTTTTCGAAGTCGTCCCGGTTTACATAGAAACTGAGCCCCGGACCCGGCTCCCACCATCCTGGATAGTAATAGTGATTGGCTACCTGGTAAAACCCGAGCTTTTCATCGTCATACGGCCCACTCCACTCTGTGGCATCGAGAGCACCTCGTTCAAGTGCGGTGTAAATGTCTCCCGCTGCGAGAACCTGGACGGTTACTCCGAGGGCGTCCATCACCTTGCCACCCAGACCCGGGATACGCATTTTAATGCCGCGAAGATCGTCCAGCGATTTGATCTCCCTCCGGAACCAGCCGCCCATCTGAACCCCCGTGTTTCCTCCGGGGTAGTTGATCAGATTGTGGTCCGCAAACAAAGGTCGGAGCAGATCCATACCGTCGCCATGATACAGCCATGCATTTAACTGCCGTGCGGTCAGTCCGAACGGGACCGTACAGTCGAAAGCAAACGCGGGATTGATCCCGATGTAGTAATAGCTCGCCGAATGTCCGATCGCGACGGTGCCTTTTTGCACCGAATCAAGTACCTGATCAAATGGGACGAGTTCGTTGGCCGGAAAAGATCGGATCGTGAACCGCCCGTCCGTCAGCGACGAGACTCGATCTGCGAGTACCTCCGCTGCACCATAAATTGTATCCAGCGATCTGGGAAAGCTGGACACCAAACGCCAACTCACGCGTGGTCGTGTTTGAACGACTGCTGCGCCCGAATCCTCACTCGATTCCAGGTTCGTTTCTTTCGTTGATGTGCCGCAGGCGCTGAGTACCGCTCCACCGACGGTGCCTCCTACCACTCCTGCCGATGCTTTTCTAACAAAATCTCGTCTCTTCACAAAAGTACCTTTTTGGTCAAATGCTTTCGCTCATCGAAGATAACACGGCCGCGTGACTGTTTATCAACCGTTAGGGCGAAGTGGGCGCATAGCAACTTCCGAAACCAGATAATTGTCCGGTGCTTCGAGGACGTGGATGAGGCTCGACGTTATGTCTTCAGCGGTCATCGCATTGCTGGATATCTCAACGCCTGCCGTACTAAAAAAATCGGTTTGTATGGAGCCCGGGTACAGGCAACTTACTTTTATACCGTCATT
>BTQE01000026.1:0-31162 GCA_036985715.1 Rhodothermia bacterium
GTTCGGCACGCAGCTGAGATTCATCGAGATTCTGACTGGGAAGAAGGGATTCCGGAATGGGATGAAAGCGGCACGGAGAATCCTCATGAGTGGGTGCTGATCTCTCACAATCGGGAAGAATTGAGACGCGTGATGTGGGACTACGTCGGAATCGTAAGATCAGAACTACGTCTGGACCGTGCCTTCAGAAGAACGAGACTTCTCTACGAGGAGACAGAGGACTTTTTTAAAAAATCTCGAGTTTCGGCTCCTTTATGCGAGCTTCGAAATATGATTGCCGTGGCGTATCTCATAATCCGCAGTTCCCAGTCCAGAAAAGAGAGTCGGGGGTTGCACTACATGAGTGATTACCCCGAACTAGGACAGGAAGAAACGGCCTCCACATTACTTTAAGGACTGTTTTTATTCAATAAACCCCCATGAATTGATGAAGGTCGAATGTTGGACTACGAACTGAATTCGGTGTATATTGTTAGTTACGGTGAAAGGGGGGCTTGATGCCGCCCTTTTTTGTTGCTGAAAGAAAGTAGGTGGCGCCCGTCCGAGTTAACATCGGATCGGGCGTTTTTTGCAGAGTAGCATGACAACAGGAATAAAAACAGAGCCAAGTATTGAATCCGAGATTCAGCATCTCGCTCTTGAAGCGATGCGTGGAACGGACCTGTTCGTGGTTGATGTCGTGGTCAGAGGACGTCAGGGCTCCCGAGTCGTAGAAGTATTCATTGACGGTGACAAGGGCGTTCACGTAGACGATCTCGCCTCTATCAGTAAACAACTTTCCTTTCTGCTCGAATCAGAAGATCTACTCCGTGGAAAGTATCACTTGAACGTGTCTTCACCCGGTGAGCAAAAGGCGTTTCTGATTCCAAGACAATACCGGCAGCACAAAGGCAGAACAATAGAACTTCTAGTTCGGTCATCGAGGCCCGACGAGGACTCGGTGAAGAAAAAGGGGCAACTCGTCTCATCTTCCGAAAACGACGTGGTATTGGAGCTCGGTTCTGGCGAAAGAAAAACGATTACATTTGAAGAAATTGATGCGGCTCGAATTGTCATGCCATGGTGAGCACCGTGGCAATTGGGCATTTCGAACAATCATCGATGAATTAATTAAGAAAGGCAATGCAGAGTTCAGTCCTTGTTTCTTCATTCGCAGAGATTGCGCGTGATAAGGGAATTGATAGAGATACCCTTCAATTAATCGTTGAGGACGTGTTCAGGGCGATGATCCGGAAGCGATATGGATCGGACGATTCCTTCGAGATCATACTCAATCCAGATCATGGAGATATGCAGATTCTGCATATCAGGGAGGTGGTACCAGATTGGGATTTAGACGATCCGGTCACACAGATCGAATACTCCGATGCGATTCGAACGGATCCCGATTTCGACGTAGGTGACGAAGTAGCTGAAGAGCTGGATTTCAAGAATTTTGGACGCCGGGCCGTAATGACAGCCCGTCAGACATTCAGTCAAAGGATTCGCGACATTGAGAAAGAGAATGTGTTCGAGTGGTATCAAGAGCTGGTTGGAGAGGTCATTGTAGGAGAGATTTATCAGATCAGGCGACGAGAAATTCTGGTCATCCACAACAAAGTGGAGCTGATTCTGCCAAGGACCGAGCAAATCTACAGAGACCGCTATCGGAAGGGGGATATGATCCGGGCGGTCATTAAGGAAGTCAGCCGAGACAACGCTGGAAATCCAGAGATTATCGTGAGTCGCGCTGATCCTCTCTTTATGGAGAGGCTATTTGAGCTCGAGGTGCCGGAAATTGATGAGGGCATTGTTGAGATCAAACAAATTGTCAGAGAACCGGGCGAAAGAGCCAAGGTCGCTGTCGTCAGTTTCGACGAACGGATAGACCCGGTTGGAGCGTGCGTCGGCATGAAGGGCTCACGTATTCACGCTGTCGTGCGAGAACTTGGAAACGAAAATATTGATGTCGTCCAGTGGTCAGACAATAAGGAGGAACTGATCAAACGTGCGCTATCACCATCCAACCCGTTTATGGTTCAGATCAACGATGAACTGGACCCTCCGAGAGCAAAGGTCGTCGTTCGAGCGGACGAAGTGAGCCAGGCCATCGGTCGCGGCGGAATTAATATTCGACTGGCCTCCATGCTGACCGGATACGAAATCGATGTTTATCGAGAGATTTCGGATAAAGAAGAGGATGTTGAGATCGGGGAATTTGCCGACGAAATCGACGCAGACATCCTCAAGCAACTGAGAGACATTGGATGTGATACAGCCCGAGCCGTACTCGAACTCTCGAAGGAAGAACTGGTCCGCAGAACGGGATTTGAGCTTGAGGTTGCTGCTTCAGTGATTGACGTAATCCGAGCTGAATTTGAAGAGGAGGAAGAAGGCGGGGGCATAGAATTGGCGACACCACCTGCAGAGGGAGCCGAATCGACTGAAGAAGCGGAAGGGGAAGCATCATTGGGCGATACGGAAGAACCCAAAAAGGAATCGGAGGCCGCAGCCGAAGATTCCGAGTCCAAGGAATCCGAGGAAGCGCCAGCAACCGACTCCAACGAAACTGAAGACAACGACAAAGCTGATGCTGACGTAAGCGATGACGATGGAGCTGAAGACGGCGAAAAATCGGAGGCCGCAGCCGAAGAGTCCGCCTCAATCGAAAATCCCGAGGAAGAAGGAGAAGAAAAAATAGAGGCCTAATCGGTTTATTTAGACTGGTGAAACCCTCAAAAACCCGACTGTATGTCCACGACGGATAATTTTAAGAAAGTTCGCCTTTTCAGGGTCTCGCGCGAGTTAAATATCGCGGTGGATTCGCTTGTGGAGCACCTCACGGAGGCTGGTTTTGCAGATGCTCTTTCTGGCAAAGGCATCAATGCGTCAATTACGAATGAGGACGCGTATCAAGCTCTTGTCGAAGAATTTGCTGAAGACAAGGCGATGGCGGCTCGGGTCAATAAAAAGCGCGCTGCTCGTGTCGTAACTGAATCCGGTGAAATCATAGACGCTGAGCCGCCAGAGCGTGAGGCTGCTGCAGACGAACCGGAGAAAGCCGAAGCTGCAACCCCGGTCGAGGAAGAGGTTCCTATTTCGGATGCCGACATCGATATTGTTGCTGAACCGGAAGAGAAGGAGACGGAAGAAATCGACGAAGCGGATGTCCAGGACATTGATGAAGCCCCTGGTGAGCCGGAGTCCTCGGAGCCAGATGTCTCTGAGCTAGAAATCTCAGAACCCGAACCTGCGGAATCAGAAGCCTCCGAACCGACAGCAGAACAGACTAAGGCTGCAGACGAACCACCCGCGACAGCCGACGGAAAACCGGAGGAGATCGTAGAATCATCGGCGGCAGAATCTGCTGAGACGAAAGAGTCATCCGTTCCAGATGCTCCAGAATTTGCCCAGGAGGATGTCAAAGAACTCCTGGAAGGGGAAGATCCCGAGAGTCTGTTGGCTGCCGATCGATACAAACTTGCCGGTACAAAAATTCTTGGAAAGATCGACCTGGAGAAAGTCAAGGAAGAAGATCGCCCGCCTGCTGGCAAGAGAAGTAGAAAACGGAAAAGAAAACGCATCAGTGGGGGAGAAAAGTCTAATAAAGGTGGGATCGCTCAACCGGACGGAAAAGCTTCGAAGAAGAAGGGAAAAAAGAAAAAGGGTCCGAAGGTAGACGAGGCTGATGTCGAACAGACACTTCAGGAGACCCTTCGTGAGTTGGAGATGGGCGCAAGTCGAGTCCGTCAACGTCGCAGACGCCAGAAGCGAGAGGACCATGCCGCTGAGCGTCAGCGCGAAATGGAGGAGAAAGAGGAAGGCGCGATGATTCTCAAGCTCACAGAGTATGTCTCTACTGGAGAGCTGGCGAATTTGATGGATGTTCCGGTTACGGAACTAATCAGTGTGCTCTTCGAAGCCGGAATGATGGTCTCCATCAATCAGCGACTCGATGCCGATACCATTTCCTTCGTCGCCGACGAATACGGGTACGAAGTAGAATTCATCACTGAATTTACGACCTCGGATGTCATTATCGAGGAGGACGCTCCGGAAGATCTTGAACCCAGATCTGCCGTCGTCACTGTCATGGGCCATGTCGACCATGGGAAAACTTCGCTGCTGGATCATATCCGAAGCGAAAATGTGGTAGCTGGCGAGGCTGGGGGTATCACACAGCATATCGGAGCCTATCACGTCAAGCTGAAAAACGATAAGGAGCTGACATTCCTGGATACTCCTGGACACGAAGCGTTTACGGCCATGCGTGCACGTGGCGCGCAGGTTACAGATCTCGTTATCCTGGTCGTTGCTGCAGACGATGCGGTTATGCCGCAGACCGTCGAGGCAATCAATCATGCCAGAGCAGCCGAAGTACCAATCGTCGTAGCGATCAATAAGATTGATAAGCCCGATGCCAATGATCAACGGGTTATGCAGCAGCTCGCGGATGAAAATGTTCTTGTGGAACAGTTTGGTGGGAAGGTGCAATGCGAGCTGGTCTCGGCGAAAACAGGAACGGGCATTGATGAATTGTTAGACAGAGTCTTGCTCGAGTCTGAATTGCTGGATCTGAAAGCAAATCCAAACCGAAACACGGTAGGAACTGTCATCGAAAGTAAGCTGGAGAAAGGACGTGGCGTTGTCGCATCGGTCCTCGTACAGAATGGCACGCTAAAAGTAGGCGACGCTTTTATTGCCGGTATCTACGCAGGGCGCGTCCGAGCCATGTTTGATGAGCGGGATCATCGTATTGATCAAGTCGGCCCGGCAATGCCGGCTCAGGTAATTGGTCTTGATGGCTCACCAGAAGTTGGAGATTCGTTTATCGTATTTGATGACGAAAAGGAAGTAAAAGAAATTTCCCAAAAACGCCAGCAGATTTCAAGAGAACAGGCCCACCGACAAAGGAAACACATCACTCTCGACGAAATCGGTAGACGTCTTGCTCTTGGTGATTTCCGAGAACTTCACCTGGTTGTAAAAGGAGACGTGGGAGGATCTGTAGAGGCACTCTCAGATTCTCTTCTCAAACTCTCTACTGAGGAAGTCGTCGTTAATATTATCCATAAAGGCGTCGGAGCCATCAATGAAAGCGATGTGATGCTCGCGACAGCGTCAAATGCGATTATTGTCGGATTCCAGGTCAGACCGGTTCTGGGCGCTCGGCAGTTGGCCGAAAGGGAGGAGATTGACATTCGACTCTATTCCGTTATCTACCACGCGATCTCCGAGGTGCGCGACGCGCTGGAGGGACTTCTTTCGCCTGAAAAACACGAAAACATTTTGGGAATGGCGGATGTTCGCGAAACGTTCAAGGTGCCGAAAATCGGAATGATAGCCGGTTGTTTTGTTGTCGATGGCAGAATCAAACGATCTGACAAGGTTAGATTGATTCGCGATGCCGTCGTTATTTATGATGGGGCTCTTGCATCGCTCAGGCGATTCAAAGACGATGTCAGAGAAGTTCAGAACGGATACGAGTGCGGAATCGGAATCGAAAACTTTAACGACATAAAGGTGGGTGACCAGATTGAAGCCTACGAAATCGTAGAGACCAAGCGTACGCTCGACGTCTAGACCCGTCTTCCCAGGTCTGTTTTAGTCAGTTCTTAGGAAAACAGATGAGTATCCGCACCGAAAGAGTTTCAAGAATGCTACAGCGCGAGATGGCTGAGATCTTGACAAAAGAGTACTCGGATCAGCTCAAACCGCTCGTAACCGTTACGGGTGTTCGGGTAACAAATGACCTCTCCATCGCCAGCGTGTACGTAAGCGTTCTGGGTGATGATGATGAGCAAAGAAAAGCACTTCTGGAGCGCCTGAAAGACTTATCCAGTAAGATCCGGAGGCATTTGGCAGCCCGGACCCGACATCAACTGAAAGCAATCCCCAGCCTTCGTTTTTTTCTCGATGAATCCTTGACGGAGGCCGCCCGCCTGGAGGAGCTGTTTGGTAAGATCAATAAAGATCGGGAGGGCCACGATGCTATTTCCTGAATCACCGTGCTAAAATTCTGAGCCGTTCGACCATGCCTTCCCCGGGTGAACTTTATTTATATCCCGACCTTCCGGCGTCCTGGGATTCTGTCGTTCTTCCTGTTGACAAGGCGAAAGGACTCTCCTCCTTCGATGTCATTCGAAGACTCAGAAAAATTACTTGCCAGCGAAAAATTGGCCACGCAGGTACACTGGATCCCATGGCAACCGGTCTTCTCATCTGTATGTTTGGGGCTTCCACCAAACGGATGAGGGAGTTTTTGGAAATGGAGAAATCGTACGAAGGCCTGATCCGCTTGGGAGAAACGACGGCGTCGTACGATGCCGAGACCGCTGTTGAATGTTCAAAAGACCTGGGTGGACTCACTACAGAACAGATTCGAGTAGCTGCCACTGAATTTATTGGCGAGTTACGACAAACCACCCCGATCTACTCAGCCGTCAGGCACCAGGGGGAGAGATTATACAGAAAGGCCAGAAGAGGCGAACGCGTAACGACGCCCACTCGCGACGTCTCGGTTTATTCTTTGAAAATGGGCGACTTGGAAGGATCCGATATCTCATTTGAGATGACTTGCTCCATGGGCACCTATGTTCGATCCATTGCCCATGAACTGGGGCAAACGCTTGGAGTCGGTGCGCATTTAATCGCCTTACGACGGACGGCAATCGGTGAGATAAGAGTCGATTGCGGGTGGAGCCTGGAGAACCTGAATTCATGTACGGCCCCATTAGCACAGCCGCGAGTTGATTCGTGAATTCTCTCGAATCCATAGCAAGCGTGGTTCGAGACGATTCTTCCGTAATCACGGTAGGCGTTTTTGACGGCGTACACGAGGGCCACCGAGCCATCCTTGACCACCTCTTAAAGAGAAGTGCGATAAAAAGAGGCAGCAGTACGGTCGTCACCTTCGATCCACATCCGAGAGAAATCGTTGGCCCGAGCCCCGTTTCGCTTCTTACAACGATAGAGGAGCGTACGGAGATTTTGGGTAAGATGGGTATCCAGCGGGTTGTTGTTATTCCGTTTACACGGGAATTTTCTCAGACGAATGCCGAAGAATTCGTAGTCGATACGCTGATAAACCGTGTCGGTATGCAGGAGATTGTCGTTGGCCACGATCACCATTTTGGAAAAGGCCGGCAGGGGAACGAGACAAAGCTGCTTGAGATGGCATCAGACCATCAATTTGCGGTAGACGTGATTCCCGCAAAAGTGCTTGATCGTGCAGTTGTTTCCTCTTCGCGCATCCGGAAGACGATTGAGGGCGTGGGAAATATGGAACTTGCGAGCGTGTATCTGGGCTATCGCTTTGGAATAACCGCTGAGGTGATAAAAGGGGCAGGAAGAGGTCGTGAAATCGGGTTTCCGACAGCAAACCTCAGACCCATTCATGACAAAAAAATCATTCCCCAAAACGGTGTCTATGCAGTAACGGTCAAACTGGAAGATCGCAACACCACGTACACCGGCATGATGAACATTGGCTTTCGACCCACCTTCGAAGGAAATGATCACCACCTGGAAGTACATATCATGGATCTGAACCAGGATTTATACGGCAGTAAGCTCCGCATCGAATTCGTATCAAGAATTCGTTCAGAAAAGAAATTTGAGGGAATAGAGGCGCTTGCGGAGCAACTTAATGAAGATAGAGGGCGTTGCATCGCCTCTGTTAAATCGAAGCCCTAAATTTTCGGCTTTCGATACAAAATCGGCCAGATTTCCGAACGCAGTTCTGAACTCAGAGCCGAATACAGAGCTGAACATAGAATTGAATTCGTTTCCCACCGTGGGAGTACGCGTTCTTCTTTAGCATGGTATAATCTAAAGAGGATCTCTACATGATATCGAAGGAGAAGAAGCAGGAACTCGTCGGGAAGTATGGACAGGGTAATTCCGACACCGGGACGGCAGAAGTCCAGATCGCCATATTCAGTGCCCGAATCGCAGATCTAACCGAGCATCTCAAGGTGCATTCCAAAGACCACTCCACGAGACGTGGACTGTTGAAACTGGTCGGTAAGAGACGGCGTCTGCTGAATTACTTAATGGAGCGAGATATCACACGATATCGTGCGCTCATTGCAGAACTTGGTATTAGAAAGTAATACCTCATTGTCGAACAGCATCTTAGAGAATATGGTGCCGTTTCGACTTTTAACGCACCTCTACCTGATAGGCTGAGCATAGGTCCATGAGAAGGACCCATCGTTGTTTGTGTAGGAAGAGAGAGAAAAGAAAAACAAAGAGAAAATGTCAGAAGCAAAAATTCGGGAAGTTGAATTAGGTCCCGGAAAAAGCCTCACACTTGAGACTGGCCGACTTGCCAAGCAAGCAGGAGGCGCTGTTGTCGTACGCATGGGAGACACCATGGTACTTTGCACAGCCGTATTGAAAGATGAACCGAAGGAAGGTCAAAGCTTTTTTCCACTCACAGTGGACTACCGCGAGAAATATTCCGCGGGTGGGAAGTTTCCCGGAGGATTTATTAAGAGAGAAGGACGACCGACCGACAAAGAAGTGCTCTCGTCGCGACTCATAGACAGGGCTCTACGCCCCATGTTCGTCGACAATTTCTTAAACGAAGTCCAGGTCATCGCGAACGTGATTTCCGCTGATGCGGAAAACGATGCAGATGTGCTTGCGGGAGTCGGAGCATCGGCTGCTCTACTTTTGGCTGGTGCACCGTTCGACGGTCCCATCGCTGAGGTTCGAATTGGCCGCGTCGACGGGACGTTTATCGTCAATCCAACGATTCCTGAACTCCCGGAATCTGACTTCAACCTGGTTGTGGCCGGTAAATCCGATGCCATCGTGATGGTGGAAGGTGAAATGAATGAAGTATCCGAAGAGGAAATGATCGAAGCGCTCGAGGTAGCGCACGATGCGATTCGAAAGCTCTGTGACGGACAGAATGAGCTCGTTGAAGACATGGGCGGAGCAAAATCCTTTGAGTATACGACGGTCAGCACGCCGGACGCGCTTGTAGACAAAGTCCGGTCGATGGTCGCTGATAAGATTGATAAGCATATTCGGGAGCCTTACGCGAAGGAGACCTTCTACGGAGGTATATCAGACCTCAAAAAGGGAGTTCTTGATGAACTGCTCGGTGTCGATGATCCTGAAAACGGCCAGCTACGTGCTTCGGAAACAGAGGAGGGTTATACCTCAGGGGACATCAAAAGGGCTGTTGGCATTGTCGAGAAAGACGTCATGCGAAATATGATTCTCTCCGACAGTCTCCGGATCGATGGTCGTAATTTTACCGATATTCGTGATATCTGGACGGATGTCAACTATCTCCCGCGTGTCCACGGTTCAGCCGTTTTCACACGTGGCGAGACACAGGTTCTGGCTTCGGTGACTCTCGGTACAGGCCGCGATGTGCAGGCCGTCGATCAGGTATTTGACGATAACGACAAGCGATTCTACCTGCACTACAATTTTCCTCCGTTCAGCGTTGGAGAAGCAAGATTCTTACGGGGCACAAGCCGTCGGGAAGTAGGACACGGAATTCTCGCGGAGCGAGCGCTCATTAGAATGCTTCCTGCTGAAGAGGATTTCCCATACACTATTCGAATTATTGCAGACGTGTTGGAATCCAACGGTTCCTCTTCGATGGCGAGTGTCTGCTCCGGATCAATGGCGTTGATGGATGCAGGTGTTCCGATTAAGAAACCGGTAGCCGGAATCGCGATGGGCCTGATCGAGGAGGAAGGTCGCACGGCTATTCTGAGCGATATTCTGGGAACGGAGGATCACCTGGGTGACATGGACTTCAAAGTCACGGGGACAAGGGACGGCATCACGGCCTGTCAAATGGATATTAAGACCTCAGGCTTGACCAGCGAACTACTTGGTCAGGCAATGCAGCAGGCACGCGACGGCCGGATGCATATCCTGGACATTATGGACCAGGGTATCGACGCAGCTCGTCCTGATCTCTCGCCCTATGCGCCACGTCTCACGCAGATTACGATTGATGCCACGTTTATCGGGGCGATTATCGGACCGGGTGGGAAGGTTATCCAGGGTATTCAACGCGACACGAATACGGTCATCGAGATCAACGAAGAAGAAGGTGTCGGCATCGTTACGGTTGCGGCGACGAATGGTGAAGATGCACAAGCCGCTCTGGAGATCATCAAAGGCATTGTAACAGTCCCGGAAGAGGGCGAGGATTACGAGGGTACGGTTCGCAAAGTCGAAGGCTTTGGTGCCATCATCGAAATCATGCCTGGAAAAGAAGGACTCCTGCATGTATCTGAGCTCGATTACGGGTACGTTGAGAATGTTGACGATTATATCCAGGTTGGCGATAAAGTTAAAGTGAAGCTGATCGAAGTTCGAGATGACGGGAAACTTCGTTTCAGTCGTAAACCGTTTCTCGAGAAGCCGGAGGGTTACGAAGAGCGCCCGCCTCGCAATGATCGCCGCGGTGGTGGACGTCGCGACGGCCGAGGTCGTGGTGATGGTCGGAGAGGAAGTAATGGGAGTGGGAGGGACAATCGAGGGAGAGATCGTCGAGGTAGAGACGACCGGCGGCGTTAGTTTAGCGATTTAGGACTTGCTCATCTCAAGAGCATCCTGATCACGGAGGCGGAGACCGTAAGGCCTTCGCCTCTGGTGTATACATACAGAATGGTGTACAAATGACGATCTCAGATAGATCATCAACGGGACAGTTTCAGAAAACGACGCTTCCCAATGGGATTCGAGTTCTATCGGAATCCATTCTGTCTGTGCGCTCCATATCCATGGGCATCTGGATTGATGCCGGGAGCAGGGATGAAATGGATGAGGACGCAGGAATCTGCCATTTCATTGAACATATGGTGTTCAAGGGAACGGCAAACCGTCGCTTGCATCAGATTGCCCAGCGGATGGAAAGCGTAGGTGGTTATCTGAATGCTTTCACGACAAAGGAGTTTACATGCTTCTACGCACGCGCCTTGGATGAGCATCTTGAAAGGGCTCTGGATACGCTGAGCGATCTGATTCTTTCTCCATCATTCCCGCCTAAGGAATTGGAAAAGGAGAAAGATGTCGTGATCGAAGAGATGCGAATGTACGAGGATTCGCCCGAGGATTTTGCTTTCGACCTGATGGAGGGTCAGCTCTATAAGGAGCATCCTATGGGCCGACCCATTATTGGAAATGAGATCACTGTGCGGTCGTTCGATCGTCAACGGCTATCCGATTTTGTTGATTCATACTTCTCATCGGACCGAACGATTGTTACGGTGGCGGGAAACGTCGATCACAATCGGCTGGTAAAACTGGTCGAAAATCGATTCAACCAGTCAAACCGACGAGAAAATCGAGCACCGCGAATTCCTTTGAACGGGTACACTCCCGGTACTGTTGTCTCCAGGAAACCAATCCAGCAAGCTCATCTTATCCTCGGGACGCGAACCTTCGGCGCGCATGACGATAATCGAATTGCGCTTTCGGTACTGAACACGCTTCTTGGCGGCGGAATGTCGAGCGTCCTAAACCAGAATATCCGCGAGCGATACGGCTACTGCTACAGCATTTACTCGTTTGCCAATCTCCATTCCGATACCGGCGAGTTCGGTGTCTACATGGGAACGGACTCAAAAAAAATTGATCGATCCAAGAAGTTGATCTTTCGAGAATTGGCCAAAGTAGCCTCCAGCCGTCTGAGCGATCGCAAGCTCCAGGCAGTCCGGAACCAGGTCAAAGGCTCGGTCATGCTTGGCCTGGAGAGTATGGATAGCCGGATGATGCGGCTTGGGAGGCAAGAGGTATATTACAAGAAGTACTGGACCCTGGACGATATACTCGAACAGGTGGAGGCGGTAAGTTCAGGTGATTTGCAAGTCCTTGCTGAACAGATTTTCAATCCTGATCAGTTTTCTGTTGTTGAATTGATTCCTGAGAACCTCAATTAACATCCGGGCTATTTCATGAAGAAAATCCTCGTTACCGGTGGAGCAGGATTTATCGGATCTCACATCACAGATGCTCTCATTTCTGCGGGTCATTCGGTTCATGTTGTGGATGATCTTTCCGGCGGAATTCGGGACAATGTTAATTCGGCGGCTACGTTTCACGAGTTGGATATTCGATCAGAAGAAGTGGCTCGTGTTATCGATCAAGAGCGGTTTGAAGTAATGGTCCACCATGCTGCTCAGATGGATGTCCGTCGTTCGGTCGCCGATCCGCGTTTCGATGCCGACGTTAACATCGGGGGTCTGCTGAATCTAATGGAAGCTGGCAGGTCGGCCGGCCTTCAAAAGGTACTCTTTGCATCAACTGGAGGTGCCATTTATGGAGAGCCAGACTATGCCCCTCAGGATGAAAACCACTCGCTGCGTCCGCTCTCACCATACGGTATTGCAAAGTTTTGTTCGGAGCAATATCTAGAGTATTATCGCCACACATATGGAATCGAGTATGTGGCGATGCGCTACGGCAACGTTTATGGTCCCCGACAGAATCCGCATGGAGAAGCCGGTGTAGTCGCCATCTTTTCCGAGCGAATGCTCTCCGGTGAACCTGTATTCATAAACGGGACGGGAGAACAGACTCGCGACTACGTTTACGTTCAGGATGTGGTCCAGGCCAATCTGCTGGCAATGGACCATTCAAAGTCCGATATTTTTAATGTGGGCACGTCTGTGGAAACCAGCGTAAATGAGTTATTCTCTACGATTAGAGACGCGATCGATCCAACGATTGCGGAAAACCGTCGCGAGGGTCAGCCCGGAGAGCAGAAAAGGAGTGTATTGTCCTATTCAAAAGCGTCGGAAATTCTTGGCTGGCGACCGTCAATCGACATCGTAACCGGGCTTCGAAATACGGTCGACTGGTTCAGGGATCGAGACAGAGGATAACCATCACTATCCGCCACATCGGAATCGACTATGTATCGTATTCGTCTACAACAGTTTGAGGGTCCGCTGGATCTCTTGCTGTTTTTTATACGCCGAGACGAACTCGATATCTACGACATTCCCATCGGTGATATCGCCGACGAGTTTTTCGAATACGTAAAGCTTCTCAAGGATGTGGACCTGGATTCGTCCGGTGAGTTCTTATATATGGCCTCGCTGCTGATAAACCTCAAGGCGAGGATGCTTCTGCCAGGCCAGGAACTGGATGAGGAAGGAGAGCCTATTGATCCTCGACTCGAGCTTGTAGATCGTCTCTTGGAGTATGTCCGATTCAAGGAGGCCACAGAGAGTCTTGAGTCTCAATGGGACGAGCGGTCCGGCCAGTTTACGAGAGGTTTGGCATCTACCGACATGGTGGTGGATCCCGAATCCAGGGAAGAGCTTCTGGAAGCCACGGTTTTCGATCTGGTTTCAGCCTTGAGGCGAGTCCTGACCACCGTTGTAGCAGACGAATATGTTCATGAGGTAGACGCCGAGTCGTACACCGTAGAAGAACAATGTGACTATATGCGGGCTGTTTTAGCTATCCAAAACAAGTCGTCGTTTGTTTCCCTCGTAACAGGAAAACCGAAGGCCTTCATTATTACGGTGTTTCTTGCCATACTTGAAATGGCTAAATCCGGCGAAATTGATATTTTCCTGCAGGGAGAACCCGACGATTTTTATGTGGAATTGACTCAAGTTCATTCTGATAAGCAGGAAGCTAAATCCACACAGCCTTAAGAAGGACGAAACGCAAACCGATGGATAGCGAGAATCAAGCAACACCCGCACATCCGGATCTCTCACACGTAGAAGGCATTGGGCCTTCACTCCTTGACAAGGTCATTGAGGCCCTTGTCTTCGCAGCGGACGAACCCACAACAAGGGCGGTCATTGCCAGCATCTACTCAGAGGTTAGCGGTCACGAGCTCCCATCTCCTTCTGATATCGATGAATCTGTGGAACGGATCAACGACTATTACGAGGCCGCGGATCGGGCCTTTAGAATTCGAGAGTGGGCGGGAGGCTTACGAATGGCCAGTGTACCAGAAATGGCGCCTTACATCCAGACTCTGAAGAGCCAGGATCAGCGGAAGCGAATTACCAGATCGCTTATGGAGACCGTAGCAATTCTGGCCTATCGACAACCCGTCGCGAAATCTGAAATTGAGTCGGTGAGAGGTGTCAACTGTGATTACGCGATTCGACGTCTTCTGGAGCACGGCCTGATCGACGTGATTGGTCGATCCGAGGGTATCGGCAGGGCACTTTTATATGGAACGACAGACCGATTCTTGGAGCTGTTCGGACTGAACGCCGTTTCTGACCTTCCCAACCTTCGGGAAATAGAGGAAATCCTGGCGGATCCCGCATTTCAGAATGAACGCGCCAAACTACTGATGACGTCAGGTCTCGACAGTCTTTCGTCGGAAGAATCCCTCGATGCAATCGAGGAGACCTCCACTGAAGTCAAGGACGATGCCGAAATCTGAAAGGGGCCGCCGAAAAGGACCACGAAGACGTCACCATCGTGGAGATCGACGAAACGACGAGCGTCAAGACGCATCGCCAACGGGTGATGAACGAATTCGCCTGAATCGATTTATCGCACGGGCCGGAATCTGTTCAAGGCGTGAGGCCGACGAGCTCATTTCCCGAGGTGTCGTTTCCGTCAATGGGGAGGTAACACGTACGCTGGGTATAACCGTTGGGGGATCTGACGAAGTTTTTGTTCGTGGCAAAAGAATTATCCCTTCCAAATACGAATACATTCTACTTAACAAGCCCTCCGATACGATCACAACCGCGTCCGACGAACGAGGGCGGAAGACGGTGATGGACCTCGTCTCTGGAGAGCGACTAAAAGACATCGGGCTATTTCCTGTTGGCCGGCTGGACCGGCATACGACCGGTATTTTACTTATCACGAACGACGGAATGCTCGCTCATCGACTTACCCATCCAAAGTTCGAAATCAATAAGATGTACCGAGTCAGGTCGCAGGCGGCTCTGTCCGAAGAACAACTGATAACCCTGCAAAAGGGAGTCGAACTCGAAGACGGACCCGCCAAAGTCGATCGAATCGAATTGTTGCCAGGAAAAGATGGAAGAGAAGTTGGAATTTCAATACATGAAGGACGAAATAGGCAGATCCGACGTATGTTTGAAAAAGTCGGAAGCCATGTGGACAAGCTGGAACGTGTCAAATATGCTGGATTGACAACAAATGGTGTCCGGAGGGGTAAATGGAGACGACTGACGGATCGAGAAATCTCGAAATTGTATAGAAGTGTAAAACTGTAACTCGATTGATGCAGCCTCGAAGCTCTAGCATACCCTCTGAAAAATTGGACTTTCCGCGCAGAAGCGACAAGTTTAGAGGAGAAGGACTCACCTATGACGATGTTCTCCTCGTTCCAAGAGAATCGTCCGTGATGCCTCGGGAAGTTTCAACCAGGACACGGATCACCAAGTCCATCGAGCTGAATATTCCAGTCGTTTCGGCGGCGATGGATACCGTAACAGAGTCTGAGCTTGCCATCGCCCTGGCGCGAGAAGGGGGAGTGGGCGTCCTGCACAAGAATATGTCGATTGAGCAGCAGGCCGCCGAAGTACGCCGAGTCAAGCGGTCGGAAAGCGGAATGATACGGGATCCAATCACTCTTTCCGAGACCGATACAGTTGCAGCAGCTCGGGCGCAGATGGCTCGCTTTTCAATCGGCGGCATTCCCATCGTCGACTCAGATACCGTACTTATCGGCATCGTGACCAACCGCGATCTGCGTTTCCAGACCGATGGAGGAGCGAAGCTGGGAGAGATTATGACTCGGGGTCCCCTCGTAACCGCTCCCCTGGGTACAACACTTGAGGCTGCAGAAGCACTGCTTCAGGAATACAAGATTGAGAAGCTTCCAGTTGTAGATGACAGCGGGCAACTGAAAGGCCTGATTACGTTTAAGGATATTCAGAAAAAGCGCCAGTTTCCGTACGCATGCAAAGATGAACACGGTCGCTTGCGAGTAGGAGCCGCTGTGGGCGTAACTGAAGATTTGCTTGATCGAATTTCATTGCTCGTAGACGCTGGAGTTGATTTCGTAACCGTGGACACCGCTCACGGTCACAGTCGAGCGGTACTCGAAACGGTCCAGCGAGTCAAAACTACGATGCCTGAACTCTCGGTGGTTGCCGGCAACGTAGCGACAAGAGAGGGCACAAGAGACCTGATTGATGCTGGAGCCGACGCCGTGAAGGTAGGAATCGGTCCGGGGTCGATTTGTACAACTCGCATCGTGGCAGGCGTTGGAGTCCCTCAACTGAGTGCAGTACTTGAATGCGCCGACGAAGGAAGAAAGCATGGCATTCCCATTGTGGCGGATGGGGGTATTCGACACACGGGTGATATTCCCAAGGCGCTCGCTGCAGGTGCGCATTGCATCATGATCGGTGGTCTGTTTGCCCGCGTCGAGGAAAGCCCGGGCGAAACGATTCTGCTCGAAGGTCGAAAGTATAAGAGTTATCGCGGTATGGGCTCAGTAGGCGCCATGGAGTCAGGAAGCAAAGACCGATACTTCCAGGACGCAGAGGACGATATCAAGAAGCTGGTTCCAGAAGGTATAGAAGGACGTGTTCCGTACGGCGGGACGCTGCACGAAGTTGTGTATCAGATGATGGGTGGTCTACGCTCGGCCATGGGGTATTGCGGTGCGGCCAACGTCGAGGATCTTTTTGAGCACGGACAATTTGTTCGAATCACGGCATCTGGTCATCAGGAAAGCCATCCCCACGACATCTTTATCACCCGGGAAGCTCCCAATTACAGCTCGCGATCGTGAGCGATCCGGGAAAAGGTGGGGCATCTGCTTCTCGGTTCGATCGGATTAGATCACGGGTAGCGGGCGCTGGCGCCGACTGTATCCTCGTCTCCCATCTGCCTGATATTCGATGGGCATGTGGGTTTACCGGATCCAGTGGTCTCCTGCTCGTCCTCGAAGAGAGCTGCAGATTGATCACGGACGGGCGCTATACCCATCAGGCTGCGATGGAAGTTCGTGGTGCTGAGGTGGTCATTGCAAAGACCGAGTTGCTCGGTGAGCTGGACCGATTTTCCGTGGGCCGACTCTGTTTCCAGAGCGACCACGTTACGACAGATTTGCACTCCCGCCTTCTAGACGTATGGCCAAACGTCGAATTAATTCCCGTTACCCATTTTTTTGACGATCTGAGGGCGGCAAAAAGCGCGGACGAGATTGCCAATATTCGGAAGGCGCTACGAATCACGGAAGCGGTACTTGAAGAAATCCATTGCTTAATTCGCGTGGGAATGACGGAAGGAGAGCTCGCGGCGGAGATCGACTATCGACAACGCGTTTCAGGAGCAGAGAGAACAGCCTTCGAGACGATCGTCGCTTATGGAGAAAATTCTGCCCTTCCGCATGCGAGACCAACCGACCGCAAACTTACGAGCGATGAAAATATTCTGGTGGATACGGGATGTGTCGTAAATGGGTATGCGTCAGACATTACCCGCAATTATTTCATCGGCACACCTTCTGACGAGTATGTCAATGTTTTTAGGGCGGTTGATTCAGCACGTGAAAGAGCCGTCGAAAACGCGCGGGCGGGGCTTCCCGCAAATGATCTGGACACAATCGCTCGCTCCAGTATCGATAATGCGGGCTACGGAAAGTACTTTACGCATAGCCTGGGACACGGTGTCGGACTCGAAGTCCATGAATATCCGCGTATCGCCCAGTCATCGGACGCGGCGCTTCCGAATCAGGCTGTCGTCACTGTTGAGCCGGGTATCTATTTACCTGGAAAATTTGGAGTCCGAATCGAAGACCTCATTTTGCTCGAGGAAAACACTGCTACTCCACTGAATAAATTACCCACTGAACTCATCGTTGTATAGAATCCATGCCTGAGCCAGTATTTGAACTATTCACAAATCCGTTTCACTACGATAGTCAGGAAATGTTGGATCGGGCTCGTGCCATTCGGGATGAGCTGAGGCTCCGACGGACCATTCGGGACTACGACGCGAAAGAGGTATCTCGAGACGTTATCGAGGCTTGCATCGAAGCTGCATCTACGGCGCCAAGTGGAGCAAATAAACAGCCCTGGCATTTCGTCGTGGTAACGGATCCATCCGTCAAACATGAGATTCGCGTCGCAGCGGAGAAGGAAGAACTCGCTTTCTACACTGAGCGAGCACCTCAAGAATGGCTGGATGCACTTGCGCATATCGGTACCGATCAACACAAGCCGTTTCTAGAAACTGCACCGGTGCTCATTGCCGTCTTCGCTCAAAATTATGAGGTTGGAAAAGACGGAGCGAAGCTAAAAAATTATTATGTGCAGGAATCCGTCGGAATTGCAACTGGAATGCTGATCGCCGCACTCCACCACGCCGGTCTGTCGATGCTGACACACACTCCGAGTCCCATGGGTTTTTTGAGTGATATTCTGGAACGGCCGAAGCATGAACGAGCTTACCTGTTACTCGTAGTCGGGCATGCCGCTGAGGGTGCAAGGGTTCCAAAACTCACCAAAAAAAATGCTTCAGAGATCATTTCTTACGTCTAACAAGATCCTCTGAATGGCGACAGTATCGAGAATGAATCGACGCGTTCTTCTGGTAGCATATTATTTCCCGCCGTTCGGACTCAGTGGAGTCCAACGGGTCTCCAAATTCGTGAAATACCTCCCCGAATTTGGGTGGGATGTCTCGGTCCTAACGATCAAGCCGGGATCCTATTTCGCATATGATACATCACTGCTTCAGGACGTTGAGCGGCCCGGTGTCGTTATTCATCGAACTGTCTCTCTGGATCCCACCCGGATGTTTCCGAAGCGCGAAGTAGGGATGCCCGGAGAAACCGGTCGACGTTTGTTCACTCGGATCAGTCAGATCCTGTTCCAGCCCGATAACAAAATTGGCTGGTACCCGTTCGCCCTCAGAAAGGGGAAAAGGATTCTTGCTGACTCCGTTCACGATGCGATTTTGTCTTCAGCGCCCCCTTATACAGACCATGTAGTCGCAGCCGCCCTTTCGAAATCATCCGGATTGCCCCTGGTTCTGGATTACAGGGATGACTGGATCGACAATCCAAGGCATTTGTACCCATCCGCCTGGCACAAGAACCGGGCGCGTGCGCAGGAAAAACGGGTGTTGTCGATCGCAAAAAGCGTAGTCACGATCAATTCTGTAATCCAAAAGAGTATCAGATCTCGAGCAGCGAGCTCGCTGACCGAACCCGCACATTACGTGATACCGCACGGCTACGACCCCGATGATTTCAGCGCGGACCGCCTTACGGAGGGCCCGCTGGTATCGGAGCCCTCTCGGATGAATCTGTTCTATGGGGGTGTATTCTACGATGCGCAGCAACCGGACACGTTCTTGCGGGGATTGAGACTGTTCTTAGACCAGGTCCCGGCAGCTCGAGATCGTGTTGTCGCTTCCTTTGTAGGATTCTTACCGGATTCAGCCACCGAGCTGATTTCATCGTTGGGTCTCACTGATGTCGTGGACTATCGCGGGTACATGAGCCACGAGGAATCAGTCCAGGAACTTCAAAAGGCTGATATATTGTGGATGACGGTCGGTAAGCGACCTGGATCAGAAGGGGTATCTACAGGTAAGCTGTACGAATACATTGGCAGCCGTAAGCCCATCCTGGGTCTGGTTCCGGAAGGAGAAGCACGGGAAACGCTCATCGAATATGGGGCCTCAAGCGTCGTCGCACCGGACGACGTCGAGAACGTAGCTGCTGCCATTGGGGAATTATTTTCTAAATGGGAATCCGAGACTCTGCCATCACCTCTTGATGCGTTCGTAACACTTTTTAATCGAAAACGACTGGCGGCCGAACTCGCCAATATTTTGAACGATTCACTGGTATCTCAGTAAAATATCTGAGGACGAATAGACCACTCAGACTAGATTTCGTAGCTTCAGCGATTAATTCTAGCAATTCAGGCCGCCAAAGGCAGCATACAAATAATCCGTATTTATGAGATCGACAGGCGATGAAGGCTCCGGTTTTATGAGACTCGTGGTCGACTCTTCGTATTCGGAACTGGAAGCCGTAGTTGATAAAGCCCTGTCGTTTTTCGAGTCACAGACCGACGACATGGACATTCTTCACAGGGTGATGCTACTCACATCGGAGGCTGTCACCAACGGGATGAAGCATGGGAATAAGCTGGATGAGAACAAGTCGGTTTATGTTGATTTCAGGTGCAGCCATAACACTATCGAGGTCTGGGTCGAGGACGAGGGAGATGGATTTGATAGAAAAGCGATACCAGATCCGCTTTCTTCTGAACACCTTATGGATGAGGGAGGACGGGGCATCTTCCTGATCGAGAAAATGGCAGACGAGGTGCGCTACGAACTGGGAGGGAAGCGAATCGGGATGATCTTTTTACTGGAAGCCACGGATAAAGGATGAAAATGGGTCGGCGCGATCTCGCTGTCCTTGTCATCATGCTCCTCGTTTATGCGGCGATGTCCTACGCTGCAGGATTCCGATATCTCCGGGCAGAGTTTGTAGCCTTTGCGTTCGTCGGAGGGGGATTCGTCGTCTATTTTTGGAAGCGCGATACCTTGTCCGTTCGGGCAATTCTGATCACCGCACTGCTTCTCAGGATCCTTTTTCTTCCTCTGGTTCCGGGATTGACCGACGACATGTTCAGGTATATCTGGGATGGCATCCTGGCGTCGTCCGGGATCAATCCGTTCGAGTTTATTCCGTCCGACGCAGCCCTTTCGCATTTCCACTCGGAATCGCTTTACCGTCTACTCAATTCACGCGATGTCTACTCGGTTTATCCACCGGTTTCTCAGGCCATCTTTTTCATCGGCGGGTTGGTTTACAATGGCGATTGGACGCTGAGCTACTATGTGATCAAAGTGATCATCGCTGTTCTGGAGTTCGGCGGAATCTGGTTTCTTTCGCGGCACATTTCTACTCGTTCTCTGATCCTATTAGCCTGGCACCCCGTCATTTTGATTGCTTCAGCGGGCCAGGGCCATACTGATGCATTATTAGTACTTTTTCTGGGTGCGGGAATCGTATACGCGATTCGGGATCGCGGTTCTATGGCTGCAGCGCTCATCACAGTTGCGGGCTGGGTGAAGCTATTTCCTTTCTTCTTCTTACCCCTGGTATGGAGACGATTTGGAATAAAATCTGCGATTGTCTCAGGAGTAGTCGGGGTTGCACTGGCACTTCCGCTCGCCGCCCCATACGTGCCCGGGAATGTGTCCGAATCCCTGGAGCTCTACATCCGGCTCTTTGAGTTCAATGCCGGAGCGTACTACGGTGTCAAAAAGCTGTTTTTCATCTTTACACAGGATGATTGGTCCAAGCAGCTCGGCCCGGTTTTTCGCCTGATGTTTTTTCTCGTATTGCCGGTCATTTATTGGATGGATTGGCGACGCAAGTGGTCGATCACAAAAGCAGCGGTTTTCATCTCGGGCGCTTTATTGCTCACAGCAACAACGATCCATCCGTGGTATATCGTTGGGCTACTGGTACTCATCGCCATTCACGGAAAGCCCTCCTGGCATTGGCAATGGGTAGGTTTGCTCTCGATCGGGACGTACCTACTGTACGTAGGCGGACCGTATTGGCTCTACGTCAATCTCACCTGGATTGGATTCGTGGTCGTTTATCTCCTGTTTCGGAGCGAAACAATCCTTCAGTGGATTCAACGCCGCCGAGCAAAACGAAAAGTGCGGGACATTCTTCGGTTTTTAGACATGCGTCCTCATGATACGGTACTGGATCTCGGGGCAGGAGAGGGGTACGTAGGAGAAGAAATTCGGAAGCAGCGCGGATCGGCCATAGAGCTAATCGACGTGATCGACATCAACCGCGTGGATCTACCATTTCACGTGTATGATGGCCAGACACTTCCCTTGAAAGATGATTCAGTGGACTGCACGGTACTGTACTACGTACTACATCATACCAGGGACCCGGACCGGGTGCTCGCCGAGGCGCTCCGGGTCTCTCGCTATTCGGTGATCGTGGTTGAGTCGGTGTATCGCAATAGATGGGAGCATTTTCTGCTGCGGACGCTCGACCCGCTGGCCAATCGACTCCGCTCTTTCGGGAAGATGAAGAATCAGGAGGAATTCCTTTCGTTCAAAACAACCGAAGAGTGGAAAGAAACCATTCATGACAAGGGCGGCCATCTCCTTGCCTTCTCTGAGGGATGGAATCCCATCCACCGAAAAGCATTTTTCTTGATAGAGACATAGGGCAGCCGTTTAAACGTCCACTAGGCTTCTGGAGAATCTCCTCGCGCTTCGACAAACTCGACGTGATGTTCATGGCCGTCATCCAAGTTACCCTCATCGTCGATGGGCTAAGATAGTGTTAACCCGCCCCTGTCAGAAATCCCACAGATCGCGCCGCGACATTATCTGATCGAATTGTTCTCTGAACAGCTCCAGACCAGTTTCAAAATTCTGCCCCTTGGCGATCAACCATGCAACAGTGATGGACCTTTCATCGCCAGGGGCGAGATCAATCGGTGTAATTGACTGTACGCTCAGTACGTCGATGCGTTGATCTAACCACCCCGTTTTCGAGACGGGATCTCCGGTAAACGCGAATCGGCTTGGACTGCCAGTTGTGGGATCTATCATTTGATCACCAGACGGCGATAATCCTTCAAGCGCAAGCCTAAGATGCTCTGAGTTGGTTATTTCCGTCGTGGCGAATTCAGGATAAGAGTCATACACCTTTTCTCTTAATATTCGATGCGCCATCTTGCTCCCGCCAAGGCCGTTGGGAGATGACATATCAAGGATGGAAAAGCCAACGACAGTTGCGTAGCATTCTCTGGGACGCGAGCCATCTTCTGGATGTGGTGTTACGTACGTATACGTCACATGGTTATCGAGATCGTAGCCCGTTTGATTTTCGTTCCAAGCTAATCGTCCGCATTCGATCCCCAGCCGCTCATACAGTAACAGATCCGTGTCAGCTCCGTACCCAATATGAAGATCAGAGAGCGTTTCGTTCGATGTATTCCTAATATCATATCTGATAAATAATGCATTAGAAAGGGGTTCTTCGACGAACATAAAGAGTGAAACACCTACGCGCACCCCCGATAATGAGGTGACCCCAACCCCAGGGGCAGTGGCTGGTTGATAGGCAGCCCACGCCATCAGGTCGCCGTAAATCTGGGGGGTTCCGTCCGCTTCTACCGGCGCGCCAAGCTCAACGGGCCAGTTCAGAATTTCTGACTCCAGACTATCCTTCGTGATTACGAATATTCCGATATTTTCCGTCTCTGTTGAAGCAAACTCAAAGCTGCTGATGGCGTTTGGGGTTACGCTACCTACGTTCGAACGATATGGGCCTTGATCGGCAGCCAACCAAAGTCCCGAGAGACTGAATGTGCTCACCCAGAGGTCCGGATTGCCAGGTTCCGGGAGCCATCGGCTCCGTCCTACAGTGCTTCGGTCGTCAAGCCTAATCGAAAAACGGCCGTTGCTCACCTCTACAGTCTGTAAAGGAGTTAAGTCGATCGTTGGTGTGACACTTACGCCCGCTCCGTCACACGCTCCAAAAAGTAGCGAAAGTAGCGCCACGCATAGAAGAGATCTTCTCATGCTTATTCTCCAATATGCCAAGAGGGTAGGTCACGAGAAGAAATCGTATTCCTGTATCGCGGAGTAGTTTCCAGCGCCATGCTCCGAAAATGATATTCGAGCCATTTTTACTCCCAAATATCGACCACAAGATAGGCGATATCCTGCACGGGCGGGGTCAGTGTCTAAACGACTGATCATTGCTGGTGGCGGGATCGTGCTCCTACTGTTGCTATATCTCTTCCGAGACGTAGGACCGAGCGAGATTGAATTATTTGAAGCGCTTGAACAAGGTCAATTTGTCCTCCTCTCGGTCACCGATACGTGTCTGTGGCCCACGAGAGGATCGGAAAACATGAACAGGTTGCATACGCCGTTGCGACGGTATTCGTAGTCATAACGCTTCGGGTGCCCGCGCCGCGCGGCAATCGGGTGGCGGGTTTCGTGAGTAAGTTGTTTACTCGTCTCGTCCATACAGATAAGAGGCTTATCTGGTGAGTATTCCCGTTAGTAAACCGAGAGGACATCCTCCATGGCACAAACAAAAGCGGCATTCGCATGCGGGGCAATGCACCACCGCAACCAGCGCCAGGGTTTCAATTCGTTTTTTTTAGCGTCTGACGCACGGCTTCATGCGAAATACTCTCTATGTGTCCGAGTTCCACCATTTGGTCGGCCAGAAGCCGAAGGCTCCAGCGGCTATAGCCTTCGGGAGCTTCGCTGCAGGTGAGGGCAACGAGATGGGCCTCTACGTCTCCATCGACCTTCCTGCGCGAGGCTTTTTGCGTGTAGTCTCGCCTTTTAAGCGCAGCGTCGAATCCCTCAAGGACAAGTTGCTTTCTCACCCGCTCGACCGTTTGAACGGTAACATCCAACGCTTCCGCGATTTTCTCGTCCGCCCAGGCAGGTCCGCCTTCCGCGGCATCAGCTTTTAGCAGGATGCGCGCGCGCGTAAACATCCTGGCCGGACCCTTGCCCGAACGGATCAGGTTTTTCAGGGAGGCGCGTTCGTGTTGGGACAGCTCTACAACGAATTTTTTCATCGACCATCACCCAATGCTTGTGCATACACCAAAAGAGCAACTAAAAGATACACAAGAATCGAGGTTAGATCAAACTATCTATCCATCAATATTATGTTGACATGACACTAGTGCTGATGATTCGGAATTGCCTATTCGGGTCGCAAGACATTCGCGTATCTTCAGTAGAGTGCCTCACGATCTGGCTCGGTAATCTTCTAAATAGAAGTGAAAACGGATCAGACATATCCATGCAGGAAAAACCAACAGGGACGTGTTAGGTCGATTCTAATTTCGTTTCTGTCGTTTATTCTAATATGTGCAAGTCCCTTTTGGTGGAGTGGTTGTGATTCACAAGACACAACAATCCAGCCGAATCCAGATCCGCTACCAGTAATTCTAGAGTGTACAACTGGACCCGTCCTCGGCGAGTTCGTGCCGTTAGAATTTGGGAATTATTGGAAGTACCTGGTCTATGACAATTTTCAGAATATTCTAAAGGATTCTATTAGATTTCGCATTTCCAAGAATTGGTCAATACAGAAGGAATCTGACGGATCATGGCTCTACGGAGCGCAGATGATCAGTGAGGGAGAGCCTGACCCCACTGGAGCCAATCTTGTTTATTCCGATGAGCGCGGATATGGGCAGGCCGGAGTAATTGCGGACAACGATACACTAATCGTCGACCGAGTTAACTGGCCGTTTCCCGTAACGATTGGTGCTGATACTTTTACGTACCGTTTTGCCTGGAACAACGACCATTATGTCGTCGCAGATTCAATACAAACCTTTGTATTGTCGACGAACGAAGAAATCGAGACACCCGTAGGTACTTTCAATACAATCGTTTATCGTCGGATTATCCCACCTGATGAAATTGCGGGAACCGCCGAAGCATGGTCAGATGCCCATATTGTTCCTGGTATCGGGCAAGTGGCCTTCGTCATCAGAACTAGCCTTGATGGATCTGCTAAGTTTTCCTATCTGCTATCAGAATACTGTCTGAATCAACCCGCCACAGAGTAACCCCACTCGGCCTAAGCAATTCATTATAGGTGAATGCTATGAGACCCACGTCGCTTTTCCCGATTACTAACCCACTACGTAAATTACATAGAAGGGGTCCAGGATATGGGAATAGGGTCTAAAGTGGATTGTTGCGGGTTAATTATGCTGCTTCATGAAGCTGATGGTTGTTATAGAATCTGCTATCAGGGGTGCGTCTTCCTAGCGGGGGTGCACATTAATCCATCATCCTGATAAAGACAGGCTCTCAATGATCTTGGTCTCGTCGCCGCTATCCAGGTCAATCCACGTGGCTTGTTCATATTTGCGAAACCAAGTGAGTTGCCGCTTCGCGTAGCGCCTTGTATTTCGCTTGAAGAGCTCGATCATCTCATCGCGATCTAGTTCGCCCTCCACGAATCGAGTGACTTCCTGATAGCCGATGGACAGAAGTGCCGCCGAGTTTTTCGATGTACCACGTTCAAGTATTCCTCGTACTTCGTCGATCAGCCCTTCATTGATCATTTGGTCGACGCGTTGGTCGATGCGCCCATAAAGAATTTCCCTCTTGCACGAGAGAACGAAAAGGTCGAATTCAAATGGTGGCGGCTCTTGATTGGCGTGAAATGAAGATAGTTGCTGTCCCGTGCCTTCAAAAACTTCCAATCCTCGGATGACCCGTTGTGTCTTGGTATTGTCCAATGTGCTCGCAAACTTTGGATCGGCGACGAGCAATTCCTGATACAACGTTTCTGAGCCGTCATTGACAAGCCGCATGTTCAATCGTTCTCGGACGGCTGGATCAATGTCAGGGATATCCGCGAGGCCATGTAAGAGCGCGTGAAGGTATAGCGTGGAGCCTCCGACAATCATCGGTAAATGCCCTCTATCCAGAATTCCAGTAATAAGTTCCTCTGCCATACGGGTAAAGATTCCGGCTGAATACGGTTCATCTAGATCCAGTTCATCGACCAAGTGATGCCGGACGCGCGCAAGTTCAGAAGGCGACGGCTTAGCTGTACCAATAGACAATTGGCGGAAGATCTGTCGGCTGTCACAAGAGATAATCTCGGCGCCGACGGACTCGGCAACCTTTAGGGACACACTGGTTTTACCTACTGCCGTAGGGCCCGCGATGATCGGGATTCTCATTCGGGTTTCTCGCTTGACGGCTTGTCTGTTTTTACATGAATGAAATCGGCAGCGCTGTCCCGTAGTCGATCCCGCTGGTGGATATAAACCATCGTCGTCTCGATATTCTTATGGCGGGCATGTGTCTGAACCTGCTGAAGAGATGCGCCCGCCTCGATCGCGAGCGTGCAGCCGGTATGGCGAAGGGTGTGTGCACCGATTTCGGGTAACCCGGCAGAGAGTGCCGTACGCTTTACGATCTGGTATACTGATTCTTTAGAAAGCCGCCCATCCTTGTTCCGGTTGGAAACAGAGCGCCATACGGGACCGGATGATATATCGTAGTGGCTCAGGTGGATTTCGACTTCCTCAACTAAATGCGCCGGCATTTTTACGTACTGATCGGAGCCACCTTTACTGGTTGGTAGATCTAATACCCAGTAGTGACCGATCGGCCGAATGTGCTCCACGTCCATGGCCGCCACTTCAGATCTTCGCAGAACACAATGAAGCATCGTTAGAATGAGCGCACGATTTCTAACTGCAGCCGGACCGGCATCGGCTGTCGCGTCAACGAGGGAAGCAGCCTGGTCGGCTGTGAGATAGAACACGGGACGGTCCTTTGAACTAACCGACTTGACGCGCCTGAGAAGCTGTTTCTGAGCCGGGTTCTTGTCAATGGCCCCGAGGGCATGAAGCCAGTCAAAGAAGCCTCGTAAGGAGGCTACGCGACGCCGGATCGTCGAGGTCTTGCGACCAAGAGCCTCCAAGGAAGCAATGTATTGATTCACATGAACGAAGTTAACTCCTTGCACCAGTTCAAGATCAACTGCATCGGTCCCAAAGAAATCGACCAAATCAGATCTATAGGACCGGACAGTTTGCGGACTGTCAAATCGTTGTAGAAAGACGTCTATGAGACGATCAGGTTCGATAGAGGACGGAAGCGCCTTAATCTTCGAAACTAGCGACTCGTCAGCCATTCCCACACATTCTTATTGTGATAACTGTTATTATGAGAGATCGGATATGCTAACTGTGTTTATCATGCCTAGGTTCCATAACAATCGGTGATGTTTTTCATGACCACTTCAGCCGTAACTTTTTTGAAGCAATTCATCACAAGACACGTATGACCACAAATCATAGTCAGTATTCCAATGTTCTCTCGTCTTTTAGCACTTTTCGTAATCGTCCCAGCGATAGAGCTATACCTGCTGATCAAACTCGGCACGGTGATCGGTGCCGCAGAAACGTTCGCAATTATTCTTCTCACAGGCATCGTCGGCTCCTACTTGGCTAAGTCCCAGGGATTATCCGTATGGAACCGACTACAAGCCAAGCTCAATTCCGGATCCGTTCCCGGAAAGGAACTCATAGACGGGGTCATCATTCTGCTATCAGGAGCACTACTCATTACACCTGGCGTCCTGACCGATGTTGTTGGACTCCTTGGCCTCATTCCCGCTACGAGAGCACTCGTCAGAAATTTTTTGAAAGCCAAGTTTGCCTCGGGGGTAATGAGTGGAAATGTCCGGTTTCAGACCTTCGGTATACCTGGAACCAATAACGGTCATCAGAGCAGTGTTTCTTCTGACCAGAAATCTTCCGAGCCAGAGATTACTATCGACGGACAAGCCAAACAGCGTCCGGAAAGGACAGATCCCGGTAGAAGTTGATTATCCGCTCTCCCCTCTCAGGTTTATGTCGACAGCCCACACGCCTGCTAAAAGTTCAATCATGTCCTTCTCGTGCTGAGTAAACTCACCGTCGGCCTCGGCGATGAAGGCCAGATCATTCAACAATTCAAGTCTCTGTGATCGAGAGAGTGTTTCCATGATGGACGTAGCCGATTCGTCAAGATCATCTTTCGACGGACCGGTTGCGTAGAACTGCAGGGCCTCTCGAATAATCTCTCGAATGGCGGCCTCGTCCATAGCCGGCTGCCATACACCGAGCCGCATGATCATAGCTCCAATTTCGGCTTCCTGAAGCTTGTTATCGGAGCCGTGAGCAACAACGATGTACAATAGAGCCATGTCGTGCAGTAGACTCCACAGCGGTTCCTCCTCAAAATCTACTGTCGACTCTTCCATAAGTCGATCGTGTGTGGGTTCAACTTCCCAGATCTCGGCAAGAACGGTGATCAGGCTTCGCTCGCTGTCTAAGAAGACACCATCTGCCTCCGCGATACGCACGGCGTCCTCAAGCGCTTTACGTCTTTGCTCAATGGTCAGGACTTCTTTCAGTGAACGTATCGAGCGGGCCACTTCATCATCCGCATCTCCTTCCAGGATTACGGCAATTGCCTCCATCACGATTTCGGAAATAGCTTCATCCGATTCCTCGGGTCTCCAGCTACTCACGGCTTCCTTTATTGAAGTGATTTCGGCATCCGCCAGTTGTTTGTCCGTGCCGTAACCAAGGGCCGTGTATATAAGTGCCAGATCGTGGGCACGAGTCCACGTACCGTTTCCTTGCTGCATTTTCTTGCCGCGTTTCCTTGCTGAATTGTAAAGAGACGAAATTCAGACTGAAATTCCGCGCGGACGTACGCCTGACAGGTCTAATTCGTTTCTTGTTGCGCCGAAGTTCCGAGAGGCTTTTCAGACGTGGATACTACTTGACGGAGCGCCTCAGAATAATGGTGCCGGCGTCTGTTCCAGAGAAGACGAGCATTTCTGTCTCATAGCCTTTCTTCGAGATAAAAAGCTGTCGGACTTTCATCTGTTGGCTATATCCCCGGAGCTTCAGTCTAAATACACCGAGAGAATCCGTTCTGGTCGTTTGAAAAGCGCTTTTCCCGGTCGAGATCTCGGCTCCCTCTATCGGTACTCGGGTGATGGCATCCACAACCCGACCGCCGATCTCGTATGAGCCTGTAACCAGCATGAGCGATTGAGGGGGCATGTTCTCAATCGAACCCTCGAGGTGGCTACATCCCAGAACAAGGCCGAATGCAGCAAACACTGTGACCCAATGAACTGGACTGGTAGTGCCCCGAATTCGTGCATGTGAAGTTGTCATCGTGATCCATCTGTTCCGATCTCTCCCCTACCCCTTTAGCCGCTTTATGACAGCGCATAGTATCGGTAAAAATGAGGGCAACATGTGGCTATGATAGAGATTCTGACTGAGGTCCAAGTGGCCACATCAAACGAACTGGGGAGTAATGGTGGATCAAATGAACATGAAGAAGCCCAACATCGCAGTCACAAGATGTGATCTGGCTTGCGAGCAACTCTTGCTCCTGTCCGGAGATGAGCTTACTCTTATGCTGTTCGGCGGATGGTGATTGAATTCGCCACATTCCCGGCGCTCCATTAACTGTACTAAAAATAGCGGAGGGGTACCATGAGATCATGGGGAAAGGCACTTGGTTTCGGGTTTCTGGTCTGGCTCGTACCGTTCGTTGTGGCCGTCATCTTCTTTGGATTGCATGAATCGTCGAGGCCACTTTTCGAATCGATCATGGCGGTGACGGTTACAGGTACAGCCGTGGCATTCGGCCTCCTGTACATGAAGTCAGCCGATAGCGAGTTCGTGAGGGAATCAATCCGCCTTGGTATACTCTGGCTCGTGGTTGCGATTGCGATCGACGCGCCGTTGATGCTCTTTGGAGGTCCGATGCAGATGACCGTGGGACAGTACACGGCCGATATCGGGGTTACCTACCTCAGCATTCCCGTGGTGACATGGTGTATCGGAATCGCGAGGTCCTGGTCCTAGGTCGCCCGGCGTTCGAATCAGATGCCGATTCTTCTGATATCCTTGGAAGAGAGATGGACGTGTCGGTCAACGAGCCGATCAACGAATGCGAATATTTCGCCACTTTCGGCGGAACCAACCTACCTCCAGGCGTCTATTTCTACGAAATCGAATTAAACCACGCAGCAGCAACTCGATCTATGATCTTGACGAAAGACGCTATCAAGAAGGCGTTAGGAATGGAAAGTCGATTCAATTATTTAGTCATTATTTTCGCAGTCCTGGCGGGATGTGATCTATCGAGTCCGACTGGCAGCAACCAAAGTGTCGATGAGGTTATCCGAAATGCGCCGATGTATTCCGTAATCAACACCTCTGAAAAACCGATCGCTGTGCTAGTGTGGGATTTAGAATCAAGCGTATCGGGTGACCCCCTTCCCGCATTCAGCGCCGCGTATTTTGAATCCCGCTCATTTGATACCAATGAACTGATTTCGTTCGAGGAAGAATGGAAAGAGCGAAGGGGCGGAGACATATTAAATTTCCTCATCTATACACCGTGTCCAGAGCGCCGGACTGAATTTATGATCCGTATTTCGGGTGAGGATTCTATTCCTCTCGTCGAAATGCTGGGCATGTCCGGAGCTGATCTGAAGGCCAGTGTTTTTAAGGTGCCGATAGATTCCTTCTGCTCGGATTAAGTTGAAAAGTGGCCTTTTCTGATCGTCTATGCGAATGAGTACGAGCTTTGTACTAATCTCCCGGTTTAGTACGAAGTCTTTA
Organism: Rhodothermia bacterium; assembly: GCA_036985715.1. GTDB lineage: Bacteria > Bacteroidota > Rhodothermia > Rhodothermales > UBA10348 > SMXL01. The sequence goes on from BTQE01000026.1 coordinate 31,158, forward strand.
CTAAA
>BTQE01000027.1:0-31032 GCA_036985715.1 Rhodothermia bacterium
GGCAGGCGATGTGCATAAGTGACGGGAGTTCAGACGGGTGTTCTTACATTCTGATGATTGCCATAGTGGGCAGCGTGGGATGAGCGTTTACGTGCAGTTTCTGCGTTGACGCTAAAGTAGATTATCAGGCATTCGATCTAGAGATGATCAAGGAGGACCTCCGATTTATCCGGAAGCTGAAAATCCCTCGATCTCTTGTCATATGGCATGACCCGAATTTTGGAATTCGATTCAACGAAATCCTCGGGACAATTGAAGAGGCCATTCCTTCAGGCAGTCTGAAATTCCTCGCCGAAAGCTCTCTATCCCTTTTGAAGGAGGATAATCTAAAACGTCTCAAAGAGAACGGGTTCAAGGTCATCATGCCCGGTATCGAGTCGTGGTTCGAGATGGGGGACAAGTCCAAGGCACGTAACATCAGGGGGATGGAGAAAGTGAAGCGCGTTGCCGGCCACCTCAATATGGTTCGTTCATACATCCCTTATGTACAGGCCAACTTGATATTTGGACTGGACACTGATGTAGGCTCGGAGCCCTTCGAGCTCACGAAGAAATTCCTTGCTCTATCGCCGGGCATTTATCCGCACTTTGCACTTTTGAGTTCTTTCGGTCGAAATGCAGAGTTGAATCTCGGATACCAGCGCGAAAATCGAGTTCTGGGTACGCCATTTCATTTCCTGAATCTCTTTCATAGCATGAACGTGATTCCCAAGAATTATACGTGGCCCGAATTCTACGGCTATGTTGCGGATATTTTCGACTTTGCTTTCGGACCGGAGATGGTTGGTAAACGCTTCAGGGCGGGAAAGAGCACACTGGTCAGAATAGAGCAGCGGTACCGCGCGATTTCCTCAGACCGGAATCATCGCGGTAGATTTCAGCATAGGATGATCGATCGTCTCAATACGGAAAAGGATTTAAGGCAATACCTGGAGGGCGAGACGACTTCTCTACCGAGGTTTTATACCGATGCGATCAAAAGAGACTTAGGACCGATGTGGAAATGGCTGCCCGAGGGCGCTATGTATCACGATCCAAATGCGTATCTGAAGTCAACGCAGCTTCATCGGTCCATCGAAGTCATGGCTGAAGCCTAGGAAGAGCCGGATGTTTTTCCTGAGCTCTCTTTCATGGTGACGAAGGCTCTTTATATGTAAGAGCATCTAGGTTGAGGGCTGGTTCGGTAGAGTGGAGTTGGAGTTGACCCGTTTCGGTGGACAATTCGATAGTCCCGCGTCACAGCAGGTGAGCTAGACCGCCCGGAATTTCTTGACTCGCATGTGCTTTACTTTTCTGTGGGTCTGCGCCAGGATGTGGTGGATTGCTCTTCGGCACAGGATTTATCCTCCTTCCTCTGTGATTGTCAATGAGATCGATATCGATGGCATCGCTTCCGTCGAAGCGATAGACAATACGCCCGTTCCCGGATTTATCTCCGGCATAAAAGACCTGATACTCGCCCATAGAGCAAGTGCCATAGATGTCCGCCGCTCATCAATATGTTCCGGAAATAGGTGATCTCGCGCGTATCTTTCGGGCACAGACCGTATTGACCGATGGGATTCCGCAGGTGGAGCGATGGACGGAGACATGCGATGAACGCGCTACTCATCTACCCTGAATTCCCCGATACTTTTTGGAGCTTCAAACACGCCCTGAAGTTCATCCGCAAGAAGGCCGCAATGCCACCTCTGGGCCTGCTTACGGTCGCCGCGATGATGCCCTCGGAGTGGAACAAACGCCTGGTCGACACAAATATCCAGTCGCTGGAAGCCGACGATTTGATTTGGGCCGATTACGCGTTCATCAGCGCCATGATCGTGCAGCAGGAATCGACCCGCCGGATGATTGCCCGATGCAAAGATGCGGGTGTTACGGTAGTCGCGGGTGGGCCGCTATTCACACTCGAACACGGATTATATTCGCATGTCGATCATTTTGTACTGAATGAGGCCGAAATCACCTTCCCTCTTTTCCTGGCCGATCTTCGCGCAAACCGGCCAAAACACGTCTATTCGACGTCCGAGTTCGCAGATACCGAAACAACGCCTGCGCCGCTCTGGGACCTGGTTGATTGGAAGCAGTATGCCTCCATGAGCGTTCAGTTTTCTCGTGGATGTCCATTCGATTGCGACTTCTGCAACGTGACTGCCCTGCTCGGTCACCGCCCACGGATCAAGACCGCCGAGCAAATCCTGACCGAATTGGACGGTCTTTATGATTTGGGCTGGCGTGGATCCGTGTTTTTTGTGGACGACAACCTCATCGGCAACAAGCGTTACCTGAAAAACACCCTGCTGCCTGCTTTGATCGAGTGGAGGAAAAACAAGAAAGGATTTGCATTCAATACGGAAGCATCGATGAACATTGCCGATGACGCCGACCTGTTAAAGCTGATGGTTCAAGCCGGATTCGATTCGGTTTTCGTGGGCATCGAGACGCCGAGCGTCGAGGGTCTCGCAGAATGCGGCAAGTTGCAGAACGTCAAGCGTAATCTCCTGGCCGATGTCAAAAAACTCCATCGGGCCGGCATCCAGGTACAGGGCGGATTCATCGTCGGATTTGACAGCGATACGACCGCCATTTTCCAGCAGCAGATCGATTTCATCCAGCAGAGCAGCGTTGTAACGGCGATGGTTGGCATGCTGCAGGCGATCCCGGGCACACAGCTTTACGAGCGTATGAAAAATGCAGGTCGCCTGCTGATGCAAAGTTCGGGCGACAATGCCGATGGAAAAACGAACCTGGTGCCGAAAATGGGCCTTGAGCAACTGAACGCGGGCTACAAGGCGATCATGAGCCATATCTACGCTCCAAGTCCGTACTATGAGCGCGTAAGAAGTTTTCTGAGGGAATACAATCCACCGCGCATTAAAGCCCCAATTCGCAAAGAGCGTCTTATGGCATTTGTTCGCTCGATGTATCGTCTGGGAGTTTTCGGAAAGGAACGCCTGCACTACTGGAAACTCATAGTATGGACCGTCGCTCATCGCCCCCGAAGTCTTCCTCTGGCCGTCACGCTGGCTATTTACGGCTTTCATTTCCGCAAGGTGAGCGAACTCCATGTCACCTAGATGTCAATAATTACCGTTGGAAAACCTTTAGCAACTACGCTCCCACGGATCCTTGTTTCAACTCAGGCGCTGGTATTGCGTAGAAACTCCCCTTCTCATAATTGCACATGCGAGGTGAGAACATGAAACTCTCAGAAACCAACTACGACAACGCAGAAACAGATTGCTGCGCCAAACTTGACACCGAACGTTGGGATGAGCACGAATTCACGTGGGAGAACAAGCGGTTCCTTAAAGACCACGTTCGTTCGGTATTTCATATCCCGGTCAATTTCAGTGCCGTCATGACGCGAGACCATACTGCGATTGAGGCGGCCGAAGGCTATCCAAGCGAGCCATTGTGGCTCACGGATGAAGTGTCCCCGTGGCGGTCTGACGTCTATATGGCGGTCGATAGAGTCATCCCCGACGCGGACATGGATGAACTGTCAGGCACGTATCTGACCAAGGTGTTCGAAGGACCCTATCGCAACGTTGGTAAATGCACTAAGAGTATGGAGGAATACGTCGCCGGGAAAGGGCGTGACGTCAAGAAGACGTATTATTACTACGCAACTTGCCCAAAATGCGCCAAACACTACGGTAAGAATCATGTAGTGTTGTTCGCGAAGGTGGATTAGGGTTGTACCATGGGGTTCGAGCGAGCTTCCGTCGACGATTCGCCAAATACGCATTGCCGATTGTAGACCAGGCCGTCTCGAATCTCTTGACCCGCAAGTTCTTGGTTCTACTGCGGGTCTGCGCCAGGTCATAGGCATTCTGCAAACGCAGCTACATTCCCGGCGTACTTCCGAAAGCTATTCAGAATTGCTATTTGTCCGAATTAATTAATTGCGCCGACTGAACGGGTACTTTGTCGCAAAAAAATTCAGATCGATCCTATTCGGGTTAGATGCTGTCTCCAGAAATTGGGCCAAAGTACGCCCCTACGACTTTGTCCATCTCTTCGATCTCGTCATGCGATAGAAAAGTAAAATGCGATTTACGTTTTGAATCTGAGAGCCTGCCGTTGTTCTGCAGTACGAGACGTATGAAAAGATCAAGTTGGCGATCAGGGATATCGAGGAAACGCGTTATCTCGCCGACGGCCCGATCATAGGAGAGAAGAAACTCGAAATCATCGCTCAGTTCTTTCTCGATCGTTTCGCTGACAAACTCAAAGAGTCGCTCGACGAGTAACGTATAGTCGAACTACCGGTAGTGAACGGCCGTCTCGCCGTCAACGGACATCTGGCCCTCCGCGTCGAATATCACCGTGTGACAATTGAGATCCTCAGCGATCTGGTTAACACGATTAAGTAGAACAGTTTTCACACACCCCTTAATCCAAGCATCAGCAGACTTCTGGCCGCACGACCGTTCATTATCCGCTGAATTGTGACGGAAGCAATTCGTCGCGGCTGCCCGTTCCGGACCATATCGGCCACCCCTCTCAATAGAGATTCTGGAGCGTTATTGCCAAGCCAGGGCGGCGGTGTTTCTTTACCTCGCGCGATCGGCATCCCGTCCTATGCGCGTCCACTTCACATCACCGGCTCGCTTTTACAGATAGAATCATTTGTCAACGATTCCAGTACGACCGTCACTATGAAAGAGAAGCATCAGATCGTTGATCGGCGAGTGTTGGAGATCGCTACGTTCGAAAACCAGGACAAAGCCGATCGGGATTACTGGCTTTCCCGTACTCCATATGAGCGCTTGATTGCGGTTGAACAGATTCGGCGAGTTATGTATGTCTACGAATCCGCTACCGGACGACTTCAGCGAGTTCTTGAAGTTGTTGAACGACCACAACGTTAGGTATCTCCTTATCGGTGGGTATGCTGTGGCGTACCACGGATATGTGCGCTCGACCGCTGATTTCGACGACCTGGAGAATCTTCCATGACGCGACCGCAACCTGCAACTAAGATTTTCGATTCAGACGGATGACGGCATCACAACGCGTTTATCAAATTAAAGTGGGTTTAAGGCACTCACAACCAGCCATCTGGAGACGATTGCTGGTCCGCGACACGATTTCTCTCCTGGATTTTCATGACTTGCTGCAGTTTGCAATGGGTTGGGAGGATTGCCACATGCATCAATTCGTCAAGGAGAAATCTCAGAGCGGCCGTCGACGCCCTGAGATGTCCGAAATACGGAACGAGGAGAAAACGATGCTAAAAGACGTGCTGCGAAAACCGAATGATCGAATACTCTATGAGTACGACTTCGGCGACGGATGGCTCCATGACATCGTCCTGGAAGAGGTGCTCGATGCGGACCCGAACGGAAAGTATCCCTGGTTTCTCGCGGGAAAGCGAGCATGTCCACCGGAGGATTGCGGTGGTGTAGGCGGTTACTATCACCTTCTTGACGTGCTCGGCGATAGCGACGACCCGGAGTATGTTGAACTGAGTGAGTGGCTTGGCGAAGGCTTCGATCCGGAAGCGTTCGATGCCGAAGAAAAGAATCGAAGGATTCACGGCAAGAACTGTCCGCCCGGGCAGACGGCCGATATCTCTGAGACGACTTCGGCGGAAGAAGAATATGACTTTGTAGAGTCACCGCTCAGGCGCGAGGTTGAGAAAGACGGCTACGTGCTCGACGTCCAGATCTACGGTTCCGGAAAAGACGACTGGATACTCGAGGTTGTTAACGAAGAAGGGACCTCCATCCTCTGGGATGGAACGTTCGATACAGACCATCTTGCCTGGGCTGAATTCGAAAAGTGTCTCAAGGAGGAAGGGATTGAGGCGTTCATGTAGGCGCCCGCTCCTGGTGCGCCGGGTGAGTCGGGCGGCCGGTTTCTCGCATTCGGCGGCGCTTAACGTCGATCTTGTAGAGTGAAATGACGTGACTGACTGTTCTGTCATGTCGAGGTATATAAACGGGTGAACTTCTTCGGGCGTGCGATCACACGGAGATTCTGCCGTTATCGGCTCAGACATCCGTTCTGAGCCGCCGTGGGTCCACGTTATCCCATCTGCTTTCTCTCCAGCCGCTGATTGTCCCGTCTTCGCCGCATTCCAGGCAGTACCAGTGAACCGGCTCGTCCGCGGAATCGAGCGCACCGACGGTCTCACCGCTGCACCCTGGAGTGCGACACCTGATGCCCGTCTCGATGCTCCATTTCTGCTCGGGAAAGGAAATTGTCACGGCATCCACAATGAGGGCCAGGAAGCTTGCCAGTTCCCGGGCCGGCTTGGGCAATGCAGAAGGAATTTCTCCTGCCTCATCGAGGAAGTGGCGAAGGTCGGTGATATAGCTCATGCCTGTTCTCTGTTGTGCTCGCGCTTGGGTGTTGCGACGGTGCGGTGTCGGCTCGGCGACCGGCTGTGTCTCGTCGCCTTTTTATCCCGCATACCGTGACCAGAAACTCCGCTTGCGGCCGTGTTCCCCACGAAGGCCCGCGACGTACCCTCGGTGCGGCGCGAAGTCTCGCCAGTTGCTTACAGCCTTGGCCAACCGATCGAGTTTCTTCAGATAGCCGATGCCGTGGTGATAGTATTTCGACTGACCCCTCTCCAGGATGGAGTTAAGAAGCGCACGATAGATCATGCTGGATGCGAGCGGACGTCCACTTTTGTCCATCCGTTCAGCCAGCGGCTTCAAACTAGAGTAGTAATTTCCGTCAATTTGGGCTGCCCTTGCGAGCACGTATTTCCCGGCCTCATCGGTCCGGCCGACGTTAGCGAGGAAGCCGGCATCGGAGATCGAGAAGGTTTCCGTCTGAAGGATCTTCCGGGTTTCATCGTCGATCACCTGCGCCCGCTGATTCTCGCCGAGGGCTTCGATCAACACTTCAAAAGCATCTTCGCTGCGATGACTCTGGAAGATTTCCCGGGCCGCTTCTGCCATCGCCTCCAGGTTTCCGAGCTTTCGGTGAATATCCACGAGCAGCCAACGGCGGCTTCCAGCGATGAGAGATGGCGCTTCCGGATGGAATTGGAGCCAATACAGCGCCGTCTCCGAGTCGCCACTCTCGTGATAGAGCTTCGCGATCTCCTCGCAGTCAATAATGGACAAATCAGACTTTAACGCGCGGCGAGCCTTCTCGAAGAGGGCTGCATCCTTCATCTGCCGGGCAATCCGTTCAATCGCGCCCAGCCACTGATAGGCTCCGGGTGCATCGGGATCGTCGCCGACCAGATTCCAGAGACGCATTATCAGATCCTGCAGACCGGATTCGGAGAGGTAATCGGCGGAGCGTTCCAGGAGAGACAGGCGAACGCAGTAATCGTCTCTCTGATTCAGTTCGATAACGACCTCCACGATCCAATCCTCGTCCGTGCATTCGGATGCATAGGATGCGAAAACATCCACGGCGTCGTGGCAAAACACGTCCGAGACATTGCCAAACGAATCGTCGCATGACTCGAATATCCGCGTATCAGCTCGGTAGAAATCTACCATAGCCTGCACGCCCGATCTCGGCTCAAGACGTGCGGCCGTCAGGTCGGCAAGTATTCCCGTCAACTGACGCGCCAGCTCGAAGGATTCACGAGATCCGTAGAACTTGTTTCGTCGTTTGAGATCTCCGAGCGCCCGCGTGAACCGCTTCGCGTTTTCCTGCCCGGACGATGTCAATCTCGCGACCGTTCTTGCGACATCTTCGTTCTGCAAGGCGAGATTCCCGAGTACGTCGGCGAGTTCCTCCGCACCGAGTTCAATCAGTCGTTGTCGTCTACTATCTTCCATGAGCGTCTGAGTATGACCGGTCGGAGTCTAGTGCTTTGACGCCGTGATCGGCGGCGCTGTTGACAGAGCGACAAATTATTGCAACTATTTATAGAAATCTCAAAATGCAGACCATAGGTAGAAACGATCCCTGCCTTTGCGGCAGCGGCCGCAAGTTCAAACACTGCTGCGGTCGGATCGCAAACGCGACTCCGGCGGAGCCGTCCGAGCAGGAAGCGGATTGGAAAACCGATCTCAGGAGCGAAATCGGGGACACCGACTACGAAAGCATGGAAGAACTTCAGGCGGCCGTATCTCAATTTTTCGGGCGTCGCAATCGGGACGCCAGGAATGATTTCCACGGTCTTTCGCCCGATCAGATGCATCGGATTCTGCATTTTCCTTTCGATTCGCCGCGCATCGCCGAGTTCTCGGACGCGCTGGATTCGCCGCCGGACGCGCCTTTCATGCACTTGTTCGGCATGCTTGCCGAACTCGTAGACCGTGAAAACTTCAAACCCACGGCAAGAGGAAATCTGCCGCGCCGCGTCTGCCGGGACATCGCCGAGGAGTACTGGAACGAAGAGACGTTCCCGTACGAGAGGCTGTTCTGGAAGGTCAATAAGGAGATGGACTTTTTCGACCTGCACGTCGTACGCGTCGTGGCGGGAATGGCCGGATTCCTGAGGAAATACAAAGGACGCTTCATCCTGGGCCGGGAGTGCCGCGCTTTGCTGAAAGCGGGCGGTCTGGGTGCTGCTTACCCGAAAATCCTCAGAGTCTATGCCCAGAAGTACAATTGGGCCTACCGCGACGGCTTTGATGAACTTCCGTTTCTGCAGCATTCATTTCTGTTTACGCTCTTTCTGCTGTCCCGGTACGGCCATGAGTGGCGCCCCAGTCGGTTCTATGAAGATCAGTTTCTGCACGCTTTTCCAATGGTGCTCGACCAGATCGAAGAGAGGTTCTATTCGACGCAGGAGAAAACTTTCCGCTGGTGTTATACCGCTCGCGTGCTCCAGAGCTTTGCCGGGTTTCTCGGCTTTGCGGAAGTTGAAAATGTGGCCCCCCGTAGGTCACCCTCCGAATATCGGATCCGAAGCACGCGGTTGCTTGCGGAAACGTTGACGTTCCACGTTTAACCTGGACAGTCGTGTTGTTTCTGGCATTCCAGCGCGACCAGTGCCGAACAAGCTTGCGGCGCATGGCTACAACCGCCGCGAAGCCCTATCTCCCAAAATTGGAAAGGAGCGAGAGCAACCGGCGGTTCACGAAGTATTTGTCCCGATGGACTTGTTTGGCTTGCAGGATTCCAAGGCGATCCAGATCTGTCAGATACTTGGAAGCCGTAACACGCGAAGCAATACCAGCGTCGACGAGGTGCTGGATTTTGCAGTACGGTTGGTAAAACAGCGCACGGATCAGCTCGAGAGAGTATCCGTTTCGCATGCCAGATCTTGCCTCATCTTCGATCTCAGCCATTAACTCATTGATGTCTCGAACAAGATCCAGTGTGCCGCGAGCCGTCTCGGTAACCGCTTGGAGAATATATGTTACCCAGCCAGCCCAATCCGCTCGCTCTGTGACTCGCCTCAGAAGGTGATAGTATTCAGTTTTGTGCTTCAGTATAAATGCGCTGAGATACAGGACCGGAAGCTCCAGCAAATCCTGTTGAATGAGGAAGAGAATATTGAGGATGCGACCGGTTCGTCCGTTTCCGTCAAAGAATGGGTGAATGGCCTCGAACTGATGATGAATGAAGGCAAGTTTGACGAGCGGATCTATGCCATCATCGTCATGGATGAATCGTTCGAGTCCATGCAGTTTTTTCCGAATCGATTGTTCACCTTCGGGCGGTGAATAGATGACTTCTCCCGAGACGGGATTGGCGATTACAACGTTGCTTTTTCTTATGCCTGCATCGTTGCCTTTCAGGCACTGGACGATCTTGATAAACGTGTTTGCAGTGAGGAGTTTGTTTTTTCGCAATTCCTTCAGGCCGACTGAAACAGCCTCCCGGTATCGAAGGACTTCCCTTGTCGGGACAGACATCGAGTCCCGTACATTGACGGAGGCTGCTCGAAACAGCTCGTCCTGAGTAGTTACGATGTTCTCAATCTCAGAACTATCCTTTCCTTCGTGCAGAATTACAGAGCTCAGGAGCAATTCTGGATTTGGCAGTGTTTGACAGGACCCTTTCAGTTCGGCCAAAGCGCGGTGAGCCTCGATGAGATGCTGTATCAGAATTCGATCTTGCAGAAACGCTAAATCCGGAGGCAGATCCTGGAGTTCGTTAAAAGGCTTGTTAGGATCAAACGACATGTATAGCCCACTTCATCTTTTCATTTCTTCATCTGGTCATGTTCAGTCACTAAACATGAGGCCGTTGTCATGTTCAATGATACGAATTATTTAAACATGATAGATACTCCGGTCATCCTCTCTCTGGAGTCACTTTAGAGCGCATGCGAGTACTTAATCTTGCCAGAAAGCCTCGACGACTGCCTGCATCCTGTTACGCCGTCTTATTGAGCTAGACCGCAGCGAATTTCTTGACGCGAATGTTTTTCGTTCTACTTCTGGTCTGCGCCAAGTCATAGGCATTCTGCAAACGCAGCCACATTTCTGGGGTGCTTCCGAAGGCCATCGAAAGGCGCACGGCCATCTCCGGCGAAACCCCGTTGTGGCCGTGAATGAGGCGAGAGAGTGTATTCCGCGTCACGCCGAGGCCGTCGGCAGTCTCGGTAATCGTCAAATTAAGTGGGCGGATGCACTCCTCGAGGATATACGCGCCAGGATGTGGTGGATTACTCTTCGGCATAGGATTTATCCTCCTTCTTCAGTGATAGTCAATGAGATCAATATCGCTGGTATCGCGTCCGTCGAAGCGGAAGACAATACGCCAGTTCCCGGAAACGTCGACAGCATAAAAGCCCTGATACTCGTCTTTGAGCCTGTGCAGTCGAAAGCCCGGGAAGTCCATGTCTGCGGCTGTTTGTCTCTGATCAAGCGCACACATGATGGGTCAATGCGACCTATCCAGTTCGCGTTCAGTCGACGTACCTCCCCTTGTTTCCAGAAGGCGCGAAGGCCCTTGTATTTGATCTTAATGATCATCGGTATCAATCATTCTCGGTGTAACGTGATACGTTGCAGTTGTCAATGAGTTTCTGTGTTGGCTTGAATAGCGCGACTGTAATAGAAAGAGACTTTCAGGATTTCAGCGTAACAGAATTGATAGTCAGAGGCGACAATGCAGTTAGAGTCACGACCGCATCGGGCTACCGGCTCAAAGAGCAACAGCCGTAAACGCATACTGGTTAGACCCCAACTCAAAACGAACTGTATCGGGCTTGGTGGAGGCTAGAGGACGAACTGAGGAGACTTCGCTGATGGGTCGGCAAACGAAATGAGCGGCAGCTGATCCAGCTAAGGTGTTCACGGGCGGGGGAGGAGCATCAGGATGAGCGACTGACCCGCGAGTTATCTGCGCTTCCGTATCCGCTTCACTTCATTGATTTCGAGACCTCGAAGATGGCCGTGCCCTACCACGAGGGCATGAGGCCGTATGAGAACGTCGCCTTCCAGTGGAGTTGTCATACGGTAGATCAGTTTGGTGCGACTCCGCGTCATGCGGAATGGATCAGAATTCTAAGCTCAGATTAGGATAATGGTTATACATATGCGAATATCGTGTCATATGGACCCTGTGTCTTACTGTGGCAATCTCTACAATATGCAACGGAATTACCTATATGACGTTTGTATGGAAATATGAGTCCAGTGAGCGTCATTCCAAAATACAAGCGTCCGAAATTCGATCGCGACAAGTTCAAAGCACTTGTCCACTACGTTTGCTATAAGGCGCCGAATCCCAAAAAACTCGGTGCTACAAAGCTCAATAAAATTCTCTTCTACTCAGAAATGCAATCTTATCTGCGATCGGAACATCCGATCGCAGGAGAGAAGTATGTCAAGCGGCAGTATGGACCAACCTCGTATCATATTCCGTCCATCCTAAAGGAACTTGAGGGCGGGGGTCTCATTGCTATATCGGAGGATGACTCGAAGGTCTATGCGAGTCAAGCCAATCCCACGACTCTCTACTATTCACTCAAACGACCTGATCTCGACGCGTTCAGCGGTGAGGAGATTGCCATAATTGATGAAGTAGTCGATGCAATCTGCAATCGACATTCCGCGGCTTCGATAAGTAAAGCCTCCCACAACGTAATGTGGGAAAGTGCTGAAGACGGCGAAGAACTCCCTTATTACACGTCAACGGCCTATCTATTAGGGAATGTCTCGCCAGAGGATAGAGCCTGGGCTCAAGAAAGAATTGAGTCGCGGGGCTGATACGGCGAATGTTTAGACGTCGCCGACGAAAGATTCTGTGGGACGAACATGCCGAAAGGGAAGTACTCCGCTACGTCGATCGGTATCCAGGACTATACGATGCCATCCGTTCATTGGAGTGGCTTCTCGAACACGATCCTGCGAACAGCCAGGCAGACCGAATCAGGGATAAATATTGGTTGATAAAATCAAATCGCGCTTCAGGGATTGGAGACGCGGGATTACCCGAGATTCTCCTTATATATCATTTTGATGAAAAGTCGGTCACATTTTGGGATATGCGGATCGAACCTTAGTTGACCCGTTACACGACCTCGCATCTCGGACCCGAGGCAATCTTGCATTCAGTCGCGCAAAAACCTTTCAATCTGCCGAACCCAAACCTGGCAATCAGCCGATACGGCGCCCCTCAACTCCCTCTTGATGTCATATCTCGCAGCGCCATTCGCCAGTCGCACCGCTTCAGCGACCGAGCGGAGTTCGCTGAAGTTCGAATCCTGACCACAATACCTATACCCCCGGAGACTCAATGTGCTTAATTTGGGTACCGGCGAGAGCTTCGTGTATCAATAAATCCAGAGAGGCATCCGATGACGACGCAACCCGACCAGGTTTTCAGATTCAGAGTGGCGCTCGAAGGAATCGAGCCGGAAATCTGGCGTGGTATCGACGTTCCGGCTGCGTACGATTTCTGGGAGCTGCACGTGGCCGTCCAGGACGCGATGGGATGGCTGGACTATCACCTACACGTGTTCAGGCCCGTGGGGCAGGGGTTTAAGCCAGGGAAAATGATCGGCATTCCGGACGACGACGGAGAAATGGATATCGAGGCGGGCTGGGACGTGTCCATTACGGATGAATTCCTCGAACCGGGCGACGCGATGGACTATGAGTATGATTTCGGCGATTCGTGGCTTCACCGCGTGACGCTCGCCGAAATACTCCCGGCCGATCCGTCGATTTCGTATCCGCGCTGCATCGACGGCGCCAGGGCATGTCCCCCGGAAGATTGCGGCAGCATTCCAGGCTATTATGAGCTGCTGGAAGTTCTTACCGATCGCCGCCACGAGGACTATCAGGACATGGTGCACTGGCTCCGCAGCCATCCAGGCAAGTATCACCCCTATGATCCGGACCGTTTTGAACCTTCGAAGGTGGAGTTTTCGGATCCGGACGAACGCTGGGATCGGGCTTTTGTCGAGGAGTAATCGTCTAAGCCGACGACCGGAATCGTTCTCGCGGTGCATAGTGCAGCCTGTTCACAAGCCCGGCCGGGCCGCTCCTGGCCGGGGAAGGCATGCCTGAAGCAGTCCAGCTACATTTCGCCTCGCGTTCTCTCCTCAATCTGGCGGACGATGTCCTCCACGGTCAGGTCCTTGAACAGTTCTTTACGCTCCTCCGTATAATCGCCGCTACCGGCAGTCAACTGATTGATGAAGCGAGCTGCATCGGCCGGTCCCATTTCTCTCACGAGAAGTCGGACAGCATGGTCGTCTATTTCACTCAGGGTTCGAACCGGGGTAGACATCACTTAGAATCTCCGTGAGTTCGATTGGAGTAACCACTCTGGTTCCTCCTAAAATCTCACGTCTTGCTTTGCGACTGAGTTCGTCGTCGCAGGTACAAAAAAGGGCGACCCGTCCCGCTTCAGCGAAGGCGAGATGCATTGCATCCAACGACCTGATTCCGGATTGGTTTAGTGTGAGCGAACGACTTACGATAGATTGTGCCAATTCAATGTGGACCGTCGCCACCTCAAGGGATCCCACGCCGAACTCACTTCGTTTCCGGTTACGATTGCGTTCGGCCTCGAACCGAAGCACATCGGAAGACACCAGTTCAATTTGGCCACTGTTAACCAGATCTAGAATAAACAAAACGGCTTCCGCTTCGCGTTTGATTCGAGGCAGGGACTTGTCGTCGAAAGGGCGCTGATAACAGCAGGTATCCAGGTACACTCTCATACCGGGAGAGATCCGGAAGCAGCCTAGACGTCACCTTATTGAAGGGGCGTATGATATGACCCGATGAATGAGTCGTCGAAGCCTGCAGATTAGCTCGCGGTTGGATAAGCGACATTAGATGCCCGGTATGCCGCGCCTTGTAGATCCTCACCATCCCTCGCTCGGCGCGCTGGTCCACTACGACTTTAATATGCCAGGAGCCTTCTCCTATGAACAGGCGCTCATGGCAATCAGGCGCTTGGGACTGTCGATGGCGGCAATCGAAGAGCAGTTCAGACGAATAGTATTCAACGTGATTGCCCGAAATCAGGACGACCATGTAAAGAACATTGCGTTTCTCATGGACAAGGAAGGAAGATGGTCACTTTCACTGGCCATCGACCTGGTCTACAGTTACAATCCACGAGGAAGCTGGACGTCCAGCCACCAAATGACCATAAATGGGAAACGGGACCATTTTACCTTTCAGGATTTCAAAACATGTGAGGACGCAAGTTCTATGAAACGCGGGGCCGCCGAGCGCATCGTCGAACAGGTTCAGAGCGCCGTTCTGGCCTGGCCAGATTTTGCCGATGAAGCCGGCGTTGACGCGTCAACGATAAAGAAAATTCAAAGCGTTCACCGGACGGATATTTTGACCAAAGCGTAGCTGAGAATGCTCCATGAGCATCCGATATCTCGTGTCTTGGGAGGATTCTTTTCTGTCTATCAGAAGAGATTGCGAGCAGCGTCTATCGGGACGGTGTCGCGATCGACTATTCGGGTCGGAGAGAGGCAGCAGCCAAACGAACGCGCGTTGCCCTCTACGCAGGTCACAACACTCTTTTCCAAGCGACTTTTATTTCAGACGGGAAACTTAGCCGAGTAGACATCTTTCGCCAGACAGGAAAAACTATTTACGTTGATCAAGTATTCAATATCCTGGTTGACCAAACTATTGAATACCATGCCAGGGTGGGTCAATTACAAACCGGTGCGGGTGGGTCAAAAGTAAACCGTTGCTGACATTCTACGTTCGATCATATTTGACTGATGCTGTCGCGAAAATGCACAGAAGTTTACTCAGAAACCGTGATTAATCATTATTAAACACTAGCATTTTAGTAAACAATTCTTTCCATACGGAGTAGAAAGACTAATGTTTAACGCATTTGTGTTGTTTAACGTCGACTAAACACCATTTATTCACTAAACATAAATAGATATGGAGCAGCCGAGCATCAATACGCTTGTCCGCCTCCTACGTGAATGGACAGGCGAGAATCTGGACGTGCAATACGAAGCATTCGGAGCTGACGCTCTGATGAGAGGCGAGAAGCATAGATTTCTGGTCGAGTACAAAGATCGTGCAGACGCGGCTTCAATTCGTCGTGCGATCGATACCTTAAGACTTGCTCATGATAGTGATTTTGTCTCGGTTGTAGCTGTCCCCTATATGGGAGCTGTTGGTCAGAGAATCTGTAAGGAAGAAGAAGTTTCCTGGATTGATCTGTCCGGAAATGCGGATATCCAGGCGCACCAGTTACGAATCCTGATCGAAGGAAAGCCAAATCGCTTCAAAGCGCAGAGTAAGCTGTCCAATGTCTTTGCTCCCAAAAGCTCCCGGGTAAGTCGCCTTTTACTTCAATATCCTCTCAGCCCCGTACGACAGGTAGAAATCTGCGAACGGGTCAATCTCTCCCGCTCATTTGTAAGTCAGATAGTCAGTCGAATGGTAAACCAGGGTCTCGTACGCAAGCTTTCCGACGGGTCGATTCTCTGTGACAACCCCCAACTCTTGTTTGATGCCTGGGATGAACGATATGAATTCAAAAAACACAATATCGTCCGGGCTCATGTTGCTGCTCGATCCGGGAGCGAACTTATGGGAACCATAAGAGACAGGCTTCTAGAATCGTCTCTTAAGCATGCGTTCACAGGTCTTCCCGCAGCCTGGGCCTATACGCGTTTTGGTTCATTTCGGCTGGTGTCCGTTTATGTTCCGCATCGCTTCGAACCCGAAGCACTTTCAGACATGGGCATCAGAATCGAAGGGAAGGGAGCCAACATCTGGTTCGTCAAGCCTAACGATGAAGGCATTTTTCACGGATCGGTGGAGGAAGCAGCGTACCGTTGCGTCCATCCGGTCCAACTCTCTTTAGATTTGAAACACCATCCGGAACGTGCAGAGGAAGCCAGATCGCAATTGAGATCTATGCTTTTCAGAGACAGAGGATATGAGGCAGGAATCCAAACGTCGTGACTCATATACACCGGAAGAGACCGAGCGGGTTAGAGCAACGTGTCTTTTCCTGGCGACAAGGCTTGGCGATTACAGAGAAGACGTTGTTTTGATTGGTGGACTGGTACCGACCCTCCTGGTTAGTTCAGATGAAGTCGATTTTGAAGCCGGAGAAGAACTTCATGTAAGCACTCATGATGTGGATCTAGGCCTGGCATTGACTCTGCTGGAGGATCAACGGTATGCAGTCATCTCAGAAAGACTTCGAAATGCTGGTTTTAAGCCGGATGTCACCGAGAGTGGCGAGCGGATTCGACAGAGATGGCAACTCGATGGCCACAATGTATCAGTCGATTTCCTGATACCACCGTCAAGTCCAGATCTCGAAGGAGGAACGCTGCAAAACCTGGAATCCGACTTCGCGGCCATCTATTAATGTCAACCGAAAAGGGGACCACTTGCTCATCGAAAAAGGGACCACTTGGTGGATTAGCATGTGAAGGTGATCATCGAAAAGGGACCTGTATTTAGGTCGAGCCGTTCAGCTCTTCTTATGATGAGCGTTCGGTAGTCTTGCTTTAAATCCTCAGTAAGAAAAGACCGATCAATCATTTGATTCCACGACTCAAATGAGCCTTCGAGTCCAAGAAGAACTTCTTCCACGGACGATTCAGACAGTTCCAACCGCTCATATGCAAAATATTGGACCAATTCTTTTCGCGATAGATCTGATTTCTTTCCTGCCAATGGAAGAGCGCTTTCTTCTAAATAATTGATAAGAATCGACGTGTTTAACAAATCGTAACCCGGCGATAGTTTTACGAGACCTGTTTTATCCGTAAGCAGTGACGCATTGCCTCGTTGAAAATGTTACCCAAATGATGCTCTTGTTTCCTTCATATTCTTGCAGGTCTAATCCCGAAATCTCGGGCAATCCTGACCGGCGAAATCTAAGAGATGAGGAAGCGAATGAGTTTGGAGAGTGAGCGACTGATGGAGGCTGCAAGGTGGCCGGCATAGATCCTCCATTTACATCGATTTCGCCAATTCGAACCGAGGTTGAATAGGTTACGCTTTTCGGGGCGCTATTTGTAAGCCGTTCTGATTACCTATTTCAACTCGTTAGACCAATATTTTCGTATCAATCCTGCAAATATATTGACCACATGTCCACCGATTCCCCAACACTGATTGGATATACCTGGCTCTTGATCACTTCTCTGCCGTAGACCCACTCCAGGCGAAAAGATCCGCCCAACATCGATATGGGCTTTTTCGTTCGATCTATTCTACCGTTCAATTTCATATGTTGTTTTTCGATTTCTGGATAAGAACAACTACGGCCCGACGTGCCCAAAAGTACAAGCAATATGGGAGTCATGAGATACGCGATTCTTTTTCTTCTGTCTGTTACCGCTCTGGTCGGACGCCAGACCACCCATGCCCAGACCGTCTATACGGTCAATGTCGATTATGTACCGGACCCGGCCGCGGATCGTCTGAACTTTGACGGTGATCCGAGCGACGGAATTTGTGATACCGGAAACGCGACAGACGGATTTACAGGACGGTGTACTCTCTCGGCAGCTCTCGGAGAATCTGAAGATGGCGACATTATCAGATTCGACCCCTCGCTCTCCGTCATTTTCCCGATCGCCCTCACAGAACTACCGAATTCTGCGACAAATTTAGGAGTATGGGTAAGAAAGAACAATATTACTATTGACGGCTTGATCGGTACATCAAGACGCATGATTATCGATTTTTCCCTTCTCGGCCGGATATTTACCAGTGGTGCCGACTGCTTTCACATCGAAGGTCTGGGAGCAACGTTCAAGAATCTTGAGATCCGGAACTGTAATAGGTTTGCGCTCTACTTTTCGAGTGCGAATTCGTGGGAAGATGGACGAGACGCAACTATTCAGCGTAATTACATTCACGATAATACGGGCGGCATCTGGTTTTACGACGCTAGAAATTCTAAGATCGGTGGCCCGACGCCCGTACCGGGAACAGGTCTGGGCAATATCATTTCGGCGAATGGCACTTTTGGGGGCATTCAGTTCGAGACTAATAAAATTGGAGGAGGTCCGAGTATCGCCGACTGCTCAGGAACAACCGTCGAAGGAAATCTCATTGGTGCTGATTTGGACGGTCCTGCAGGAAATGGAGGTCTTGGCATATTAACTGGGTGTGACGGTCTCCGTATCGGCGGCCCGGATCCTCTTCAGCGCAATATCATCTCCAATAACGGATTTGGTAAGCACCCGTTTTCCTCTAATTCCGGTTCCGGTATCGACGTCCGCTGGGCCGAGCGCACGGTAATTCAAGGTAACTATATCGGTACAGATCCATCCGGGCAGCTACAATGGGGAAATGCGGAGCACGGAATTCATGTATTGTGGGCGGGCCTGGACGATCCAACTCCAGGTTCAGGTGGGACGATAGGGGGCGCTCAGCCGGGCGCTGGTAATATCATCTCAAATAACGGTAAAAACGGTGTGTTGATAGAGTCAGATCGTGTAGTCGTTGAAAATAACATCATCGGTACCGGTCCAGGTAAAACGGAAATGTTCGCAAATGCGGAGCACGGTATCCGCGTTCTCGGAGATGACACGAGAATCGGATCGTTCGATGGCGAAAATCCGAACATCATTGCGTATAACGGCCTCGATGGAGTTTTCGTTCAAACGGGTACAGGCAATGCGATTTCGGGCAACAATATTTTCGGTAACGAGGGAATTGGAGTCAACCTGGACGAGGACGAGGACGTTGCGACCAGGGATCTGGCGACATCAAATGACGAGATGGATACCGATGTGGGCGCCAACAACCTCCAGAATACACCCAAGCTCAACGGCATCGACACCAGCACCGGCGAGATCGCACTATCGTATACGGTGGACTCCGACCCGGCTAACTCCGATTTTCCGCTGGTCATCGAATTTTTCGCGGCAGACGACGATTTCGAGGAAGGAAAGACGCTCATCGATACGGACGTTTTCACGCCGGTTGATTTTTCGGGATGTGGAATGCCTCCGTGTGACAAATCGATCACGCTTGTTCGTCGTCCGGGCGCACCCGTCACGGTTCGAATTGTATCTACTGCCCGGGATGCCAACGGAAATACGTCGGAGTTCTCCGGCGCTCCGCTTAATGTAAACTCGACGGGAGATCTGAGCGACAACATGCCGGGCGACGGGAAGTGTGACACCGGCGCTATCATCCAGAGAGATGGGATGCCGGAGCCAGAATGCACACTGAGGGCGGCGATCGAAGAAACCAATGCCGGCAGCGAAACGAATGTAGCCTTCAATATTCCCGGGAACGGGCCACACGTTATCGACGTGCTGACGTTGCTTCCCAACATTACTTCCCCCTCCTCAATCGATGCATCGACACAGCCAGGATACTCGGATTCGCCGATTGTAGAGCTTACGACGCTGGCTAGTATTTCTGGATTGACAGTGACAGGTGGCGGTACAACTCTACGAGGTCTGTCGATCCACTCGTTCGTCGGAAGCGGTATTCGGCTTGAGGGAGGTGGTAACAATATTGTCGAAGGAAATTACATCGGGACAGATGCCTCGGGTACAGTTGACAAAGGGAATCAGCGTGGAATTCAGATCACTAATTCTTTCGGCAACACGATCGGAGGCACTTCAGCGGAACAGCGGAATCTGATTTCCGGGAATACGTTCAGCGGAATCCAAATCGACGGCGCCGGCTCCACATCGAATACTGTTCAGGGAAACTATATCGGGACGACCAGGACAGGGATGGAGCCACTCGGCAATAGCGACGATGCCGTACGAATTTTTGGAGGGGCCACGGACAATCTGATCGGTGGCAGCGAAGCGGGTGAAGGCAATGTCATCTCGGGAAACGGAGACTACGGTGTGTACATCATCGGTGCTTCAAACAACCGCATATTTGGGAATCTTATTGGCGTGGATGCCAATGGAGGCTGCACACTTGACGGAAGTAATAGATGCTCCGTTAGAAATGGTTTCGGTGGAATATTATTTGAAGGAGAGATTACAGCTAACCAGATCGGCGGGATGCTGCCGGGCTCAGGGAATGTTATATCAGGTAATAACGGACCCGGTATTACCGTCCAAGATGCGGCCAACACGGAAACCGTCATCTCCGGAAACAAGATCGGTGTCGATCTGGCGGGCACAGCCGCGCTTAAGAATGCTGGCGAAGGAATTTTAATAAAGAATGCGAGTGGTGTAACGATAGGCGGGCCTTCGGACAGTGAGTCGAACTTGATATCCGAGAATGCGCTCAATGGACTGCACATTAAGGGGGGCGCTGTCAGCGGTATTCAAGTTTTCGGGAACGAATTTGGACGAGCGGGCGAGGGTGAAACGCTGATCATGAATGGAGACAAGGCCATCAGAGTCTCAGATGGCGCCAGTGGTGTTACGATTGGCGGATTCGAGAGCGGTGAGGCCAATCATATCCGGGGTGGCATCTATGTAACGGGTGATGCCACGCGCCAGGTTACCGTACAAAGCAACGTGGTTGAAATCCCCCGTTTGTGGATTGATGACGTCAATAATATGCGCGTTCCCATGCAAATGGACGCTAACGGACCCGCCTGCCATGCCTGGATCGGCGGACCGGGTCCCAATAATGGCATTTCGTCCCCCCGAATTCTTCGCTTGGGTACTGTAGTCGTAGAAGGAATGGCCCGGCCCGGCGAGACGGTGGAGGCATTTGAAGCGCTGAATCGCGGTTTTTTTCACGGGCGATACTTTCCGCGCCGTTTGGCACCGCTTGGAAATGCCATGGCGGACGCGGACGGTCATTTCAGTATTGCCATAGATGTTTCCGAGGGTACCTGGGTCTCGGTAACGGCAACGGATTCCGACGGCAATACGTCGGAGTTCTCTCAGCTTCGACGTCCGGTTTTAGTGGCACCCGGAATTGGCGGTTCATGGCTGAAAGGAGCAAACGGCGATTTTGTCTGGCTTCCCATTGGTACGAGCGATGCAAGCAATGATTTGCTGGTCCGCATGGCCATGAACCCGAATGGGACCGAGGCCGAAAACCTTACAGAGGACGGCATTCTAGAATTCGTTCAGATCCCACCTCCTCTCGAAATCATCTTGGCCAATATTTATGGGGAGCAGTTGAAGGCGATCGAGGACGCTGGATATCCGGGGACCAAGGATCGATGGACGACTTCGACAGGAACGCCGCAACCGGGCCCATCTCTCGAAATTGATCTTTGGCGCTTCCCGACGGACTGGCGTCTAAATCAGCGCAATCTCGCTGACAATATGAAGGATCGCATCGACTGGCTTACGACGGACAACCCAGAGATCGCGCGCACATGCGAGGTCGACATTGTATCGCACAGCAACGGAGGCGTAATTTCGGCAACCTATGTACAGGTCTATCGCAAACACAGCCAGAACAAAGTCCACCGGCTGCTCACGAGCGCAGCGCCGTATCTCGGGGCCGTTCGGGCTATCGGGGCTCATACGAGCGGATACATTTTCGGTATCGAGGAGAATCTGAAACAAATTAGTCCTGATTGGGGCCGCATGATCGCTATGGCAAGAAACCTACCTGCGACGTACTCACTTCTCCCCAGCCGGACGTATTGGAAGGCCAGTACCCAGTTTGAGATCGGCAGCAATGCGGTACTGCAGGACTTAAATGGAACTCCACTTTCGGGATACGATGCGACGGTCGAGTTCATGACGAGGCCGAAAATCCAACTTGGATTAGGTAGAAATGGGCCTGTATGGACAACGGTTGCGGCTGAGGTGAATGATCAGATCGACGACTGGCGGGAATGGGATGGTCCGCCGCAGATATTCAGACACGTCGGTGCAGTCCGCGAGGCGGGCCAGGATATCGTTCACACTATAGTCGGCTGGTACAACGATCCGAGAGCAATGCGACGGAAACTCGGAGAGGGCGACGTGCGCGTCGAGCCTGGCGATACCCCGCTTCAAATCCTTTACCGAGCTGCTCAAATGCCCATTATCGGACTCGGAGATACAACCGTCCCGCTGAGCAGCGCTACGCTCGGAAGAGATCCGCGTGTCGGGAAGATGGATTATTCAGGTGTAAAACGGTCCAACGGGAGCGATAATCCTTGGATCGAGGAATTCGAAGTCTTTCCTTGTGAACACGTCGGACTGGTCACAGATGCTTGTCAGACAGCCGCGGGCGTCAAAGCGCTCGATCGAACTGTTGAAATGCTGAAAAGCGGGTACGAAGCCACAGCCGCAGATAATCCATCCGCGAAACGAATTCTACCCTTAGCCGAAGTGACCGTCCCACAAAATTTGATCTACATCACGAGTAGCGGTCGCATTGGTGTTCACGTCGAGGATTTCATCGGCAATCATACGGGCCCGGAGAAGCAGGACGGTTTTGCTGACCTAGAATATCTGATTCCAGGACTCGGTTACTTCCCGAATGATTTTGGCGTTGTTGTTTCGCTGGCGGATGCGCAGGTCTATACGATCACGGTGAAGGCCGTGGAGACCGAGTCCGTCATACAGGTAGTTCGGATGCTCGCCAATGAAACAGCCGATCGTGATAATATTTTATTTCCCAATGTGGTCGTGCAACAGGGTGGAGGTCTTCGCTTCGTTCTTCAGAACGGTGTAACACCAAATTCCCTTCCGCTCGACGTTGATCAGGATGGCGATGGCGGCTATGAGACAACTCTCGTTCCCGTCGCAACCGTTACCAGCGCGAGCCTCGCCCCTGCTATCCCGACGCCCGTGCCGCTCCGAGTAGAAAAAACCGTACTGACTTCGCAACAAACTGATGCCCAGGTTCGGGTCACCTTTTCAGACGTAGGACCCACCGCCTGGACATGGATTGCTACGAAGACCGCAAATTGGATTTCGCTCGATGCTGGTGCCGGCCAGGTACCGACCGCGATTAAATTAACGCTAAAGTCTACGACACTACCCGAAGGTGTTCACTCGGATACTCTCGATGTTTCATTGTCGACTGGTGCATACACGGTCACGTATCCCGTGGTTATTGATTTAAAGGTAGTAGGCGAACGGGCGCTTTCGTCGATCACAGTCTCACCACTGGATATCACTCTTGCACGGGGTGAATCCAAGCAATTTATAGCCGAAGGGTTCGACCAGATCGGGGATCCATTTGTTTTCAATCCGGTGTGGTCCGCGACAGGCGGCTCGATTGATCAGACGGGCTTTTACACGGCTGGCGATACGGCCGGCGACTTCCTGGTAACGGCCGCAGATCAGAGCGGTCCGGTCGTGGGAACGGTAAAGGTCACGATCGCGGGTACCACAGGAATCGTCGACGATACCCCAATGGACATAATCCCCGACTCTTATAAACTCTATCAAAATTACCCAAATCCGTTCAATCCTGTTACGCAGATTATTTTCGACGTAAAAGCGACTACGAACGTAAGGCTGACGGTATTCGATATCATGGGTAGAGAGATCCAAACGATCGTAGATCAGGAGCAGTCTCCAGGGCGCTATGCTGCAAGATTTGATGCGACCAATCTACCGTCGGGGCCCTATCTGCTGCGCATACAGATGGGTGGTTACACGAAGACCATCACAATGATTGTGTTGAAGTAGCGTCGGTCTCTCGTGGATGCTGGCTCACAAAGCCCTTCGTTGAGACCCTCGAGAGTGCCTAATCGACTGCTCCTCTTGTTATATCGGCGGCCTGAACTCTCCTGATACCACTATTTTGAAGGGACTTGCGATATAATTTCCCAGTTCCGAATAGTGTTTGGCTTGTGTCGCTTTTTCAGAATTCAAAGTACCCCTTCCATCGAAAACAGTCGTTCTTTTTGATTGGAAATGGACGGTTTCTCTGCTTCTCAGCTTACACTTGAAATGATATTATCACACTTTTAAAGGTGATTTTTCCACAAACAGAAGTGAGTTGACCTAATGAATAGGATTGTGTCTGGAGTGGACAAGATAGGGTCTGGTCGTCGATCATCGGGTGTGTGACGGCATTCCTGATACAATCCCGTTGAACTAAGCCGCGGGTCGGATCAGCTATGGGAATTGAATCGAACTCGGGAGGACCTCAGGGGCGCGCTACGTAATGAAGAGGTGAGGTGTTGGAACGGAGGCAGTAAGGTATTGCCAGTTATTCCATGCTCATGCGCTGCAGTGGGGACATATCTGGGCGGTTTGAGAGCCGACAGGATGTAGCTCTGCCTGGTATCGAAGTAAAAGCCCTCGAAACATCTTTGAAGGATGTGCACATGGGAGGAAATGCGTTCAAGTATAGCAGAGCGGTTTCATGTGGAATGGGCCGGCTCTTGACGGAGGCCAGAGCTGTTCGACGAAGAGCATGAGGCCCTTTTTACAAACGGGGCACAGGGCGTGGCGCTGGCAGGAAGCGGGTTCGGTGACTACGGCGCGTGCGCGTGATGTGAGAAGGTGGCGGCATAGAGTGAGATTCTCCTTACGATAGCGGTTGGCAAGAAGGCCATAATGCCGGATACGGACGAAGCCGCTGGGCAAGAGGTGCAGCATGAAGCGCCGGATAAATTCTACGGCCGAGAGGCGCATCACGCGCTCGGTCCTGCCGCGGCGGTAGTCTTTGTAGCGGAAGGCGACGATTCCGCCTTCGATCGAGAGAAGGCGGCGGTTCGAGATGGCGACGCGGTGCGTGTAGCGAGCGAGGTACTTAAGAACGCGCTCAGGGGATCCAAACGGCGGTTTTGCATAGACAACCCAGTCGATCTGTTGTAGGGGTTCGAGGAAGGCTCGCCAGGCACCGGGGTCAGCGAGTTCCTTGAGACGACCGGCGAGGACGAGCTCTCCGCCGCGATAGGCCTCTCGCAGATAGGCGAGATACTTCGACCGGAATAGATGAGAGAGAACACGTACGCTGAGAAAGAAGTTCTCTCGGGCCGGGATCCAGCGCTGTCCGTCCACCGGCGACTCACGGCCCTTCGGCGATCCTCGATCGCCTGAGAGTCCACCGGCCGGGACAACGCAGTGCAGGTGCGGATGATGCATGAGTGTTTGCCCCCAGGTATGCAGGACGGCCGTAAAGCCGATCCTGGCTCCGAGATGCTTCTCGTCCCGGGCGATGGACAAAAGTGTCTCGGCGGCCGAGCGGAACAGCAGGCCGTAGAGGATGCGTTTGTTCTGTAGG
Source organism: Rhodothermia bacterium (assembly GCA_036985715.1). Classification (GTDB taxonomy): domain Bacteria; phylum Bacteroidota; class Rhodothermia; order Rhodothermales; family UBA10348; genus SMXL01. The sequence goes on from BTQE01000027.1 coordinate 25,428, forward strand.
GCGAGCGGGCCGAGATCTTCGGGCAGCGTGAAGACGATGTGGTAGTACGGTACGTCAAGCAGGTTTTCGCACTGGGCGTCGAGCCATGCGGCCTGCTTCTGGGCTTGGCATTTAGGGCAGTGCCGGTTGCGGCACGAGTTGTAGGAAATCTCCTCGTGCCCGCACGCGTCGCATCGCCCGACGTGGGCTCCGAGCGCGGCCGTGCGACAAGCCACCAGGTCCCCGATGACCCGTTGCTGCTGGAGCGAGAGGGCAACGCAGTCGTCTTGATAGCGGCTCAAGACCTCGGCCACTTCGAACCGAGGTGCAGACAAGAGTTAGCTTCGGACGGTCATCGCTTCAGAGTGCAGTACCGGAGTGAGTAGATCGAGCCCGCCCGGCCGCTGGGCTGCCACGTGCAGGTAGATCGAGGTCGAGCGCAGACTCGCATGTCCCATCCAGACCTGGATCGTCCTCAGGTCAGTTCCCGCCTCCAGATGATGAGTGGCAAACGTGTGCCGGAACGTATGGGGTGAGAGCCCCTTGCTCAGGCCAGTCTTTCGGCGCACTTTTGCGCAGACCTGCTGAACGGCACTTTTCGTTAGAGGACGACGTAGGTCTTTGCCCGGAAAGAGCCACGGATCCGGTCGGTACTGCTTCCAGTAGAGCCGCAAGCATTCCAAAAGCGTCTCAGAGAGGGGCACATAGCGGTCTTTGCCGCCCTTCCCCTCTCGGATGTGGATTACCATCCTTCGACTGTCTATGTCCGAGACTTTGAGCGAGAGCGCCTCGGAGATGCGTGTACCGGTCGCGTAGAGCGTCATGACGATCGTGCGGTGCTTGAGATTCGTGATGGCGCTGAAGACCGAGGCCATCTCGCCGCGGCTCAGGACCACTGGAAGTTTCTTTGGCTGCTTGGGGTAAGGAATGTGCTCGATTACCTTCGTCCGACCCAGGCAGGTGCGATAAAAGAAGCGCAAGGCGCAGACGGTCTGGTTGAGCTGCGTCCAGGAACACTTCTTCGTCTGGACAAGAAACAGTTGAAACTCGCGGATCTGGGCCGGACCCAGCTTGTCGGGCGAGCGGCCGAAGAACTTGGCTACTCGGTCGACGTAAACTTCTATCGTCCTTGGCGAGTAGTTGCGGATCGTGAGATCCTCGATCATTCGTTGGCGTAGGATGTTCATGACAGACTCCATGGTGACGTGGGGGAAAAACGATTTTGCAACCGAATAATACTTCACCTCACTCGGAGTCTGTCGACTCCTTACGCCAAGTCACAAAAGAAGAGGGCCTGAGCACCGGACGATCTTGCCGACCAGGCGATCCGGTGCGAGATATCTACCGCGAAGCGGTTTAGTTCAATGTCACTTTTGTAGACACCTCTGCATTCTTGGCTATTATACCAAAATACTCGTGCGCCGACGATCGAGGCGCTCGAACCCAAGCTCGTCAGCCATTCGCTCAGCCGCGAGAAACTCCGACGCTGTTACGGATCGATTGATTTCAACGTGGCGATCGCGGGATACTTTGCCGGCCGGCCGATACTGGTCCATCAAATTGACGTACGTATCAGATCCAAGCGCATCGGCTATCCAGGTAAGAATATTCCGCGTTTCTTCCAGGCTTCCCGGCATGACGAGATGACGGATCAGCACACCGCGTTTGGCAATTCCTTGATGATCCATTACTAGCGGGCCTACTTGCCGGTGCATTTCCTGAATGACCCCCCGAGTCACGTTCGGGTAATTCTCAGCCTTCAGATACTTTTTCGCAAGGTCATTGGACCAGTACTTGAAATCCGGCATGTAGATGTCAACGATTCCGTCCATTTGCTCGAGGCTATCAAGCGAGTCGTACGCGCTGGTGTTGTAGACGATGGGGAGTCGAAGACCAGCGCCCACGGCGATGACCAGCGCTTCTAGTATCTGAGGAACGACGTGCTCTGGCGTCACGAAATTGATGTTGTGGCAACCAGATGCTTGAAGCTCCAACATCATGGATGCCAGCATCGCAGGGGGGCATCCAGGAAGTGAATTCGGCTTTTGGGCCTGGCTGATGTCGTAGTTCTGGCAGAAAACGCAGCGCAGATTGCAGTGCGAAAAGAAAATTGTGCCGGAGCCGCGAGATCCACGAAGGCAGTTCTCCTCTCCATGGTGAGGGAAGTAGTTACTGACGACGGCATACCTGCCCGTTTTGCATGCTGAATATTTGTCTTGCAGGCGATCGACGTCGCAGTCGCGGGGACAAACCCGGCAGGAGGCGAGCGAGGCAAGCACCTTCTCGGCTCGCCGCTCGAGCTCACCCGCTGGAAGCTTCAGGTAGGCTGGCTCAAACATCTGTTTCTAATTCTTCGAGGGAAAGCCTTCAAAATCTCTCTCGTTATATCCACTGCTTCGAATCCCGGCTTTCCATACTCCAGGCCACACCGAATAATAACGACATTATGCGTCGGAACAACCATAACATATTGGCCGAGATTTCCAGCCGTTGAGTAGGCAGCGCTCGCTACGGCGGCTGCCGACCCGGCTTTCCTTATCGATCACATCCCACCCTCCCTGCCCGTCTGCGGGACGAAGTGCTCAACCAAGAGCTCTTTGGCAGCGTAACCGAGGCCAGAATTCTGATTGAACGATGGCGCCACGAATACAACACCGAACATCCACATAGCAGTCTAGGATATTTGTCTCCGGACGAATACGCCGAGACACTCAACAATCAACACGCCCCGGAACTAACATAAATGCTGGTACAGAAAATCAGGTCACTCCAGCACAAGCCGCAGATCTTTGACCTTTACCATGGGACGACGCTGCAGCCGGGCGACCGCAATCTGTTTCAGCAGCTGATCCTACTACGAGCTTGACACCGCAGCTATGGTGATGATTTGGGAGTATTGGATGGGTAGTCTATACACTTCACATTTAGACGGAATACGCGACTATTTGAACGTCCGTCTTACAAACTCATCGAATTTGGGCACCGTGAATTCGATCATTCCCCGTGAAGGACTGAATGCAACACCCTTTCGAATCACAGTGTCCCTGATCGGAGCTACGCTGGTTACTGTTTCTTCCATCTTCTTCGCTACGTCAGTTGAGGTAGCCGGAATCGATTCGAGGGAAGCCAGTGCGATTACGTAGTCGAGCTGCCGCTTCGTAAGCCGATCAGTACGAACTCGAAAAAAACCGGCATCAAGAGCCGCAATGGCATTCTTCGATGCCTGTTTCACGTCAGCAACCGTGATCGGAGAATCTGAAGCGACGTCCCATGCATGAAAGCCCCAAACCTGGATAAAAAACGGGTAGCCGTCTGTTTCTTGGAGAATGAGTTCGATTCCGTCCTCCTCGAAAGTTACTCCTTCCTCTTTTGCAGGTAGTACGAGTGCTCTGGTGGCATTTCCTCTCGATAGTCTACCGATAAGGGGATATTCAAATAATCGTTCCGCATATGATTTTGCCTCTCCAACCAGACCCGCGAGTTGTGGCAAACCTGCTCCCATGAGAAGTAGAGGCAGTTGACGTTGCGAAATACGATGGAGTGCCATTACAAGAGCACTGAGATCGTGTTGTGAGATAAACTGTACTTCATCGATCAGTATAACTGCGGTAGTGTCTCGAGAATCGGCTGCTTCGGCTATCGCCGTCAATAAATCCGTCAAGTCGAGAGCAAGGTCACCAGTTGTCTGGCTTTCTGTCAGACCGATCTCGATGTCGCTGTACCTCACACTGAAAGCACCGGCAAAACCGCGAAGAAGTGAAAAGGCATTGCGAACCTCTTGTGAGACCCGGCGTCGCCGGTCGATCTTGAGTAGGAATCGATGGAGCTGCTCGGTCAACAACTCGGGCAGCGTGCTTCTACTGTCTGCTTCGAATATCACCGTGTGACAGTCGAGATCCTCAGCGATCTGGCTAATACGATTAAGCAGAACAGTCTTTCCCACGCCCCGCAATCCAAGCATCAGCAGACTTCTGGCAGTACGACCCTTCATTATCCGCTGAATTGCAACGGAAGCTTGATTCAGTAATTCGTCGCGGCCGGCCAGTTCGGGTGGCGGTGAACCGGCACCAGGGCTATAGGGATTATCCGTAGGTCTCATTTATAGCTTTATTATTCCATATTATGTGTTTGTATGATAACATTAGATAACAATGATATACAAGATGATTGCCTTCTAAAAACCATGAAACCGTACAGAACGCGATTACGCCCACTCGATCACGGTCGCGTGCTCGAGAACTTTGCAGGGTTTCTCGGCCTGGCGGAAGTTGAAGAAGTAAGGCCCCAGGGGTCGCGCTCCGAATATCGGGTACGGGGCACGCGGCTCTTGAAGGAGACACTGACGTTTCGCGTTTGATCGGAGCGGACGTGGCGAATCAGCGCCGCTCGTTTCTCGGATTCTCGTTCATTGTAATATCGAAGTACGCAATCCAATAAATGCGTAGAATCAATTGTCAACAATTCCAGTACGATCGTCACCATGAAATCAAATCAACGGATCGTTGATCGGAGCGTGTTGGAGGTAGCGACGTTTGAGAACCAGGACGCTGCGGATCGGGAATTCTGGCTCTCCCGGACTCCACATGAACGCCTGATCGCGGTCGAGCAGATTCGGCGAGTACTATATGCCTACGATTCCTCTGCCGGACGACTTCAGCGAGTTCTTGAAGTTGTTGAAGGACCACAGCGTTAGGTATCTCCTGATCGGTGGGTACGCGGTTGCATACCATGGATACGTTCGATCAACAGCCGATCTGGGTGTGTGGGTAGAGATATCAGAGGACAATGCCGTCGCTCTGGTTTCAGCTCTGAACGAGTACGGATTCAGTGTCGGCAAGCTTAGCCCGGATCTCTTTCTTGTCGAGCGTCGAATCGTTCGGATGGGTTTGCCTCCGTTTCGTATCGAAGTCCTGACAACGATTAGCGGCCTGGAATTTCAGGACTCGTATAAACGCCGAATCATTGAGCAGTGGGGCGAGATAGACGTTTCCATTATCGACCTGGTGAGTCTCAAGGTCAGCAAGCGGGCGGCAGGCAGACATCAGGATCTTGACGACCTGGAGAATCTTCCTTAGCGCACGCGCTAATCCGGAAAATTCGTCGCCAATGCGTGCACCCTGGCTGATTCGTGATCTCGAGATGGGTCGGCAAAAAACAAGGGGTCCTAATCCAATTCCAAGTGTGTGAATATGGCACGATCAGCTCTCATCATTCTATCGAACCTGGTTCTGATGGGATGCGCGGCCAGCGACATTCATTTCCTTCGGATCTACTCGTAATGAAGTGCTCTTACAGGATCCGAATTTGCCGCTTTTATCGTCTGGTAACTCACGGTGAGCCACGCAATGGACAAAGCCAGCAGACCGGCAAAAATAAACGACGTGGGCTGAATGTTCGTGTGATAGACGAATCCCTCCAGCCATTTGCTCATGCCGAAGTAGGCGGCCGGAATGGCGAGAACGACGGCAATCAACACCAGATTCGTAAAGTCGCGAGAAAGTAGAACTAGCCTGAGTTTACGAATTAACAGTTTCCCTCGCGCGATTTCTCTCGCGTAGCCCGTCCAGATTTCACCACTCTCATCTCATAAACCCGTGTCCTGTACGGGTTTAGCGCTCTCGTGTCC